>WRFD01000008.1 GCA_009778955.1 Desulfobulbus sp.
ATCTGGCTGATTTCTTCTGCTTTGATCTGCATTGATTATTCTCTCCCCTTGATAGATTCCTTTAATCCATTAAGTTGCGTCTTAATACTTCCGTCCAGCACCAAGTCACCAACCTTGGCAATAATTCCGCCGATAATGGACGGATCAACCTGGGTTTCAAGTATCACCTTGTTTCCTGTCAATTTTTCGAGCGTGGCCTGAATCTTGGCCATCAAGTCGCCACCCAGTTCGACCGCGGAAACAATGGTGCCATGGCTAATATTCTGGTCTTTATTCACCATGGCCTGCATTGCGTCGGCAATGTCAGGGAGGATATCCGCCCGCTTCTTGGCGATGAGCAATTTGAGAAAACTGGCCAGGATGACGTCGGCCTGCACCGACTCGGCGATTTTGACCATGACCTTCTCGCGGGCATCCAACGGGTAAAGCGGGTTGGTCACGGCATCGTTGACCCCGGCCGCATCGTCGGCATACAGTTCAGCGATTGCCTTGAGCTGGCCGCTGTACTCTTCCGTTTTTCCCTGCTCTTTCCCCAAGGAAAAGAGCGCCTTTGCATAGCGACGCGCCAGTATTGTCTGTCTCACTGTACCGCACCCACTCGTTCAAGATACTGTTCCGTGATCGCCACCTGATCCGCCGGGGTCAGGTTCTTGACGATCAACGCTTCCGCCATGGCCGCCGCCTGTTCCGCGATCTCCTCCCGGAGTTGCCGCTTGGCGTCTTCCAGTTCGGCATGAACCGCTGTCTCTGCCTGGCGCTTGATATCGTCCGCAGCCTTTTCGGCATCGGCCAGGATGCGTTCTTTTTCCACCTGGGCCTGGGCAATGGCTCGCGCAACGATCAGCTCCATCTCCTTTTCCATGCCGGCCAGCTTGGCCTCGAAGGCCTTGTAGGATCTCTCGGATTCGTCGCGGCGAGCGGTAAGATCGTCCAGGTCATCACGGATTCGCTGTTGCCGACCGCTCAAACTGGACATGATCGGCTTGGCCCCGAATTTCACCAGGATGATAACAAGCGCCGCGAAATTGATTGCTCGCCAGAACAGGTCTTTCAGCTTTTCCCACGACAGCGGATTGCTGCCATGGGCATCGCCATGCGTATCGGCATTGGTTCCGTGGTCTGCGGCCACAGCCTGATGGGTGTCGACTACTGCCGGGCCATCAGCCGCAACCGCAACCGCCAGCGGCAAGCCCCCGATCAGCAGCGCCAGCAGGATCGGCAGCAATGTTGCCTTCCAATCTTTCATGCGTCCAGACTCCTTCCAAGTATCTTTCCTGCCATTGCCTGGGCAAAACCCTCGGCATTCCCCTGAAGCTCCTTTCTGGCCGCCTCGACTTGCGCCCGGAGGTCGGTCAGTTGCTTTTCTTTGACGCTGTCGGATTCCTTGCGAATGGCGGCCAGTTTCTCGGCGCCCACCGTCTGGGCCTGCGCCCGGGCTCCGTCAAGCGCTCTTTTCGCTTTATTGCTTGCTTCCCGCATCTTGTTGTCCAGTTCGGCCTGTCGCTGACGGGCATTCTCCTCGAATTGCGCGACGTCGCCGTTGAGCGATTCGATTTTTTGCGCCCGTTTCTCAAGGATACCCAGCACTGGCTTATAGAGAATCGCATTGAGAACGAACATCAGCACGATCATATTGATGATGTGAATCAACAGCGTGACATCAACCGAAATCATACCGACTACCCCTTCTTGCTAAAAATATGGTAAAATTGTGAATGGCGGTTCATCTTCCGCTCCGGATAACTACTGAAAAAAGGTTCGGCTGTCAAATCTTTTTAAGTAAGATTTATAGGATTTCTCCGTTATGTTTGCTGGCTGTTCCACGCAGTTTTCGACCGGTCCGCCAGCATTGGGCAAGGTATTGGCCCGGGATAGGGAGCGTTCCTTTTCCTTGCCGAAAAAACCGCTACACTACCGTGTTTCCGATGCAATGCCAATAACCTTTTTCTTTCTTGGCAAAAGAGGCAAACTGTTTGAGCGCAGAGAGTTTTTGCCCCGCCGGTTCCGCATCCTGGCGACCGGGGTCGTCTCAGCGGCGCGGTTGCCCTCTTATTGATTTTTTTTTGGGCAAGCAAAAAAATAAGCCGCCATGGCGAGAGGAGCGGCCTCTTGTTGTTTACGCCCACGCCCATCCTATGATCTGGAGATTTCTCCTCGTTACACTCGTTGAAATGACGAGCTCAACAGAGCAGTATTGATGCCGAATTTTCATAACGCCGCTTTCCCGTCAAGTCCGCCCAGGTTTGATCCTCACGCTCCCCCGCTCGCCCGTAGCCAGGCCACCAGCCGCTCAAGCCCTTCCTCCGTGCTGACCAAAGGACGGTAGCCAAGCAGTTGTTCCGCCTTGCGGTGGCTGAACCAATGCGATTTGGCCAGTTGGCAGGCAAGAAACCGGGTCATGCGCGGTTCATTGACCGCGCCGAGCGCGCCATAGATCCCCTCCAGCAGCATCCCGGCCCCGTAGGCAACCGCCAGCGGCGTCTTCCTTGTCACCGACGGAATGCCGAGCCGGACAAAAAGCCCGTTGATCCACTCCCAGAGCGGAACCGGCGCCTCCTGGCCAATGAAAAAGGCCTGGCCACTACCGCTGCCGCTGGCGCACAGATTTTCCGCCGCCAGCAGGTGGGCATGGACCACATTATCGATATAGGCGATATCCACCCGGTTGTCGCCGGAACCGACGATTCTGAGCGCTCCGGCCCGGCCTCGCGCCAGCAGGCGGGGAATGAGGTGGCCGTCCTCCGGCCCCCAGACGAGATGCGGCCGCAAGGCTATTGTTTGCAATTCCGGACAGTTGGCCGCCAGCACCGCCTGCTCGGCCAGGATCTTGGAAGCGGCATAGGCGCACAAGGGCCGGGTAGTGTAAGGTGTTGATTCGTCCACGCCGGCAAGATCGTCGCGGTCGAACACCACCGACGGGGTCGAGGTATAGATTAGCCGCCCCACCTTTTGGGCCTGGCAGGCGGCGATGACGTTAGTGGTGCCAGCGAAGTTGATGGCGCAATATTCTTCTTTCGGCCCCCAGACGCCAGCCTTGGCGGCCACGTGGAAAACCGTGTCGCAGCCGTGCAGGGCGTCGGCTATGGAGTCCCGCTCCCGGATGTCGCCCCGGACGCAATGCACACCCAGGGCGGCCAAGTCCGGATAGGTGTTGCGGCCGATCACGGACACTTCGATCCCGCGACCGACCAAGGCCCGCACCAAGGCCTTGCCGATGAACCCGCCGCCGCCGGTTACCGTCACTTTGCGCATCTCTATTCTCAGCTCCCTGTTATTCACAACATAAGCACGTTGTTCACCGAACACTAACCAGGACGTTTTCTGTCTTTTCGATAAGCGCAGCTTCCTTTGTCGTCGACGAACGCATTCTTGTCATATTCGACGAGTTGAGCGAGGAGAAATCTCAAAATATTCCAGCGAGTTTCTGAACAAGGAACGGAAAGTTCGCCCTGCGGTCGAAATGACCAAACAAGAAATGTTGATCAATGAATGACCGTATCAATGCCTGCTGCCATCGCCTCCTCCTTTTGTTGCCGTCCGGACCGGACGAGCCGCAGTCATCACCCGCTGGGCAGTTGCACCTGCTTGACTGCCCAGGCCGCCAGTTGCTCCCGGAATATTTTGGCGTTGTGGCGGATATCCACCGGGAAGGAGCGATGCGCCAGGAAGTGTTCGATCCGCTCGGTCAGGGGATTGGCCCTGGCCAAGTCCCGCAGTTCCGCGAACAGCCGCTGTTGATCACGGATCAAACCTTCCGGCTCCACCACGATCACCGGCGTCTTCCGGTCTGGCTTATCGCCCAGGCCGATCAGGGCCGAGCGCCGGATGCGCGGGTGCTCGTTGAAAATCGCCTCGCATTGGATGGTGTAGAGCATGGCCCAAGCAGTGGGCACCCGGTGGGCCTTGCGCCCGCAAAACCACAGCCGACCGTCTCCATCGAGGTAGCCCATGTCGCCCATCCGGTGCCAGAAGCCCTCGGGGTCGGAAATCTTGGCCAACCTGGTTTCCTGCTCGTTGTCGGCATAGAGGCGGGTAACCACCGGCCCGCGCACCACAATCTCGCCGATGACGCCAGCGTCGAGTTCCCTGACATCCTGCCAGGCAGCGATTTCGCCCTCTACCGGCTCGATGATCCGAATCTCCATGCCGGGTAAGGCGCGGCCCACGCATGCCCCATGGCCGGTGCGGGTCAGTGGCCAGGTGGCAGCGACGATCTCCCGCCCCTCGATGGAGGCCACCGGCAAACTTTCGGTGGCCCCATAGGGGGTAAAAATCCGGGCGGTTTCGGGCAAAATCCGCCGAACCCGGTCCACCAATTCACCCGAAACCGGCGCGCCGGCCATCAAAACCGTGCGCACCGGCAACACCATCTTCTTTTCCAGGCAGTAACGGCTGACCACGTTCCAGATCGCCGGCGAACCAAATGAATAGGTGACCTGGTGCGCCAGCAGGGTGCGGACGAATTTTTCCGGATCTACCCGGGCCGGCCGGGTTGGGTCCATGTCGGGAATGACCGCCTTGGCTCCAAGGGCGGCGGCAAACAGGCCGAACAGCGGAAAACCGGGCTGATCGACATCCCCTGGCCCGATGCCGTAATAGTCGCGGATCATGCGCAACTGGGCATGGAAGATGCCGTGGGTGTAGGCCACTCCCTTGGGCGGGCCGGTGGAGCCGGTGGTGAAGATGATGGCTGCCGGATCGGCCTCCTCGGCCTGATAGCGGAACATGCCTCTGGCCTCGGCTGGCTGCGGTTCCAGGCGCTTGCCAGGCATCCACCATGCCCGGCCGATAGTGATCCGTTTGCGCACCGTGGCAAAGGGCGCGCGAAAGATCCGGTTGAACACTATGGCCTGGGGAATGCCGACCAGGATATCCGGCCGAACCGAACCGATGCAGCGCAGCAGGTTCTTGTAGCCCATGCCCGGATCGATGAGGATGATCACTGCCCCCAGTTGAAACAGGGCAAAGGTCAAACAAAAAAAAGCCATCGACGGCCGCACCATCAGCATGACCCGGTCGCCCCGTTGGATGCCCTCGGTGTGCAGGGCAGCGGCGAACCCGTCGCAGTTCTCCTGGAGTTGGGCAAAGCTCCACTCTCGCCACTGTCCGTCTTCCAGGGCGACCAGGCCGATCTGGCCGGGCTGGGCCGCAGCCGTGCTGTGGAGCGCGGTGGCGATGTTGCAATCAATCATGGGGCGCTCCAGAAGCGGCGGAGGAACGAGGCGATCAGCGGCTTGATCCCGACGAGCGCGTCTTCAAGCAGATAGTGCCCGGCGTCCGGAAAATTGTGGGCTTGGGCCTTGGGAAATCGCCTGCGCCACTCATCGTAGAAGTAATCGTTGAAGCAGAAGTCGTGTCCGCCCCAGCAGAGGAGCATGGGATGGTCCCGCAGCCGGTCGAGCCCTGCCTCCACCTCGGCCAGCGTGGTCCAGGAAGGATGATCAGGCCGCATGGGGATATCCTGGACAAAACGCAGCAGCCCTATTCGGTTGCGCCAACTGTCGTAGGGCGCGAGGAAGGACTGGGCGATCTCCGGCCGCATCCTTTGCTTGACCGCCATGACCGTAGCGGCGCGGGCAAAACCGTTTAAGCCGCACACCAGCATTGGTCCCAGCAGCGGCCAGCGGCAGACGGCGATGCGTAGCGGCATGCGCCGGGACCGGAATGCCGCGGTGTTGAACACCATCAGGCCGGCCACCCGCTCCGGATGGCGGCCGGCCCAGCCCATGCCGATGGCGCCGCCCCAATCGTGCATTACCAGCACGCAGCGGCTGATGCCGAGATGGTCGAGCAGCAATTCCAGGTTGTCGATGTGGGTGGCCAGGCGATAGGCATAGGTTTGCGGCTTGTCGGAAAAACCGCATCCCATATGGTCGGGGACGATGCACCGGTACTGTTCACGCAGGCCAAGGACCAGGTTGCGGTACAGGTAGGACCAGGACGGGTTGCCATGCACCATGACCACTGGCGGGCCGTCGCCCTCGTCGAGATAGGCCAGGCGATGGCCGTTGATGGCGAAAAAACGTGGCGTAAAGGGATATTCGGCAAGACTGTCCGGGCGCGCCATCACCACTCGATCCCCAGCATGAGGGCATTGATGCCTGAACCGATCCCCAGGATCGCGGCCCGCTGCCCTGCCGTCAAAGCCCCCTGTTCGACGCCTAAGGCCATGGTGAGCGGCGCCGAGACCGAACCGACGTTGCCCAGAGTCGGCAGAGTTTCGAAATTTTTGGCCGGATCGAGCCGCAGGGTCTCAAACAGCATCTGGGCATGGGCCTTGCCCACCTGGTGGCAGAAAAAGCGGTCGATGACATGCCGCTCCCAGCCCAGGCTATCTTGGAAGGCTGTCCAGCAGGCTGCGGCGGTTTCGATTCCCTTTCCTAAGAGTTGTTCGGAATCGGTGGACATCAACGTTCCCTGTTCAGCGTTCTGGCCGCCCTGGCAGAGATCGTTATGGGCGGTGTTGGCCCGGCAGGCGCCGCCGCGCAGATAGTGACCGGTATCGAAATAATCGCTGCGGGTCATCACCAGGGCCACGGCGCCGGAACCGATGGTCAGCGAGGCAAAAAGTGGCTTGATGGTCTTGCGTGTGAGCGTGGCGTCAGTGAGCAGATGTTGGAGAGTGGAGGCGACCAGGTCTTCCGCGGTTTCGCCCGCCACCAGCAACCCGGCCCGGACCTGGCCCATTTCCAGCATGTTGGCCAGCATGATCATGCCGTCGAGAAAGCCGAGACAGGCGTTGGAGATGTCAAACAGCAGGCAGGAGGGCGGCAGCTTCAGGGTGCGATGGACAAAGGCGGCGGTGGCCGGTTCCATCATGTCGCGACTCACCGAGGTGAACAGCAAACATTCCAAGGCCTCAACCTCGATGCCGGAGCGGGCGATGGCCGCCGCCCCCGCCATCGCTGCACCAAAGCTCGGCCGGGTTCCGGGCGGCCACAAACGCCTGGAACCGATGCCGGTCATCAGCTCCAGCCGGCCGACCGGCAGCTTCACCCGCTCATACAGAGGGCTGAGCCGCTCCTCGATGGCCGCTGAAGACAATTCCACCGGCGGCAGCGCATAACCGAAGGCATGCAGGCAGACCTTGCTGTAGCGCAGATTCATGATCCAGCTCCGGACCCAAGCGCGCCAGATCGCAGCCAGCCGAAACAATCCGCCTCATTGGCGCATGGGAAAACCGCGCCGTTGACGGTGTGCGAACCTTTGATGTCGGTCAGTTGTGTGGCCTGCTCAAGGAGCGGCCCGTATCCGGCCCTGGTCAGCATTACCCAGTCAGCTTCCTCTCCGAGGCGCAACGCCTCGGCCTGTAGAGCTTCGATCCTCTCCGCCAGATCACGCAACTGATTCATTAGTTCGGCTTTCACCAGTGGATCAATCAACGCCAGTTCAAAAAGGCCTGATTTCTTTTTCTGCAACTTCTCAGCTTCTTCCATCAGCGCTCTCCCCTGGGCGCGAAGGTTGTCCGGATCGTCACCAGGATGTCGATCAAGCAGGACCAGGACATCCGGCTTGATGATCACCTTCCTGAACGCTTCCTGGACATTAGCCGTCAGCTCGGCCTCGCCGGCCTTCCGGTCACACTTGCGGCACAGGTAAACAGCGTCGCCATCATTCTTGACGTGGTAGACGTACATTTTGCATCCGCACTGGCGCCAGAGCACCTCGCCGAAGATGCACCTCGACTCTTTCGGCGGCGCGTCCGACCTGCACCCTGCCCTTCTGACCATGCGGTGGATGCGGAGCTGGTCCCATTGCTCCTGGGTGATGATCGCCGGCGCGTTGTGATAGACCCATTCACTTTCCGGCTTCTGTACCCAGCGCTTTCCATCGCCGGCGCTTTTGGCATAGTTGGCCCGCTTCCGGCCGATGTATACAGGGTCGTCGATCAAGCGCTTGAGCCCGGCAACACCGAACAACGCTCCCTTCCTGGTCCGGAGCCCCATGGCGTTCAACCTGGTTCCGGCTCGGAGGATGTCGCCTTTCTCTTCGATGGCGATAGCGAAGATCTTTTTAATTTTGTCCGCGGCCTGATCGTCAACGACCAGTCGCTTACCGGTGGCAGTGGCTTCCCTGCGGTAGCCCCACGGCCCGGCGCCACAGGTGGGCTTGCCCTGCGCGGCCCGAACCGGGACCGATTCGGCAGCTACACGGGCGGATATTTCTGCGCGTTCCCATTCGGCCAGGGCCCCAATCAGGGTGTACATGAGCGTCCCGGCCGGGGTAGAGGTGTCGAGGTTTTCGAAGATGGAGAGCAGTGCGGCGCCAGCGGATTGAAACCGGTCGGCGATGTCCAGGAGTTCGAGATCGGCCAGCATGCGCTGCGCTTCCGGATGGTCGATGACGGTCTTGCCGCTCACGCCAGAGAGGTCATAGACGGCAGCCGGCTGCCATCCTTGCGGTTCGCAATACATCTGGGCGCGTTTCAGGTGGTTTTCTGGGCTTTCACCTTGGGCCTGCTCGTCAGTTGATACCCTGATCCAGATTCCGGCGAGTTTTGGTTTATCGGGTTTTTGCATCTACTTCCTCTTCCGCCACTCCCACGGCGGCACGATGTGCGGATCGGCCCACATGCCTGCGTGGCGCTCGTGCGCGGCTGCTTCCAGATTCAACCACTCGGCGCAGGTCACCCCCCTTGCAGTATTGTCGATAGACCCAGGCGTAGCCGGTGCGAACCATTTCGGCGTCGACGATCTGGCCATCGGCCGTGACCATCCCGACCGTCCGGCCGTAGCGGTCCGTGGCCTTGTGATCGATCTCCACCACCTTCCCCGCAACCATCCCGTCAAGCGCCTCGTGCGCCCGCTGACCAAACGCCTGCTTCTTTTCCGGGGCATCTATCCCGTAGAGCCGAACACGCTCCTGTTGGCCGTCATGCAGCACGGTGATGGCGTCACCGTCGCTCACCTTGACCACCTTGCCGGACCAGGCGATGGCATGGAGGGGGCAGAGTAGGAGGATGGACAGGGTGAGGGGGAAGGTGATGGACGATTTCATGCTGCCCCCCCCTAAAACCCTATCCGCCGTTTTTCTTTATCCGGAGGGACGATGAGTTGGCGCAGGGTTTGAAAGATGCCTTCAAGCGCCTCGTCGTGCTTGCCTACGGCTGCCTCCAGTTCAGCGACCTTGTCGGCAAGTTCTTTGTAGGCTGGCACGGTCTGCCGCAGCCAGACGAAGGTACGGATAATCAAGCGGCTGATTTCTGTCGCCCGTGCGGAGTTCAGGACGCTCGAAAGCATGAGCGTCCCATGCTCGGTGAAGGCGTAGGGGAGGTACTTCCGATGCTGCCCGCGTCCAGTTTTTAAGATCACAAATTGTGATCTTAAAAATTCCCACTCATCTTTGGACAACTGGAAAACAAAATCTTCAAACCGATCGGAATTACGTTTCACGGCTTGCAGGAGCGCCCTGGTCTCCACCCCGTACAGTACGGCCAGGTCCGCATCGAGCATGACGCGCTGGCCGCGCAATTCGAAGATGTGCTGGGCAATGGCGTCTGTGGTGAACGATGGCTGAATGTCTGGCATGGTTACCTTCCGGGATGAGGGGGAAGAGGCGGGGCATGTTCTAGAAGATCATGTCGACATGGGCTTTCAATCCTCTCTTGCCCCCATGCCCCATATGGTCGAGATAAGCACGAACTCCTTCCCTTCTGGCAAACTTATACGCTGGAACAAAATCGCTGTCACCGGTGATCACAACAATGATGCCAACCGTTCGCGAAGAGAGTGTCGTGCCATATCCAAGGCAATACGCAAGTCAACGCCTTTTTGTTTGATATTTGGCGCAAAATCTCTAGCGGTAAGCATCCTTGGGTTTTGAGCGAGGTCTTTTGACGCCTTATCGCCCAGTCTCCACCCCATGGCGGCTGTCTCGCCCAAACGAAGAGCAAAATCCTGTTTGAGCGCTAGAGCATTGAGCATAGATGTGTTGTGAACCGCAAGTGGCGATGCGCCTAGATCAACCTTTGTGTGATCTATTGGGTTAAACATCACCTCGCTGGAGGGTGGAGCCTGATAGCAGTAGATTCTGAGAAGAGAGTATGCTGCAAGAGATAGGTGCGCCTTTATGCGGTCGCATTCGGCAACAATATCGTCAGCTGATGGGGATTTTTTCAGGCGGGAACTGAGCTTCTTCTCCATGAAGCCGCCATCGACAAGGATTGCATAACGTCTTGTCATGGTCTTGCTTGCAGCAGAAGAATCGACCTGGCCGGTCGGGGCAACGGGGTTGCACTTGGATCAGGGCCGATCCGGCCAAGCCGTTTTCTTATCAGAGTCTTCACCATATTACCTTAATGCAATGCTTTCAAATCTACAATCTGCGCTGGCAGATAGAAAAATTCTTTGCCTGGTGGAAGCGGCGTCTCAAGGTCTATCATCTCATCTCAAGCCGCCATGGCCTCATGATCCAGATGCTTGCCGGCTTGGCTTGATCACCTGCATCCTTTTGGCCATCTACTGCCATGATGAGCGCGGTGAACCGGTTTCCATTCACCGGGTCCGCCAATTACGCAACCAAATCCTCAATGAATACCGTATGGAATGCATGGAATCCGCCATGCAAGGATTGCCAATGCCCGACATCACAATATTTGCAAAAACTTAACCGGACATTGCTGCAAAAAACCATTATTGAATAGCGATCCAATCCGGCCTAGGAACATGCGCATCTCTTGTCTTTGATCCGGTGCGAAAGGCGGCCTGAGCATCGGTTTCACCCTCATCCGCCACACTTGAATCTATTGGCCCAGGCGATCAGCAGGGCGGCCAGGGCCAGATCGTCCATCACCCCGAACACTGGCACCCATTCGGGAATGAGGTCGTAGGGCGACAGGATGTACAGCAGGCCGAGAGCCAGGCCGATTTTCACTGGGAGCGGCGTGACCGGTGAAAGGAAAACATCCCTGGTGTGCATGATCATCCGCCACAGGCGGGCGAACATCGGCCAGGAATGCATCCTCCTTCAGCCCACGACCCTGGCCACGATGGCGGCATCGAAATAGTTCAGCCCCATGCCAGCATCCACCACCAGGCACTGGCCGGTGATCCCCGCAGAACGCGGCGAAAGCAGAAAGACGGCCGCATTGGCGGCTTCCTCGGTCTGCACCGCCCTTTTCCGCAGAGTGGCCTGCTCGGCAAAGAGGTAGCTATCGATATAGTTGGGGATGCCCGCCGAGGCCGAGGTCTTGAGCAGGCCGGGGCAGACGGCGTTGAAGCGGATCTCGGAGAAGGCGGCAAAGCTTTTGGCCAAAAAGCAGAGCGATGATTCCAGCGCCGCCTTGACCGGGGCCATGTAGCCGTAATTCTCGGCAGCCATCCGGGTGGTGGAGATCGAGATGGTCACCAGCGAGGCCTGACGCGCCAGCAGTTCCTTGAAATGGTTGGCGATGGCGATAAAGGAGAAACAGGAGATGTCCATGGCCTGGAGGAAATCCCGCTTCAGGGTGGCGTGGAAAGGCCGCATCCCTTCCGAGTAATCGGCAAAGGCTATGGAATGGACAATGCCGTCAAGCGGCGCCCCGACCTGGGCGGCTATTTGGCCCCTCACCCGGACGATATTCTCCTCGTGTTCGACATCGCAGCACAAGACCGGGCTGCTGGGAAACAGCTTGGCAGCCATATCCGCCTGCTGCTCGCTGCGGACCACATGGACCACCTTGGCCCCGGCCTCGGCCAGAACCCGGCCGATGGCACAGGCTACCGACTTTTTGTTGGCCAGCCCGAACACCACGATCGTTTTACCGGCAAGCTGTAGAAAATCCATTCAGGCTCCCTTTTGCGCGCAAGCAAATTCCACCTGGACTGCTGTTTTTCCACCCACCCGGACCGAACCTTTCATCAGCCAGGCCGGCCCCAGGCGCTCGATCAGGGTTGCGGTTATTTCCAAGGTATCGCCCGGCCGCACCACCCGTTTGAATTTGGCGCCCATGATCCGGGTCAGCACCGGCACCCCTCGTATCGCCTCTTTGCCGCTCGTCAACTCCCCGATCAGCAAGGCGCCAGCCTGGAAGACCGCCTCGCAGAGGAGCACGCCGGGCATCAACGGATAGCCGGGATAATGGCCCTCAAAGAGCGGCAGGTCGGGGCGGATTGTTGTTTCCGCCCGGATCGTCTCGCCGCTGATTTCAAGCACACGGTCCAGCCAGAGAAAAGGTGGCCGGTGGGGGATGCGGTCGAGGACAAAGGAATCGGCCGTTGGCTGCATCACAGGCCTCCGGTCACTTCGAGCACTGCGCCGTTGATGTAGGCGGCACGGTCACCGGCCAGAAAGAGCACCGCCTCCGCCACTTCTGCGGGGGCGCCGAACCGGTTGGCCGGAACCATTTTCCTATACTCCTTCACCTGGACCTCGGACAAGTCATCGAGCAGCTCGGTGGCGATGAAACCGGGCGAGACGCTGTTGACCGTGATCCTGCGCTTGGCCACCTCCTTGGAGAGCGACTTCATCAACCCGATTTGGCCGGCCTTGGAAGCCGCATAGTTGGCCTGGCCGGCAAAGCCGAGATGGCCCATGGGCGAGGTGATGAAGACGATCCGGCCATATTTCTGCTTGAGCATCAGCGGCAAGGCGAGCTTAGCCATGTTGAAGCCGCCGGTTAGGTTGACGTCGAGCACCCGCCGCCACGCCTCCTCTCGCATCATAGCCAGGACCGCGTCGCGGCGGATGCCGGCGTTGTTCACCAGGATATCGAGGGTGTCCCACTCCGCTTCCAATCCGGCATAGAAGGCGGCCGCAGCGGCATAGTCGGCGACATCGAGCAGGACCAGCCGCAACCGCTCGCCATAACGGCTATTGTCGCCGGCCATGCCCTCGGCCGCCTCTTGATTGCCGCCATAGATGCCGGCCACAGTCGCGCCCCGCTCCAGCAGGGCCTCGGTAATCGCCCGACCGATGCCGCGGGTGGCGCCGGTGACCACTGCTTTTTTCCCTTCAAATTCGAGCATAAGATTTTTAAGAAAAACTCATTTGTCAATTCATATCCGTCAAGCCCTGTCGGTTAAGGCTGGGCGGCTTCTCTGGTATTGGCGCCAATACAACTCGGATACGGCGGTGATTCCCCGGGAACAATTGGGCAAAGATGAATGGGCGCCAGTTGTTTGAACCTCTCTGCCAACATGTTCATATCGAGTTTGACCGGCGTCTTGGAGGGTTTTCCCCTTTCAGCCCATTGGACTGTATAGTAGTCGCGTTCTCCTTTGATAACCGCGACCACAACCGATTCACTTGTTTGCCCAGCAGTCATTGGTGAAGTTCCGCAACTCAAGGCGGCAACATATGCATCATTGCCGCTTATCTTTCCTTGAGAGAGTTCGGCGCCGCTGAATGAATCCGGACATGCGCGCTGAAAGCCGCCTCCCATGGCCTCGACGAATTTCTTCGGCGACATGTTGGGGTTGGATGCGAGGTTTTGAGCGCCAGTGATGGTGATCATCTGGGTCCAAGAATTTTTGCTCTCCTCCGCAAGGGTTGCTTCGCGAATATAATTTGCTCCATTGGTGTTCTCAAATACAATCTTGAAACCTTGCGGCAGAGAAACCGCCAGCAGTTGGCTAAAAATGGGGGTGACGGTTGGAACAGCGCTGCCTTGCCGCCCCTCTGCCCGCACGCTGGAAGCATCCATCAATGCCATGAAAGCCAATAATGCTGTAATTCCCGACAGCCGTTTCATTATATTGCCTGGCTCCTTTTGTCAGTCGAATGATGGACAACTTTCATCCCCGCAAATACCCGTCCACGCCGTTGGCCACGATCACCCCGTAATTGATCGCCCCCAGCCAACCGCTCATGATGATCCCCACTGAGCCGACATGGAACAAGCCGCCTATTTCCTGGTGCAGGGAGCGGGAAATATCGAGTCCCTCGAACTTGGCGCCGAACGAGGCGCCTTTGGCATGAAGAGTGAAGCGATGATAGTCTTGCTTTGGAATTCGAGCATGGAGTTATTAAAAAAAAATAACCAGTTACGTGTCAAGCCAAAGCAATATCCCGTCCTTCGTCAATTCTTGCTCCGGGGCAGCCCCAAAGGGAACAAAAAGCTCATACGGTGGTGGTTAAGCCAGCCTTCCTTCAAATGCAACGCTTTTTTCTCCACAAACGTCCAGGAAAGCACAGCAAGGGTCATAGTGGCAATACTTGAACAAGCAAACATGACCAGGGGAGAGACACCGGGAATCAAGGCGGCGACAGATTGTTGCACCGGAAAGGCATACACATAGATCCCATAGGAAAAATCGCCCAATTTATTATATTTTCTAACAATACCAGATGGAATATAGGAAAAATACAAAATACAATAGCCAAGAACCAAGACATAACTGACAAAGAATATGTGCTTGTTAAAGATTGTCCCAATCAACAGCAGCAAGAACAAAGAAAAAAGAGCATGGGACAAGATTATTCTGTCGCGCAAAATATAAAACGATGCGCCTGAAAAAAACATATAGAAAAATTTTAAAAATTTACCACCTGTGTTGACCATATTGAAATGAACCAGTATCAACAGCATCCCGGAGATCGCCGCGCCCAGCACCAGAACAACCTTGAAAATCTTGACCTTATTGACCGGAACTTTGACCTTATTGGCAGGAATCCATTGTACGATCAACCAAACGCACGTTAGGGTTATGTACATTTTCAATTCATACGGCATGGTCCACAGCGATCCATTGACAGAATTCTTATATGGATTGTTTTCAAAAACTCCAGGAAGATGCTGATTGACACCGGTTATCAGGGTCGAGCATTTGAGCACATACTCGTAAATTTTCGCATCAGCCAGATAGGCCCTGGTCGGCTGGGTGGTGAAAAACAATCCCAAACCGAAAACGGACAGCAGGACCACAACAATAAGCGCGGGATAAATCCGTAATACTCTTGCCCAGACGAACTGTTTCACGTTCTGTCTCGTCAACAGGCTGGCGGTAACGAGAAAGCCGCTGGTGAAGAAAAAAACATCGACCGCGATCATACCGAGGCTCATCCCCAGGATATCAGCTATCGGTTCCACAGCGTTTGGACCAAGCGCCAGAGGAAAGCTGTGACTCGTCAAGACAGAAAAAGCCGCCGCGATTCTGATCAGATTGAAATTGTTGTCCCGGCCCTGGGTATAGTCAGCAAGCCTCATTCACACTCTTCCCCTTTTACCCCCGCAAATACCCGTCCACATCGTTGGCCACGATCACCCCGTAATTGATCGCCCCCAGCCAACCGCTCATAATGATCCCCACCGAGCCGACATGGAACAAGCCGCCGATTTCCTTGTGCAGGGAGCGGGAAATATCGAGCCCTTCGAACTTGGTGCCGAACGAGGTCCCTTTGGTATGGAGGGTGTAGCGGTGAAAGGTGCGCGGCGTGGCCGACTCCACGGTGTCCACCTTGGCGCGGATGCCGGGGAGATATCGCGAAAGGTCAGCGAAGCAGCGGTCGACCATCGCCTCCTTCGCGGTCCGGTACGCCTCCTGGTCAAGGCCGGCCCAGTCCCCGTAGTCGGCGTTCATCGAGGCGACGATGGTGTAGTCCGGCGGGCGCTGAGGGCGGGTTTTCGGATAATAGAGGGAAAAGGTGCGGCTGCCGGTATCCATCCGCCGCATCTCCTCCGAGGAGAATTCCACTGCCGTGGAAGTGAACAGCAGATCGCCGACATCAGGGATGGATTCGCCCGGACGAACACCGAAATAGACCTGGCAGCTCGAATTGTTGACCCGCACCTTACTGAACCGGCCGATGAAATCGGCTGCGAACCGGTCCTGGCCCACCAACTGGTCGATGGTGTTGGTGACCCCGGCATTGGAGACCACGGCCCGGGCCTTGAGCTCTCGCCCCTTGACCGCCACTCCGGCAGTCATCCCCTTTTCGACCAGGATGCGGTCCACCTTGGCGCCTGTACAGATATCGACCCCCTTGGCCCGCAACTCATCGGCCATCAGGCCGATCAACTTGTCGGTGCCGCCTTCGAAGGTATAGACCCCCCGGTTCATGAAGTTGGAGAAGACGATGCCGTATGTGATTGCCGGTTCGTCCAGGGTGGAGCCGTTGGCATAGGTGATCGGTTCCATCAAAAGCCGATGGACATCGCTGCGGCCAGGAAAAAAACGGGCGAACAGCTCCCTGGTGGTCAGGCGCTGGTCATCGTAGAAATTCATCCCGTCAACGGTGGCGAAAAATTTGTCGACCACCTCTGGGTCTATCCCAAAGCGCCCCTGCAGAATCCGGATAAAGTCCTCCTTGCTGAAGGTGGTGCGCAGGGAGAATTGGGGATTGTCGAAGACGATGTTCTTCAGTTGGACGATGGAGTCGCGGATGGCCTTGCCCCAGTATTTTTTGCAGGTCTTGACCATGCCGTAGGGAAAGCCGTGCAGGGAGACATCGAAGATATGTCCGCCGCGTTTGAACCAGGCGGCAAGCCCTCCAAGCTGGATGTGGTGTTCCAGCAGCAGGACCGAATGTCCGGCAGCGGCCAGCCGGTTGGCGCAGGTTAGGCCGCCGAGACCCGAACCGACCACAATGGCGTCATAACGAGACCGCACCTGGTCCAGTGGTGTGTACTGCATTGCGCTCTCATTGGTGGATAAACATGAAACCCGCGATTTCCGGCCTGTCGGGCAAAACAGCTCGCGCCGCCCCCGCGGCTACCGGAGAACGCGTTGGTTGACAATGGTGATCCCGCTCAACATCGCCCCGACGATGCCGAGGTATCCCTGGTCGGTGCCGGCGATGAACAGGTTCACCCAAGGGGTTGCGCCGTCCCTGACCTTGATGCCGCTGCCATAGACCGCACCCTGGGCCTTGCGGGTAAACCGCTCGATGGTCACCGGCGTGAAGCTGTCCTGATATACAATGGATGAATGATAATTCCCAATGATTTCCTCGCTGGCGGCGATGGCGGTCCGGCGCCACCGCTCCTTGGCCAGGCCATAGGCCTCGGCGGCGAGTTCCTTCCATAAGGGATAGCTGGCCGAGTTGGTCACCCGAATCTGGGCCGAACCCTCTGACGCCAGGCCGGAAAAATTGTCGGGAAAGCAGATCACCCCCCAGGAGGGGTCGAGGAAATCGTCAGGACGTCGGTAGCTGAGCCGGGGGCCGTTGTGATAGAAGATAATGGTCCGAACCGGACTGAGCGAGGCCATGGCGGCACGGGGAACTAACGAAATGGTTTCCATGAAACTCATCCGGCCGACATATTGGGCACGGTCGCCCTCCCAGCCGGCAAGCCGCATGGTTTCCGGCATGCCGGCCGTGGACAGGATCGTATCGGCGGTCAACTGCTCGCCGCTCTCCAGACGCACGCCCACCGCCCGGTCCCCGTCGGTTTCGACCGCCGCCACCGGGCTGCGGTAGCGGAGTTCGCCGTCGAACTCGTGGAACTGCCGCACCAGGAGATCGAGAAATTCGCGCATGGTGCCGCCGGGCCGGAAGAGTCCCTCCTCGAACACTGCCCGGAACATGATCACGAACAGGCCGAGATCCATGTCGTGCTCTTCGGCGTTGCCGTATATCATCAACGGCAAAAGGAGCATGTCGGTCAGGAGCGGATGGCGCAGGTGCTCGGCGAGGAAGCTGCGGGCCGAGCGCCAGGGAACGGCGGCAAAAGGATCGTAGGCCGCGACCTTCTGGCGGAGCAGCCGGAATTGGTCGATCGCCTCGGGAAACTCGCGCGCGATCGCCCCCTCCAGCACCGCGATGTCGTTGGTAAAGTGCAGCGATCGCCCGGCGAAGCGGATTTCCGAGCCGATCTGCTCGTGGACTTCGAGTTGTTTGCGGGAAAGACGCAGTTGGCGGAACAACCGGTTGAGCGGGGCCTGTTTGGCGCCGGGGGGGGCAAAGTTGGTCATGGCGTGCAGCCCCGTCTCCAGGAGACGCCCTTGGCGAAGATAGTAGGAGTTGAGGCCGCCGGGGAGGTTGTGCTGCTCGAGGATCAGCGTCTTGAGACCGAAACGGGCGGCCCGGATACCGGCCGCGATTCCCGACAAGCCGCCTCCGATGATGAGAAGCTGATACGCAGCCATGGGGCAGGCACAAACGATGGAAAATGGAATTTCTTCAGGGGGCTTAAGCCCCGGCGAAACAAATCAGAACTTTTGCAGTTTGGGTTCCAGGTAGTCGATGCAACTGGTCAGGGTGGCGAGTTGCGGATATTCCTCTTCCGGGACTTGCAGTTTGTAGCGCTTGCGCAGCTCCATGACGATATCGAGAAAATCCATGGAGTCAAGGTCCAACTGGTCCCGCAGAGGGGCATCGGCATCAAGGCTGGCGAAATCGGCTTCTTCGTCAATATCGGCTATGATTTCAAGGAGAACGTCCTTGATCTCGTCACGGCTCATGCTTTGGTTCCTCTAAGTGAAATAACAAATACGCAGACGTGCTCAGGCACAACTAAGCAGAACTACCACAGTTTTGCTCAATCCGCCATAAATCTCTCGACTATCACCACTGAATTTATCCCCACCATGCCGAACGAATTATTGAGGATGGCGTTCACCCGGTCGAGTTGCCGGGGAATATTGGCCACCAGGCCGGGCAGGTCGCATTCCGGGTCGAGATGGTCCAGGTTGATGGTGGGATGGACCTGATGATCAATAAAAGCGGGCAGATTGCCGGCCAGCTCAAGCACACCGGCGGCCCCCATGGCATGGCCGATGCTCGATTTGGTGTTGTTCACCCAGGTGTTGGCGCAACCGGCAAAGGTTTCGCGCAGGGCGTTGCATTCCTCGATATCGCCTTGCCGGGTGCCGGTGGCATGGGTATTGACGATGGTGATCTCCTCCGGCCGCAGGCCCGCGCGGGCAAGGGCCGCCTCCATGCATTGGCGTTGCCGGGGGCCATGGGGCAGGACGAAATCCCGAGCATCCGAGTTCATGGCATAGCCGGTCAGCTCTCCATAAATAACCGCCCCGCGCGACAGGGCCCGGTCCAGGCGCTCAAGGACGAAGACGCAGCCGCCTTCCGAAATAACGATGCCGTTGCGGTCGCGGTCAAAGGGGCGGCTGGCCTTGGTCGGGTCCTGATGTGCCGCCAAAGCCCCCTGGGCACGGAAGGAGGCGAAGATGCCGAACGAACCGACACACTCCGAAATACCGCCGCACAGGGCCAGATCAACCTCGCCCAGGCGGAGCATCTGCATGCCCTGGATCAAGGCGGCATTGCCGGCGGCGCAGGCGGCGCCGATGGAGTAGTGCGGCCCGGTGATGCCGAGATTCATGGTGATCTCGCCGGCCGGGTTGTTCAGGACCGTGCGGGGGTTGTGGTGATGGGTCCAGTAGTCAACGTCATAGCCGTACTGGCCGATGTTGTAGACTTCGTTCTCCGTTTCCACCGTGCCGTGCTCAGTTAGCCCGATATAGACGCCGGTGGCGGCGCGGTCGTAGGTGGAGAAATCAATTTTCGCATCGGCTAGGGCCTCGTTGGCGCAGTACACGCTGATGCAGCCGGCCCGGGTACCCCGGTTATTTTCCCGTTTCTTGCGGTAACGGGTTTCGGCGAACCGGCAGATGCCGGCCGGATGCACGCCCATGTAGCGCAGGTCGATGGTGGAAATGCCGCTGACCCCGGCCAGGAGATTAGCCCGGAACTCGGTCAGGCTGGCCGCCCCCGGCGCGGTCAGACCCACGCCGGTGATCACGATCCGTTGATGTTCTGGAAGTTGCAGCATGGCTAAAAAAAGGTCAGACCCGGGCCAGACCCTTGATGATGCTGATCACGCTGCCGATGGCCTCGTCGAGCTTGTCGGGCATGGTGCCGCCGGCCTGGGCCATGTCGGGCCGGCCGCCGCCTTTGCCGCCGACGATCATCGCCACCCGGTTGGCCAGGTCTCCGGCTTTGACCCGGCCGATCAAATCCTTGCTGACCATGGCCAGCAAGGCTGCCTTGCCCTCAAACTCGCCGCCGAGCACGATAATGCCCCGTGGCATCCTGTCGCGGATCTTGTCGCCGATCTCCCGCAAGGTCTTGGGGGAATCGAGCGGCACCCGGCTGACCACCACCGGCATGGAATCGACCTCGACGCTGGAGGCCAACAGCCGGTCAAGGTCGGACAGGGCCATGGTGGCGTTGAGGGCGGCGATTTGCTTCTCCAGTTCCTTTTGCCGCTTGAGCAGCCCTTGGATCTTGTCGATCGCGCCCTCCAGCGGCCCGGAAATGACCGCACTGATCGCGGAACCCTGCCGGACCAGCTCCTGCACCCAATGGATCGCAGCGGCCCCGGTGAGTGCCTCAATCCGGCGGACCCCGGCGGCGATGCCGGTTTCCATCACAATTTTAAACAGGCCGATGTCGCCGGTCATGCGGGTATGGGTGCCGCCGCACAGTTCCTTGCTGAATTCGCCGATGCTCACCACCCGGACCTCTTCGCCGTACTTTTCGCCGAACAGAGCGGTGGCGCCCTCGGCGATCGCCTGCTCACGCCCGAGCCGTGCCGTAGCCACGGGGATGTTCTTGCGAATTTCCGCGTTGACCATCTGCTCGATGGTGCAAATTTCCCCGTGGGTCAGCGGCGAAAAATGGGTGAAGTCGAACCGCAGCCGGTTGTGGTCGACCGCCGATCCGGCCTGTTTGACATGGTCGCCCAGCACCTTTTTCATCGCTGCCTGCAGCAGATGGGTAGCGGTGTGGTTCAATGCGGTGGCGCCCCGCCGGTCGGCCACAGTCAGCTCGACTCGGGCGCCGACCGCCAGGGTTCCCTGAACCAACTGGCCCTCGTGCAGGATGAGCCCTTCCACCGGGGCAAGGGTTTTTTCCACCACAAAACGACCGTCCGGCCAAGTGATCTCGCCCTTGTCGCCGATCTGTCCGCCCGATTCGGCATAGAAGGGGGTTTGACCACAGAACAGGCGCAGAGTATCCCCGGCCCGGGCCTCGGTCACCAATTGCCCGGCGGCGTTGACCATCCCGTCCACGGTCGAGACGCCCTGAGTGGCGCCGTAGCCGATGAACTCGGCCTTTTTCCCCTGGCTGCCCAGCTCGATGATTCCAGCCTCGAGATGGTCGACGTCGCTGCCCTTCCAAGATTTGCGCGACTGCTCGCGCTGCTGCTCCATGGCCTTGGCGAATCCGGGCTCGTCAAACCCCACCCCGCGCTCGATGGCTACGTCGCGGACGATATCCACCGGAAAACCGTAGGTATCGTAGAGTTTAAAGATGAATTCGCCAGCAATGACCGCCCGGTCGCCATCAGCCTGCTGCAGCCGCCGGATTTCCTGGTCGAGCTTGCCCAGGCCGTGATCCAAGGTCTCGCCGAAGCGCGCCTCCTCGTTGGTCACCACCTTGGTCAGCAGTTGGGTGGTGTTGGCGAGGTGGGGGTAGGCGCGCTGCATCTCCCCGGTCACCAGGGCGCAGACTCCGGGAAAAAAGGAACTCAACCCTAGGGCGCGGCCGTAGCGGATGGCCCGCCGCATGATCCGGCGCAGGACATAGCCCCGGCCTTCGTTCGAGGGCAGGACGCCATCGGCCACCAAAAAGGTGGTGGCCCGGGCGTGGTCGGCGATGACCCGCATCGAGACGTCGTCGGCCTTGTGGGCGTGGTACGGCTTACCTGAAAGCTCGGCCAGATAGTCGATGATCGGGGTGAACAGGTCGCAGTCGTAGTTGTTGTGTTTGCCCTGCAGCACCGCCGCCACCCGCTCCAAGCCCATACCGGTGTCGATGGAGGGCTTGGGCAGCGGCGTCATGGCGCCGTTTTCGTCCCGATAGAACTGCATGAACACCAGGTTCCACAGTTCGAGGAAGCGGTCGCAGTCGCAGCCTAGGGCGCACTCCGGCCGACCGCAACCCACTTGGGCGCCCTGATCGATATGAATCTCGGAACAGGGGCCGCAAGGACCAGTGTCGCCCATGGCCCAAAAATTATCCTTCTCTCCCATGCGGACGATGCGTCCCTTGGGCAGGGTGTCGATCTGCTCCCAGAGGGCGCAGGCTTCGTCGTCGTCGTTATAGATCGTGACCCACAGATTCTTGGGGTCGATCTTCAACTTCTCGGTGAGAAACTCCCAGGCAAAGGCTATGGCCTCCTGCTTAAAATAATCGCCGAAGGAGAAGTTGCCCAGCATTTCGAAGAAGGTGTGGTGGCGGGCGGTGTATCCGACGTTTTCGAGATCGTTGTGCTTGCCGCCGGCCCGGACGCTGGCCTGGGCGGTGGTGGCCCGGACATAGGGCCTGGTTTCCTCGCCCATGAAGACTTTCTTGAACTGGACCATGCCCGAGTTGACAAAAAGCAGGGTGGGATCGTCGATGGGCACCAGGGAGGAAGCGGGCACCCTGGCGTGTCCCTTGCTCTCAAAAAACTCCAAGAATGATTGTCGAATGTCGTTACCGGTCATGGCGTCGTCAGCATGTTTATTTTTCCGGAAAGGGCGGCCCGGTCCGCTGCGCGCCGCCATCTGCGGCGCGAACAGGCGCGACAAAGTACGCCAATGCGGGCACTCTCGCCGCAAAGTCGTCCATGATACCATGAAATGAAATGTTGCAAAGAAAAAACGGCAACCGGGGTAGATCAAGAACCCGACCGGCGAAATGCGGGGGCATCCGCCGGTCGGGAGGTGGTGGCGCGCGGCCGCTACTGGCTGCGCGGCAATGTGTATGGTGCGTGGCCGGATCAGCCCATCTGCTTCTTGGTCTCGACCAGCTGCTCGACCACGGACGGATCGGCCAGGGTCGAAGTGTCGCCGAAGTCGGCGAAATCGTTGGCCGCGATCTTACGCAGGATGCGTCGCATGATCTTGCCTGACCGGGTCTTGGGCAATGCCGGCGCCCACAGGATGACATCCGGGGTGGCGATGGGGCCGATCTCCTTGCGCACGTGCTGGCGCAGCTCGGCCCGTAACTCCTCGCTTTCCTCCGCCCAGGACATCAGGGTGACGTAAGCGAAGATCGCCTGGCCCTTGATCGGGTGCGGCATGCCGACCGCCGCAGCCTCGGCCACTGCCTCGTGCGCCACCAGGGCGGATTCGATCTCCGCCGTGCCGAGGCGATGCCCGGAAACGTTGATCACGTCGTCGAGCCGGCCCATGATCCATAAATAGCCGTCCTCGTCCCGGCGGGCGCCGTCCTCGGGGTCGTAGGTGTTCGCATAGCGACTGAAATACGCTTTCTTATACCGCTCCGGATTGCCAAAGACGCCGCGAAGCATGCCTGGCCACGGCTTACGGATAACCAGATGCCCGCCTTCGTTGGGGCTGGCCTCCTGGCCTTGCTCGTTGTAGATGGCCGCATCGACGCCGGGCAACGGCAGGGTTGCGGAACCGGGCTTGAGCGGCGTCACGTACGGCAGGGCCGAAATCATGATGCCGCCTGTCTCGGTCTGCCACCAGGTATCGACAATCGGCAGATTTTCCTTGCCGATATTGATATAATACCACATCCAAGCCTCGGGATTGATCGGCTCGCCCACCGACCCAAGGAGACGCAGGCTGGACAAATCCCACTTTTGAGTCGGCTCGACGCCTTCGCGCATGAGCGCCCGGATGGCGGTCGGCGCGGTGTAAAAAATGTTGACTTTGAATTTCTCGACAATCTTCCAGAAGCGATCCGGACCGGGATAATTGGGCACGCCTTCGAACATGAGCGTGGTGGCGCCCAGCCCCAAGGGCCCGTAAAGGATGTAGCTGTGACCGGTGATCCAGCCGAGGTCGGCGGTACACCAGTAGACGTCGTCGTCCTTCAGGTCAAACACCCACTGGGCAGTGTGCATGGCATAGGTCAGATAGCCGCCGGTGGTGTGGACCACGCCCTTGGGTTTGCCGGTGGAGCCGGAGGTGTACAGAATGAAAAGCATGTCCTCGGCATCCATGGATTCAGGCGCACAGGTCGAGGTGATATCGGCGGCATTCACCTCCTTGTGCCACCAGCAATCACGGTCGTTCTTCATCTCAACGTCGATGCCGGCCCGGCGGACGACCAGACAGGTCTCGACGCTGGGGCAGGTCTCCAGGGCCACGTCTGCATTGATTTTCAAGGGGATGGCCTTGCCGCCGCGCAAAACGGCGTCGGCGGTGATCAGCACCTTGGCGTGGCAGTCCTCGATCCGGCTTTGAAGAGCCACGGCGGAAAATCCGCCGAACACCACCGAATGCACCGCGCCGAGCCGGGCGCAGGCCAGCAGCGAAATGGCCAGCTCGGGAACCATAGGCAGGTAAATGGCGACCCGGTCACCCTTTTTCACGCCCTTTTTCTTGAGCACGTTGGCGACCCGGCAAACCTCGTCGTGCAGCATCTGATAGGTGTAGGTGCGGACATCCTCCTCCGGCTCGCCCTGCCAGATGATGGCGGCCTTATTGCGGCGGCCGTCGGTGAGATGGCGGTCCAGACAGTTGGCCGAGATGTTGAGCTTGCCGCCTTGAAACCATTTGACCTCGGGAATGGACAGATCGCATTCCAGCACCTTGTCCCATTTTTTATCCCAGGTGACCAGGTCCTCAGCCCGCTTGGCCCAAAAATCCTCGGGATCTTCCATGGAGTGCGCATAGGCCTTTTTATACTCGTCCATCGACTTGACCCAGGCCTGCTCGCGCCCTTTCTCCGGCGGCAGAAACACCTTGCCCTCGGCTAACAAACTGGTGATTTTGTCTTCCATTCCACTCATGACAATCCCCCCTCAATGTAAAACCTTGCGTTACGAACATGTGCCGGTTGCCCTGAAACAGGTGGTCGGCACACCACTCCTCCCAGGAATGCACCCGTCGCTTTCATGCGCCAGATCAAAGGCATAACACCTGTAACCCATGGTCACGGCGGCGCCCGGATTCCTTAGGATGTAATCCTGAGTTCAGTATGTACAGAATTTTTTCGGAAAAAGAAAACAATTATCAAGCATCAATTTGATGAAAATGCATTTTTCTTGAGAAAAACACCCAAAGAAGCTGCAATCAGAATGAACGCATCAATATAATCGTGCATGCGCATCAATTTCACTGCTGCTTCAGGTGGTCAGATACCCATTGGAAGTAGTCCAATGCCAGCTATGCATAGAATTTTTTCGGAAAAAGAAAACAATTATCAAGCATCAATTTGATGAAAATACATTTTGCCCGCTAGGAATATCTCAGTTCACTGCAACAAGACTGTATGCATCAATATAACCGTGGACATGTATCAATTTCCCTGCTGTTTCGAAACCATATCCGAACTCTTCCCTGAATCCGCGCCCCCTTCTGTCGACCTGCTCTGTTGCGTCTGCTGAGGGCGATCGTCAGCCTGGTTGGCTGATGCTGTTGCTTATAAATCGAACGCCACGGATCGCTTTTGCTCAGACACAGCAGACCGAGATAGCTGGGGAGGATATCGATCCCGACGACATGAACCTCCCCTTGGCGTCCCTGCCATCGCTCTATTTGCGGCCTCAGAACTCCAGATGAATTCCACGCCAAATGACGAAGAGCTTTCTTTTCTTTGTTTGCCCAAAGAAAAGAAACAAAAAAAAGGCGGCCGCGCAGCTGAGACTACCACGGTCGCCAAGATGCGAAACCGGCGGGGCAAGAACTCGCAGCGCTCGAACAGCTAGCCCCTTCTTCCTTGGTCCGGCATCCCGCCGCCCGGCTCAGCGACAACGGTGTTGAACACAGTGCAATTATCCAAAATTATGGCCGACCTGCAGCCGTAACATTGCGATGTTGCGACAGGCTCACCTGGGTTGGAAAAACCGGAGACGATTGGCGTTGGTGACCACGGTCACCGAGGATAGCGCCATGGCGGCGCTGGCGAACATCGGCGGCAGCAGCCAGCCGGTGAAGGGGTAGAAGAGCCCGGCGGCCAGGGGAATGCCGATCAGGTTGTAGATGAAGGCGCCGAACAGGTTTTGCCTGATGTTGCGGATGGTGACCGTGGAGATGGCGATGGCGTCGGCCGCCAGTAGCAGCGAGTCGCCGGTGAGGGTGATGTCGGCATGCTCGATGGCCACGTCGGCGCCGCTGCCGATGGCAAAACCGGTGTCGGCCTGGGCCAGGGCCGGGGCATCGTTGACCCCGTCGCCCACCATGCCGACCTTGGCGCCCTGCCGCTGGAGAGTTTGAATCACCTCCAGCTTCTGTTCCGGCAGGAGCTCGCTGTGCACCTCGTCGATTCCCACTTCCCGCGCCACGGCTTCGGCGGTGGCCTGGGAATCGCCGCTGCACATCACCACCGTGATCCCCATCTCCCGCAGCCGCTTGACTGCGGCCGCCGAATCCTGCCGCACCGGATCCTTGATGATCAAAAGCCCCATCACCGAAAGCCCTCTGGCCAGCCAGACCGGGGTGCCGCCCTCGGCTGCCTGGCGATCGGCCTCGGCGCTCAGCGCGGCGGGCAGTTCGAGCCCTTCCTCGATCAGGAAATGTTGGTTGCCGAGCAGATAGGTGGTGTCGTCGTGTTCCGCTTGAACCCCCCGGCCGGGAATGGCGGCGAAATCGTCGACCCGGACCAGGGACTCGCCATATTCGAGATAAGCGTTCAGCACTGCCTCGGCCAGGGGGTGCTCGGAGCCGCTCTCCAGGCTGGCGGCCCATCGCAGCACCTCGCGCCGGTTGTTGCCCGTCGCCGGGAAAATGTCGGTCACCGCCGGCTGGCCTTGGGTGAGGGTGCCGGTCTTGTCCACCACCAGGTGGGTCAGGGCGGCGGCGGTCTGCAGGGCGTCGGAGTTGCGGATCAGGACATTGCACTGGGCGGCTCGGCTGGCGCCGACCATGATGGCGATCGGCGTCGCCAGCCCCATAGCGCAGGGGCAGGCGATGACCAGTACGGCGATGGCGGCGGTCAGGGCGTGCGCCAGGCGCGGCTCGGCGGCAAATCCCAGCCAGGCGGTGAAACTGAGCAGGCTGATCGCGATGACCACCGGCACGAACACCCCGGCGATGCGATCGGCCAGGCGGCCGATGGGCGGCTTGCTCATCTGCGCGGTCTTGACCATGCGGATGATCCGGGACAAGGTGGTGTCCTCGCCCAACCGGGTCACCTTGAGCACAAAGGCGCCGGACCGGTTCATGGCGCCGCCAATGACCGGATCGCCGATATCGCGGGTCACGGCCAGGGGCTCGCCGGTGAGCATCGATTCGTCGATGGTGGTCCGGCCCTCGACGATCTCGCCGTCGATCGGAACCTTTTCACCAGGCTTGACCCGCACCCGGTCGCCGAGACGAAGCAGCGACACCGGGATATCCGCCTGGCCGGCGGCCCGGAGTACCGTGGCGGTGCGGGCCCGGAGCCCGACCAGCGCGGAGATGGCCTCGCTGGTGGTTCGTTTGGCCCTGGTTTCCAGCACATGGCCCAGTTGGAGAAAGGCCAGGATCATCACCGAGGCGTCAAGATAGAGGTTGTCGCCGGCGCCGGGGATGAAATGCGGATCAATGATCACCACCAGGGACGACAGCCAGGCCGCGCCGGCGCCCAAGGCCACCAGGGCGTCCATGGTGGCCGCGCCCAAGCGGGCCTGCTTCCAGGCGCCGACGAAGTAGTTGCGGCCGCTGTAAATCATGGTGAGCAGACAGACCAGGGCGGCGCTGGCCCAGAACAGGCGGTTGTGCTGGGGATGGGGAAACCAGCCGGTCATATGCCCTGCCATGATCGTTACGCCGACCAGCCCGGCCCAGAAGGCTCGCCACCAGGAACGGAGGATCTCCATCCTGGTTGCCTCGGCCTGCTGAAGGCCGGGATCGGTAAAGGATTCGACCAGCTCTGCCCGAAAACCGAGATCGGTCAGCCGTAGCAGCACGTCGGCTGGATGTTGGCTGGTGTTGATCCGTAACCGTTGGTTGTCGATCGTGACGTCGGCTTCAGGGTCCTGGGCCTTGATGATGTCGCGGATCTGCTCCAGATCGGCCGCTTCCGGCCAGGGATCAAGGAGCAGCAGATGCGAGCCGGACGAGGTGGACTCTTGCCGCAGACAAGCGCCGCAGCCTTGGCCGAGGATCGCCTGGACCGCCGCCGCCGGCGAGCCGCCGCGGACCATGGCCTTTTTCTCGATCAGGTTGACGGCCGCCTCGGTGACGCCGGGGACGGCGCGCAGGGCTGCCTCCACCCGCTGCACGCAACTGGCGCAGTGCATGCCCAGGATGTCGATGGCATAGCTCTCGGCCACAACGGGTTCCGGCCCATCGAGGATCGATGCTCCGTAGCCGGCGCGGACGAGCTCCCGGACGATCTGGTCCGGATCGCCTCCCTCGACCGCGGCGCTTCCGGCCACCAGGTTGACCGCCGCGGTTCGGACCCCGTCCACGGCGCGGATGGCCGCCTCGACCCGGCTGACGCAACTGGCGCAGTGCATGTCGTCCACCCGGAGTGTCCAGGCGGCTGAGGGTGCAAGCGGCGGCGTGTTGTCGGCCGGTGGGGCCGAGCACGAGGGAGGATTGGCGGCATCGTTCACCGGCACGGCCGGATAGCCGGCCCCGGTCACCGCCAGAATGACCGCTTGCGGCTCGCCGCCGTGCACCGTGATCGTCCCGGCGGCCAGGTCGACCGTGGCCGCGACCACGCCGGCCACTGCCCTGGCCGCGGCCTCCACCCGCCCTTGGCAGTGTTCGCAGGTCATGCCGCCCACCGTGTAGCGGTGGACAGGTTGCGAGGTTGTGGCGGACTCGGGAAGGGAGGTGGTCATGGCGGATCGGCCGAGCAAAGGAAACCCGGCGCGTTTGCTGTACCTAGGTAAGCGCCTGCGCCGGAAGGGTTGGGGGGACTTTGACATACTCCCCCACCTGAAGGAAGGGGATTCTGAGATCAACAAAGCCCGCCGGACAAGTCCGGTCTTACGGCTTTTCCCTCACGAGTCGATGCCCCAACTCGGTGAATATTACG
>WRFD01000009.1 GCA_009778955.1 Desulfobulbus sp.
CAGGGGACAGCGGCTGATATTATAAAATTGGCGATGGTTCAGGTAGAACGCGAGTTGGTACGGCGCTGGTTTCAAGCCCGTTTGCTGCTGCAGATCCACGATGAGCTGGTGCTTGAGGTTCCTAAGGAGGAACTCGGTGAAGTCACGGCCCTGGTGAAAGGCTGTATGGAATCTGCCATGGCACTCCGCGTTCCCCTGGTGGTGCATCTCGGCCACGGCGGCAGCCTGGAAAAAGGGGAGTAGGGCCGTTTTTCCTTTTTGTGAAGCGTGTCCGGCACAGTCCCTGTTGATTTCTCTTTATTTTTTTTTTGTAATAACGATATTATTTTAAAAGAATAAAATGTGCCCTTCTTTCCGCTATGGCGGAATCAACGGAACGTTTGCGCGGATTTTTGCTTTGCCTGAGCATGCAATTGTGTGGTAACCGTACTCTATCGGCTTTGCGTAAATGGGCGCGTTTCTTGCCTTAGCCAGGACAAGAAACCATTGGAGGCAAGTCAATGCAACCACGCGAAGCTATGCGAATCCTGATGCTCAGTCCGGTTTATTTTCGGCTGAATGTGCCCCGACGGCGGCAACTGGTCCGTGAATATTGTCGGAATTTCAGCGCCGACAAAACGATAAATTGAAAAATTAGGGCGCTCTTTTATGGACTTGCAATTATCAGATGTGGGTGGCCTTGAACGTCGGCGCCATAGACGGCATCAAGTGAAAAATGAAACGTTCACCTTTTCCGGTAAATATACCGGAACCCTTGTCGATATCAGCAAGGGAGGGCTTGCAATCCAGTGCGCTGTTTTTGAGAATGATCCGGTTTTTTCCACCCACATCGACATCTTTGATGCCAAATCCCGCTTTTTTCTTTCCGAACTCCCATTTTCAGTGGTCGGTGAAGTGCAACCGGTCCCGGCCTCGGCTTTTAGCCTTCTCATGATCAAGCGGTTCAGCATGCAATTCGGTCCGCTGACCAGCGAGCAAGTTACGCAGGTTGAGCGTTTCATTACCGAACACACCATCGTCGACAGTTGAAGATCCGCTACAACCGGAATCGACGTGCCTATCCATATTTTTTATGACTGGAAGGTGAAATGAAAACAGTGCTGATGCTGGCTGCGGTGGTGCTTTTATACGCCACTCCTCTCCTGGCCAACGAGGAAATCATTGTCGGCGGCCAAGACCAACAGGCAGTGAACCTCACTATCTACACGAGAAATCTTGCCCTGGTGAAGGACCGACGAACCATTGACCTGCCCCAGGGCGCGCATACTCTCGCCTTTCGCGAAGTGAGCGCCCAGATCAAGCCGGAAACGGCCGTGATGGAGGGCCGGGATATCAGGGTGTTGGAGCAGAATTTTGAATACGACCTCTTAACGCCCCAATCGCTGCTCCAGAAATACGTGGGTCGGGAGGTTACCCTGCGTAAGCAGCACTCGGTCAGTGGCGAGGAACGATCCGTTCAGGCCAAGGTGCTCAGCGCCGGTGACGGAGTGGTGCTGCGGGTGGGCAATCAGATCGAGACCGAGATCAACGGCCGCCTGGTCTTTCCCGATGTGCCCGATACTCTGCGCGACCGGCCCACCCTGACCATGCAGGTCGAAAGCGGCGCCGCCGGGGCGCGAGAGGTGGAGCTGACCTATCTGACCACCGGGCTCTCCTGGCGGGCCGATTACGTGGCAGAGCTCAATGCCGCCGATGATCGGCTCGATCTCAGCGGCTGGGTGACCCTGATCAACGAGAGCGGCGCCCGATATCCGCAGGCACGGCTGCAGCTGGTCGCCGGTGACGTTAACGTGGCGCCGCGGCCGATGCCGGTGCAGATGCGCGAGATGGAAGTCTTGGCCATGGCGCCGGGCCCCAAAACCATGGGAGAGGAGCCGATTTTCGATTACCATCTCTATTCTCTCGAGCGCCCGACCACCATCGGGGAAAATCAGAAAAAACAGGTGGCGCTGCTTAAGGCCAGCGGAGTGACGTGCCGGAAAGAATATCTGCTCAGGGGGCAGGAGCATTACTACCGGTCCCGCATTGGGGAAATCGGCCAGAAAATGAAAGTCGGCGTCTTTGTCGAAATGCGTAACGACAAGGAATCAGGGGGGGCTGGCCTGGCCCTTCCCGGCGGCGTGGTGCGGGTGTACAAGAAAGACAGCGGCGGCAGCCTTCAGTTCGTCGGCGAAGACATGATCAACCATACCCCGGAGAAGGAGTTGGTCAGGCTCCGCCTAGGCGATGCCTTCGACATCACCGCCGACAAAACCCAGACGGATTTCAAACAGCTAAAAGGGCCGGAATCCGCCGGTGTTCAGTATGAGAGCGAATATGCCATTCGTTTGAAGAACGCGAAAAAGGAAGCGGTCGTGGTCAAGGTGCAGGAACCGATCCCCGGTGAATGGCAGATCTTGAGAGAATCGGGCAAGCACATCAAGGAGTCCGCCCGCCTGGTTTCATGGCTGGTCACAGTGCCGCCGATGGATAGCGCCACCCTGACCTACCGGGTGAGCATCCGGAATTAACAGAGAACAGCAGAATCCGTAAAGAGAGGAACGGATCGTGCCGCCACGGCACGATCCGTTTTTTTTTGGGGGGGAGGTGTGATGAGGCGCCGACGACTGGTCAGGCGCGATCGGCCAGGGGGACGAATTTCAGGGCTGGCGCGCCGATGTAGATTTGGCGGGGACGGTAGATTTTGGTTTCGGGATCCTCCCGCATTTCCTTCCATTGGGCAATCCAACCCGGTAGCCGTCCCAGGGCGAACATGACGGTAAACATGTTGGTGGGGATGCCTAGGGCACGGTAAATGATCCCGGAGTAGAAATCGATATTGGGATAGAGATTGCGGTTGACGAACCAGGGGTCGTTGAGCACGAGTTCCTCCAGGTTGCGGGCGATTTCCAGCAGCGGGTCCTTGATGTTGAGGATGCCGAGAATCTCGTCGCAGGCATCCTTGATGATCGTGCCGCGCGGATCGTAGGTGCGGTAGACCCGGTGCCCAAATCCGGAGAGCCGGAAGGGATCGTTCTTGTCCTTGGCCTTGGCGATGTACTTCTTGTAGTCGTTGTTGTCCTTGTGAACCGCCTCGAGCATCTGGATCACCGCCTCGTTCGCGCCGCCGTGGAGCGGCCCCCACAGGGCGTTGATGCCGGCGGAGATCGAGGCGTAGAGGTTGCCGCCGGCACTGCCGACCAGTCTGACCGCAGAAGTCGAACAGTTCTGTTCGTGATCGGCATGGAGGATCAGCAGCTTGTTGAGGACGGCCACCACCTCGGGCAGGACAATGTAGGGCCTGACCGGGGTATGGAACATCATGTTGAGGAAGTTGCCGCAGTAGGACAGGTCGTTGCGCGGATACACCAGGGGCTGGCCGATGGACTTCTTGTAGGAAAACGCGGCGATGGTCCTGGTTTTCGATATGAGTCGGCTGGCCGTCATGTCGATGTTCTCCAGTGGATCGGCGCTCATTTCCGGATAGAAATTGTGCAGGGAGTTGACCACCACCGACAGGATCGACATGGGTGAGGCGTTGGGCGGAAACTTGTCGAAGAAATGGACCATGTCCTCATGGATCAGGGCGTGGTACTCGAGCAGGGTTCGGAAATTCTCCAGTTCGACTCGGTTCGGCAGCTTGTTGTGCAACAGTAGGTAGGCCACCTCGATGAACAGGCATTTCGATGCCAGATCCTCGATGGCGTATCCCCGGTAGCGCAAGATGCCTTTGGCGCCGTCGAGATAGGTGATGGTGCTGGAGCAGGAGGCCGAATTCTTATAGCCAGTATCGAAGACGGTGTAACCGGTCTGACGGAGCAGATCGCGAACATCAATGGCCTTGTCGCCCTCGATGCCGTGGATGATGGGCAACTCGTAGGTGGCGCCGTCGATGGTGAGCGCCGCAGTTGGCTCAAAAGACTTGTCGGACATGAAGTCCTCCTTCTGGAATCATGGGTACAGCGAGGCCGGATACGGGGCCGTGGTGGCCGTCGGGTGGCCGCGGAAAAAGAATGCACGGGCCTCGTTGTTTTTGGTAGAGTAACGGCAAAGAAATCCCGCTCGGTTGGTCTTCACCCGTATACGCATAACAACGCGGCACCTTATCGCATTTACTGCTGAAATTCAAGACAGGGCGCGGGCAGTGCGCGACCTGGCCAAAGAAAACGGGGCGGGCGGAAAAAGGTGTTGCGTTGCCTGACATGGAGACGAGGAAGGAAAACATGTTAGAGGATTTGGCACAAAAACGGTCGTATATTCGCGAGGCGATGGACTACGCTGTTGCCGAGGAAGATCGGGCCGAGGCCGAAGACCTGCTTGATATCTACCGCGAAGATCGGATCGGCTTGGCCCTTTTGCAGGAGTTTTACAGCTACCTGCCCGAGGCGCGGGAGGACTGGGTCAAGGAGATTCGGGTGGTCAATCGTCAATGCGGGATTTTTCTTTTGGCGGCATGTACCGCCCACGACCGGTATCTCTATCTCGTCTCCAGTGAGGGGTTGGAGTTCCAGGGGAGCATGGCCGACGGTTACCTGGCGGAAGAACTGCTCGACTTTTTCGGCTACGAGAGCAACGAGGCGTTTGCCGCGGTCTGTGCATCGCCTGAGGCGCTGGCCGTGTACGAGCCGGTGCAGATGGATGAGGATGTCTGCCCCGCCTGCCATGCGGTGACCGGGGAGTTGCACGAACTGGGCTGCCCGGTGGAGCTCTGTCCGTGGTGCGGGGGCCAGCTGGTGCACTGCTCCTGCCGCTATGACCAGCTGGGGCTGGATGCGATCAGCACCGAAGAGGAGCTGTTCCAATTCGAGGCTATTCTCGAGGAACGCGGCAGGATTCCCTATGCCCCGGAACAGCGGCCCAACTTTGCGGCCGACGGATCAGAGGGCGATTTCTGGGAATAATGCGCCGGGGCGGCGCCGGTGGGAAGCCGCCCCTGGCTGAGGCACGCCGCATGGGCCGGAAGCAACAGCCCATGCCCGCTGCGCGGGGAAAAGGACGGGCGCGCCTACTTTCTTACCTTCTGGCTCTCCAGGTAGCGGAACAGGTCCGAATCGGCGGAAAGCACCAGCGATGTGTTGTTGCTGGCGATCGACCGGTAGGTCTCCAGACTCTTCTGGAAGGCGAAGAATTCGGGGTTGGTGGCGTAGGCCTGCGCATAAATCCTTGCGGCCTCGGCATCCGCCTTGCCCCGGATCTCGATGGCTTCCCGCTCGGCGGTCGAGGTGATCTCCTGAAGCTCGCGGTCCACCCGGCCCAGTATCTCCGCCTTGCGGCCTTCACCGGTCGACCGCTTCTCGGCGGCGATTCGCTTGCGTTCCGAAATCATCCGGTCATACACCTTCAATCGGACCGATTCGATATAGTTCACCCGGCGAAACATGACATCCAACAGTTCAATGCCGTACTGCGGCGTAATTTTGGCCGCGGTATCGAGCACCATCTGGCTGATTCGATCCCGGCCCACCTTGGGCGGCACGACCATGTCCCGGGTTTGGGCCTTGGCCGCCATGTAGTCCGGGGTCCAGTCGGAGCTGCGAATGATCTCAATCAGGTCGTGTTTGTTCACCAGGTCGCGCACCGTACCGGCAATGATGTCGTTGAGCAGGGAGGCGGCTCTTTTTTCCGTGCCCACCGCCTGGAGAAACCGCAGGGGATCGACAATCCGCCAGCGGGCCGTGTTGTCCATGTAGATGAAGGTCTTGTCGATGGTCGGAATCTGGTTGGGATCGCCGTCGCAGATAAGCACCCTTTTATCGAAATACTGTACGATCTGGATGAAGGGTATTTTGAGCTTGATCCCGGCATCGGAGACCGGTTTGCCCACTGGGGCGCCGAACTGGGTGATGACAGCCTGCTGTCCTTCGGGCAGGATGAAAAAACCGTCCCAGACGGTGACGGCGGCGCCGACGATAAGAATCAGGAAAAAAAGACGAATGATTTTATCCATGGGATCGTGTCGGTTAAGGGGAAAGAAGAAACCCGGGCAGGTGATTGAAGACTCTTTGGCAACGGGCTGTTATTCCTTGGCCGAGCCGCGGGTAAGATTAAGGAGCGGCAGGATGTTCTGCTGGCTTTTGTCGATCACGTAGACCCGATCGACCTTGGGCAGAATCTCCTGCATGGCTTCGAGATACAACCGTTGCCGGGTGATCTCTTCCGCGCCCTGGTATTCCTTGACGATCGCCCTGAAGCGGTTGGTTTCGCCGGCGGCCCGGTTGGTTCGTTCGGCCGCGTAGCCGTAGGCTTCCTCGACGATCTGTTTGGCGCTGCCCCGCGCCTTTGGGATGACCTTGTTGTAGGTCTCCTCGGCTTCGTTAACCAGCCGCTTCATGTCCTGATCGGCCTCGTTGACTTCGTTGAACGCCGGTTTGACCTGCTCCGGTGGGTTGATGTCGAGGAGTTGCAGGGTGACGATATTGATTCCGCACTCCAGCCGGTCCATCTGGCCCTGCAATTCCCGCTTGGCACTGGCGGCCAGCACCTCGCGGTTGCCGAGCACGTAGTCGAAGTCCATGTTGCCGACAATTCTCCTGGTCACGGTTTCTGACGCATCGCGGACCGCCTGGGCCACATCGCGGACCTTGAACAGGAAGTTGACCGGGTCGCTGACTTTGTACTGCACGATCCAGGCGACCTCGATCACATCTTTGTCGCCGGTCAGCATCAGGGATTCCATGTCATACCCCTTGCGGTCAAAATCATATCCCTTGCGGTCAAGGGGCGTGCTTGCACTGGCGCTACGGCTACGGAACCCGAACTCCTCCTTGCGCACCTTTTCCACGTCAACCTTGGCCAAGTCTTCCACAAAGGGGATCTTGAAATGGAGGCCGGGGTGCGTGGTGCGGGTATATTGTCCAAAACGAAGGATGATGCCGACTTCACCCGGCTTGATGGTGTAAAAGCAGGTGAAAGCACCCTGGAGGATGAGGGCGGCGGCAACGATCGCCAGGATTTTGCCGGCTCCGGTGAAAAGGCCGGTCGACTTTTCGGGGGGCTGGTCCCCCTGATCGTTGCGCGGGGCGGATCCTTCCTCCTGACCGGAGAAGGTGTCCCTAATCTTCTGGATCAAGATGGCAAGAAAATCTTCCGGTCCCGCCGGTTTCTTTTTTTTGCCCCATGGTGGCTGTTCGTTCATCGGCATGGATATGGCTCCATTGGTTGTGCAGGCTGAGAGGGGCATACAGAGAATTCCCGATGCCCGACCCGTTTGTCGGAACGATGGAAAAAGGGTAAACGGGATACAACATATGCATTCGCTTTCCCTCCGTCAAACAAGATCAAACCACATTGGGCCTTTTTCCTGCCGGTCGGGCCGCTTGTCGCCGGGCAAGCCAAGGCTCTGACCTTTACGCCAGGGCCCGCATCCAGGCGGCGATAGGTGCGGCCAGCGCCAGAAGAAAGAGGGGGACTTGCCAACCCGGGGCCTGCAGATGGGCAATGAGCCCGCAGCGTTTTCCTGACCAGCCACAGGCAAGTCCGCAGGCAAAACCGAACAGATGGGCGCCGAGATCGGTGCGTACCCCTTCGCTGCCGAGAAAGGCGAGCAGTCCCGCTCCTGCTCCCAAGGGCAGCAGCAGTTCCTTGGCCGAGCGGGATGAGGAGCGCGCCAGCTGCAAGCCGGTAAGCATGCCGATGGCCGCAAAGACCGAGGTCGAAAAGCCCACTGCAAGATGGGGTTGCTGCCGCATGCAGATGTTGGCGAGATTGCCAAGTGCCCCGGTGAGAACCAGCATCAGCCAGCATTGGCCGAATCCGATCATTCTGCCAAGCAGGTGAATGACCGTGCCGCCGATGAGGCAGTTGCCCGCAAGGTGGGCGAGATCGGCATGCAGGGTCAGGGCGGTGAACAAGCGCCACCATTCCCCGTGGCCGATAACGGCGGTGCTGTCGAGGGATCCCCGGAGAAACCATGCGTTACCCGGCGTCCACGGCCCGGTTAGGTCGAAGAAGAGGGCCAGGAGCAACAGCACGGGCACTGTGGGCTGGGCCTGGGCCGACAAGGGTGAAGAAGCGGGGGGGGGACGTGATGGCCAGCGTGCATTTTCCCGGCGATACTCCCCAAGATGGAACAGGGCGTCCGGCGCATGGGCAAAGGGCACCAGGAGTTGATCGGCGTTTTGATCGGAGTGAAAGGGAATCCCGACCGCCTCCAGCACCAGCGCCAGCGATTCCATTTCGTCCGGCGTCCCTTGGGCAACCACAACCAAATCGGTCGGAGCGCCATGATCATTCAGGTTTGTCTGCATGTGAAGGCGGTTTGGCGTGGTTGAAGCCGATACCGGCGCAGACGGCGGCCGGGGCGCGGGCATTGGCCGGTATGCCTTGACAAAGGAGGAGCGGCCGTTACATTAATAGCGATTTATATAAGTGACCGTATACGGTGCTGAATGCCTTTGCAACAGCTCCGTTTCGCCCGGCGAAATTGATTCGCTGCCCGCTAACCTTCTTGATGGACGATTCATTATGCTTCTTGCATTGCTCAAACGATTGACTCCTTTCCTGCTGGTCGTGTTCACCCTGACCTTGGTCGATGCCACCTTGCTTACCCCCTCTGCCGATGCCCGGTCCAGGCCCGGGGGCCGTTCGTTCAGCAGCCCCATGCCTCAGCAGACCGCTCCCCAACCGGTTGCGCCAGGTCAATTCGGCCAGCAGCGACAGCAGCAGATGCAGCAACCGGCGGCTGGCGGCTTTGGCCGCGGTTTGATGGGCGGCCTGGTCGGCGGCGCGCTGGGTGGCCTGCTCTTCGGCAGCCTGTTCGGCATGGGCGGCAGCGGCATCGGCATCCTGCCCTTGCTGCTCTTGGGCGGCGTTGGGTATTTTCTCTATAAACGGTTCGCCAACCGGCCGTCCACGCCTTCGTCCGCCGGATACCACCAGCCACCCGGTTCCGGCGGGTTTCAGGCCGGCCAGGCTCCCTTTGGCGGTGGTTCGGTCCCGCCGGTTCCGCCCATCCGCGAAGAACGCACTGCGGAGCAGGGGCTGGCAGAAATCCGGCTGACCGATCCCAGTTTCGACGACAAATATTTTCTTGAGATCGCCTCGGATGTCTTTTTCAAGGTGCAGGCCGGCTGGATGCGCCGGGATCTGGATTCCTACCGGCATCTGCTGGGCAGTCAACTGACGGCGGAGTATGAGGACCATTTTACCCGAATGCGCGAGTCGGGGCGGATCAATAAGCTGGAGAGCATAGCCATCCGCAGGGTGGAGATTGCGGATGCCGGCAGCAGCAATGGCGAGGATTATGTTACCGTGCTGTTCACCGCCAACCTGCTCGACTATACCGTGGACGACCAAACCGGCGCCCTCATCGAGGGCAGCATGACCGAGCCGGTGAAATTTGCCGAGCAATGGACCTGGGCTCGACCGGTTCGCACCGAGGACTGGAAACTCGAAGGCATTCAGGTCGCCGAGGATTAACAAAAACAAAAATCCTGCTGGCCGCCAAAACACGGAAGCCGTCTCCCCTGTCGGGAGGCGGCTTTTTTTATTGTTGAGGAGGCGGGCAGCTCCCGGGACAGAGGCTTGCGCGGCTATCTGCGGATTGTCGCCGGGAGTTCTCGTCCACCAGCTCTTTCCCTGATCTCACAAAGTTTCTGTGCTGTTTCGCTGGAAGAGTCAAGGCGGCCTGAAAGTATCTGCCCGACACCTTTTCGAGGCAATCTGCCAAGCCGGGGTGAAGGGGCAGGCATCAAAAAAAACGTCGCGCGGCCAAGGCCGCCACGCGACGTTCGTTGCTAACAAAGCGGATAAGCGGCAAAAACCGGTTTATCGCGCGCCCAGTTTTTCGGTCAGCACCGGCAGGAACTGCTTGAGATCGGCCACCACCAGAACGTTGGCCACCTCGCCGATGGGGGCATCCTTATCGGTGTTGATGGCAACGATGAAATCCGATTTTTTCATGCCGGCCAGGTGCTGAATGGCGCCTGAAATACCGCAGGCCACGTACAATTTCGGAGTAACCGTGCTGCCGGTGGTGCCGACTTGCCGGTTGTGCTCGACCCAGCCGGCATCGACCACGGGCCGGCTGGCGCCGTATTCGCCGCCCAATGCCTTGGCTAGCGCCTGCACCATGGCCACGTTCTCGGGTTTGCCCACGCCGCGGCCGGCGCTGACGATGATCTCGGCCTTGGTCAGGTCCACACCCTCGAGTTTGGCCGCCTCGTAACCGGTACACTGCACCCTGCCGGCGGCATCGGTGTCGATCGCCACCACTGTCGGTGCGCCCTCGGGCTCACCCTCCAGGCTGAAAGCGCCCGCCTGAATGGTCAGTACGGTCCGGCCGGTGGTGGATTTGATGCTGCGCCGCAGTTTGGCGTTGCAGACCGGGACAACCGGCAGGCCGTTGTCAACGGAAATGATTTCAGAAATCTGCGCCGCCTGAAGAGCCACAGCGATGCGCGGGGCCAGATCCCAGCCGTATGACGAATGCAGAAAGACAATCTGGGCCGGTTGCTCCGTGGCAACCACGTCCAAAAGCAGTTGCCTGTGCACTGTGGGGTTGTATTCGCCATGCTTGGCCGCATCGGCCAGGTACAGGGTGCCGTTGAACTTGGGGAGTTCGCCGGCGTTGCCCACGAGGAACATGGCCGCCTCGGTCTGCTGCTGTTGAGCGAAAGCGATTAGTTGGCTATATTCAGCACGCAGTTTTCCTTCCCGGAATTCCGCCACAAGTAAGGTCTTCATGAATCTCTCCTAGGCCAAAGCAGAGGTTTTTTCTTTGAGCAGCTGAATCAGTTTGTCAGCCAATTCAGGAATCTCGCCTTCCAGCACCAGGCCGCCTCCCTTTTTTTCGGGAAAATAGCAGGCCGAGGTTTCTTGCCGGGCGTCCACTGCGGCGGGGGCGGGAAGCACAGTCCGCAACTCCTTTTTCTTGGCCTTCATGATGTTGGGCAGGGTCGGATAGCGTGGGGTATTGAGGCCCAGTTGACAGGTCAACACCACTGGAGTGGTGGCTGTGACCAGGGCCTTGCTGCCGCCCTCCAATTCGCGTTTGACCTGGATGGCGCCGGTGTTTTCATCATAGGAAAAATCGACAATGGTGGTCACTGCCGGAATGCCGAGCAGTTCCGCCACCATCACCCCGACCTGGGCGCTGCCGCGATCCTGCGACTGCATGCCGGTGAAGATGATGTCAAATAGTTCCTCTTTGGCGAAGCCGGCGATCATGGTGGCGATGGCGATCGGTTCCCGCTGGGAGGAATCCGGGTCAGCGATATGCACGCCCTTGTCGCACCCCATTGCCAGGGCTTTTTTGATGGATTCGCTCGCCTGATCCTGACCGATGCAGAGCACGGTCAGGTCGGAATTGGGGAGCTGCTCTTTCAGCCGTACCGCCTGTTCGACGGCGTATTCGTCGTACTCGTTCATCCTCCAGGCCAGATCTGCCCGGTCATACCAGGTGCCCTCGCCATTGATCTTGAATTTCGATTCCATGTCAGGAACCTGTTTGATGCAGATCAGTATGTTCATTGTGCTCCTCCGGCTATCAGACTCAACTAATGGTTTCTTCTATGCATTCTCCGAGGTTATCCGCTCAGCCAGCACCTCGGCGATATCCTTGGGACGTAACTGCTCCTCGACATTGGCGCCCTTGACGCCGTCCTCGAACATGGTCAGACAGAACGGACAGTTGGCCAGCAACTGCCCGGCCCCGGTCGCCACGGCCATCTGCACGCGTTTGACGTTAATGCGCTCGCCCAGTTTCTCCTCGGCCAGAATACGGCCGCCGCCCGCGCCGCAACAGAATGCCTGATCGCGATTTCTTGCCATTTCGGTGATCCGGCCACCCATCGACCGGATCAGCTTCCTTGGCGCATCATACATGCCGTTGTGCCGGCCAAGGTAGCATGAGTCGTGGTATGTGCAGGCAAATTCCTTGGCCTTGACCGGCAGTCTGCCGCTGGCAACCAACTCTTCGAGGAAAAGGACATGGGGAACGACCTCGATGTCGAAATCAAAATCGCGGTAGTCCTTGGTCAGGGTATTGAAACAGTGAGGGCAGGTGGTGACGATCTTTTTGACGCCATATTCCTTGATGGTTTCCACCATCTCCATGGCTAGGGTCTGGTAGAGATATTCGTTGCCCATCTTCCGCATCGGCTCGCCGCAGCATTTCTCTTCCTTGCCGAGAATGCCGACCTTGATGCCGGCGGCCTGGCAGAGCTTGACAAAGCAGGTGGCCACAGCGATGTTGCGTTTGTCGAACGAGGCGTAACATCCGACAAAATAGAGGACATCCACTTCATGGTCCTCGGACAGCGGCTTGATGCCCAAAGGTTCGATCCAGTCGCCTCGGGAGGCATAACCCATGCCCAGTGGATTGCCGTTGACCTCGGCTTGCTCCATGGCGGCCATGACCTCCTCGCCCGGGAAGTCACCCTCCATCAACACCAGATTACGCCGCATTTCGATGATTTTTCCCAGGTGCTCGATGGACGCTGGACAGATGTCCTGGCAGGCGCGACAGGTTGTGCAGGACCAGATGGCCTCACGGCCGATGGTCTCGATCAGGCCGGCATCCGGCTTGGTAAAGGCGATCTCGCCGATCTGGTTGACGACCTGCATCGGCGACAGTGGTTTGCCGGTGGCGTAGGCGGGGCACCGGTCCTGACATCGCTTGCACAAGGTGCAGGCGTCGGTGTCGAAAATATCCTTCCAACGTAAATCGCCCAGTTTATTGGCGCCAAATTCCTCCTGATCCTCATCTTCCAGGTTGACCGTGGTCAATTTGCCGATGGGACCGCGGTCGGCAAAGAAGGCGTTGGCGCTGGTGGTGAGGATATGGCGGAACTTGGTGTAGGGGAGGGCGGAGATAAAGCCAAGGGCCAGCAGGAGGTGGAACCACCATAGCCCAGTGTGCAGGGTCCGCAGCCCGGCCTCGCCCATGCCGGCCAACAGGGCGGCCACGCCCCAGCCGACCGGAGACCAGGCCGCCAATTGCGGGGCGTTGAGCTCGGTGACCGCCATGCGGGCGCCTTCGATGAGAAAACCGGTTATCAGGATGGCGAACAGCAGGCCGTGCATGAGGGCATCGTCACCTTTGGTCATCAGCCCCTGCGGTCGGACCAGGTACCGGCGCACAAACAGGCCGGCCAGCATCAGGATGGCCAGCAGGCCGGCCAGGTCAAGGGTCAGGGAGAAGAGCTTGTAGAAGGTCCCCTTGAGAAATTTGATGCCGAACAGCAGATCGGAGAAATCAGCCTGGAGGACGATCAGCACCGTGCCGATGAACAGGACAAAAAAACTCCAGAAAAAAAGTGCATGGGCCGTTCCGGCGCCCGGAACCCGGGACACCTTAGTTTGTAGGAGCATCGTCTCCAGCATGTGTTTGATCCGCTCGCGCCGCTGGTCCGTCCGGTCCAGGGGCAGCCCGAGGCGGTAGACCTTGATTCGCTTGATCAGACCGAGCGCAAAAATAACCACGGCCACCGCCAGCAGACCGTACATGGGGGCCAAGGTCGCGAACCCATGACCGACATTCCAATAAATTTCACGGGTAAACTCCATCCAGGCTCCCCCTTCCTACGCAACAACCAAAGGTGTGTTCCATGCTTTTACAGAAGAAGAGAGGCGGCTTTCGCCGTTGCTCTCTTCTTGGTAAGGCCGTTCCAGCAAGCGATGCGGCCGCCATGCGGCCGTAGGATGATTTATTTGACCAAGGCCGCGCCGATGACCACGCGCTGCACCTCGCTGGTGCCTTCGTAGATTTCGGTGATCTTGGCGTCGCGCATCATCCGCTCGACCGGGAATTCACGGGTATAGCCATAGCCGCCGTGGAGCTGCACCGCCTGGGTGGTGACCCACATGGCTGTTTCCGAGGCAAAGAGCTTGGCCATGGCCGACTCCTGGGAATAGGACAGGCCGGCGCTGGCCCTGTAGGCGGCGTTATAAATCAAGAGACGCGCGGCTTCGATCTGGGTGGCCATGTCCGCCAGTTGAAAAGACACGCCCTGAAAGGAAGCGATCGGTTTGTTGAACTGCTCGCGCTCCTTGGTATAGGCGCAGGCGGCTTCGAAGGCCCCCTGGGCGATGCCCAAGGCCTGGGCAGCGATGCCGATGCGGCCGCCGTCTAGGGTTTTCATGGCCACCTTGAACCCCTGGCCTTCCTGGCCCAGCAGGTTGTCGCCGGGGATACGGCAGTTTTCGAACACCAGTTCCATGGTGGGAGAGGAGCGGATGCCCATCTTTTTCTCCTTCTTGCCGAAGGAGAAGCCGGGGGTTCCCTTCTCAACGATGAAGGCGCTGATTCCGCGATGTTTTTCGGCGGACTTGTCGCTCCGGGCCAGCACCACGTAGGTCTCGGCCTCACCGCCATTGGTGATGAAGATCTTGGAGCCGTTTAGAATCCAGTCGTTGCCGTCGCGGGTGGCGGTGGTTTTGGTGCCGCCGGCATCGGAGCCAGCGGACGGCTCGGTCAGGCCGAAGGCGCCGATTTTCTCGCCCTTGGCCAGCGGAGTCAGAAATTTCTGTTTCTGGGCTTCGGTGCCGAACATGTAAATGGGGTTGGCGCAGAGGGAGAGGTGCGCCGACAAGGTGACGCCAGTGGAGCCGCAGACCCTGGACAGCTCTTCAACGGCGATGGCGTAGCTGATGTAGTCGGCGCCGGCGCCGCCATACTCTTCTGGAAAAACAATTCCGGTCAGACCCAGTTCGGCCAGACGGTCGAACATCAGGGCCCGGTCGAAATGTTCGGTTTCATCCCGTTCGGCAGCGGAAGGCGCGACTTCTGTCTCGGCAAAGCTTCGTACCATGTCTCGGATCAATTTCTGCTCTTCGGTCAATTGAAAATGCATGTCGTTCTCCCCCCTGGATAAATTGGTTTGTTTCTTCGGGTCCGTGACCGGCATGCATGTTGCCGCCACAGCCGAAACAGTCTATGGGTGTTGCTTCTTCGGCAAAGAGTCCGTCGGCCAGGCAGACTCCGTATCCCGGCTTGCCGGTGGGGCACGGGACGCGCCGTTTTGGGCGCAGCTCTTCCTTATTCTTGTCCTTTGATCTGCAGGTAGAGGACCGAGCCTTTGGCGCAGAGCGTCCCAGCCGCCGTCAAGGTCAGCTCAACCGTCACTTTCCGGCCCTTGATCTCGACCACCTTGCCGCGCACCTCCAGCTCCGTGTTGATCGGGGTGGGCGCCAGATAGTCCACTTTCAGGGAAGCGGTGACAAAGCGCGAGATCGGCTTGCCCTCTTCCCTGGCCTTGGCGGCCGCTGCGGTTCCGGCGCCGTGGCAGTCGATCAGCGAGGCGATCATGCCTCCGTACAGAAAGCCCGGAAAACCGCCGGTATATTTGGGGTCTGGAGTGAAGCGGCAAACCGTCTCCTCGCCATCCCAGTAACTTTTGAGATGGTGTCCCTGTGGATTGAGCCGACCGCAACCATAACAATGGGCATAGTCGTCGGGGTAATGATCTTGAAACGCCAGATCGCTCATTGTCGCTTCCTCCGTGTGTCGACCGGAACTTCCCTTCTGTCCGCGTTATTTGTAGGTATAAAATCCTTGTCCAGTCTTACGGCCCAGCCATCCGGCTTCGACATATTGCCGCAGCAAGGGGCAGGGGCGGTATTTGGAGTCGCCCAGCCCCTGGTGCAGGGTATTCATGATCGCCAAGCAGGTGTCCAGGCCGATGAGATCGGCCAGGGCAAGCGGCCCCATGGGGTGGTTCATCCCCAATTTCATCACCGTGTCGATGTCCTCTTTGGCGCCGACGCCATGATAGAGACAGAAGATCGCCTCGTTGATCATCGGTAAGAGAATGCGGTTGGCGATGAAGCCCGGGAAATCGTTGGATTGGGCCGGGGTTTTGTCCATCCGCCTGGTCAGTTCGAGGGTGATGGCCAGGGTCTCGGGCGAGGTGGCCAGGCCACAGATGACCTCCACCAGCTTCATCACCGGCACCGGGTTCATGAAGTGCATGCCGATCACCTTGTCCGGCCGCTTGGTGTGCGAGGCGATCCGGCCGATGGGAATGGATGAGGTGTTTGAGGCCAGGATCGTGCGCGGCGGGCAAATCTCTTCCAAGCCCTCGAAGATCTTGAATTTGATCGACTCATTCTCGGAGGCGGCCTCGACCACGTAATCGGCGGCGGCCATGCCCGCAAGATCGGTGGTGGCTTTGATGCGGCCGAGGATGGCATCTTTGTCGGCGGCCGCCAATTTGCCCTTGTCGACGTTGCGCTGGAGATTCTTGGCGATGGTGGCCAAGCCGCGCTCAACGAATTCCTGCTTGATGTCGTGCATGATGACGGACAGACCGCTGGCCGCCGCCACCTGGGCAATGCCGTTGCCCATCTGGCCGGCGCCTATCACTCCGAATGTTTTCACTTCCATTGTCTCTCTCCCTTCTCCTAAAAAGATATATGCATCCAGCCGGGGTCTCCGGCCGCGAAATCGGAACCTATTTGTTTGGATTGCCGATGACCATGGCCATGCCCATACCGCCGCCAATGCACATGGTGATCAGGCCGGTGGCGCAGCCGGTGCGTTGCATGTGGTGGATGGCGGTAACCATCTGCCGGGCCCCGGTGCAGCCGATCGGATGGCCCATGGAGATGCCGCTGCCCAGTTGGTTGGGCTTTTCCACATCAATGCCCAACTCCAGCATACAGCCGATGGCTTGGGAGGCGAAGGCTTCGTTGAGCTCGATCAGGTCGATGTCGGCGATGGTCTTGCCGCACTGCTTGAGAGCCTTCTGGATGGCCGGAACCGGACCGAGCCCCATGTAGGCGGGATCAAGCCCGCCGGAGGCAAAGCTCTCGATGGTGGCCAGCGGTTTGAGGCCCATTTGTTTGGCCTTGGAGCCGCTCATCATCAGGACCGCGGCGGCGCCGTCGTTGATGCCCGAGGCGTTGCCGGCCGTCACGGTGCCGTCCTTGGCAAAGGCCGGCCGGAGTTTGGCCATCTTTTCCATGGAGGTTTCCATGGGGCGTTCGTCCTGGACAAACAGCACTTCCTGCCTGCCCGCCTTCACCGGGATAGGGACGATCTCCTCCGCAAACAGGCCCTCCTTGATGCCCCGCAGGGCACGGGTATGGCTGAGCACGGCCAGGCGGTCCTGATCTTCGCGGCTGATGCTGTACATCCGGGCGATATTCTCGGCGGTGACCCCCATGTGGTACCCGTAGAAGATTTCGTAAAGGCCGTCGTAGACCATCAGGTCATACACCTCGCCAATGCCGGTGATCTCCATGCGGTGGCCCCAGCGAGCTTTGGGCAGGGCCATGGGCGTCATGGACATGTTTTCCTGGCCGCCAGCCAGGATCACCTCGGCCTGGCCGGCCATTATTGCCTGGGCGCCTAAGGCGATAGCCTTGAGGCCGGAACCGCAGACCTTGTTGATGGTGAAGGCCGGCGTTTCCTTGGCGAGTCCGGCCCGAACCATGGCCTGGCGGGCCGGATTCTGTCCCTGGCCTGCCTGGAGGACATTGCCCATGATCACTTCGTCGATGGTGATCGGTGCGGCGGCGCTCTCCCATTCGCTGGCCTTGCTTTCCAGTTCGATCAGCCCCTGGTCCTGCAACTTGTCGGGCGCAATCGCCAGCATGTCGGGACTGGCAGTCGGCCGGAGCCCGACCTTGCGTAGGGTTTCCCGCATGACGCTGGCTCCGAGCTTGACCACGGAGGTGTCTTTGAGACTGCCGCCAAAGGCCCCAACCGCTGTCCGGCTGCCACTGACAATGACCACTTCGTTCATCATATCGCTCTCCTCTCTCCGTGTTGCAGCTCAGGTATTCAGGCCACCGGTGAAGACCGGCTTGCGTTTCTCCAGAAAGGCGCCCGTTCCTTCTTTGGCATCCTGGCTGGCCAGGCAGAGGGCAAAGGCGTCCCGCTCCATGCCAAGTCCGGTGACCAGGTCGGCATTGAGTCCCTGGTTCAGGGTTTGCTTGGCCGCGCAAAGCGAGGCCTTGCCCTTGCCGGCGATCAGTTTTGCGGTCTCCCCGACCGCTGCCATCAATTCCGCAGGCGCGAAGATTTTGTTGACCAGGCCAATCTCCTTGGCTTCGGCGGCGGTCAGGTGCTTGCCGGTAAAGATCATTTCCTTGGCCTGGTTGGCTCCGATCAGGCGGGGCAAGCGCTGGGTGCCGCCAAACCCCGGGATGATGCCAAGGTTGATCTCCGGGAGGCCGAAAATCGCCTTGTCAGAGGCGTAGATGAAATCGCAGGCTAGGGCCATTTCGCAGCCACCGCCCAAGGCATAGCCGTTGACTGCGGCGATTGCCGGAATGGCGAGCCCTTGCAGCCTGCCGATGGCTTCCTGGCCGCATTGGGCGAATTTTTTTGCGCCAAGCGGGGTCAGGGAGGTTATTTCGGTGATATCGGCGCCGGCGACAAAGGCTTTTTCTCCGGAGCCGGTGAGAATGAGAACGCGGATGGTTTCGTCTTTGTTGATGCTCGCAAGGGCAGCGGCGAATTCTTCGAGCAGGATGGTGTTAAGGGCGTTGAGGGCTTTGGGTCGATTGAAGGTCAGGGTTGCAATGCCTTCGTCACAGGTAAGTTCAATGGATGTATAGGCCACCGTTTCCTCCTAGTTTGGGTGAGAAGAAAGCGCATAAAAAAAGGGCACGTGGAGGTCGCTCGCACACGAACCCCTTACCCGTTTATGACGAAAGAACGTAGCTGAAGCCTGCTTTTTTGGTGACCTCGGAGCGAACTGGGCTTCCGGTGGAATGGGTCAAAAACAGGGGACCGCAAAGTGTGTAATCTCTATTTCAAAAGTGTCGGGCTGTCAAACGTTTTTTGGCTTTTTCCGGGCTCATGTAGCTTCGGCAAAATGCCATGGAGCGCGACCGGCGCACTCTCAAAAACACGGTCAGGACGCATTGTTTTTGGCGCCCGATGCAGAGCCTGGAAAAAAAATTGCTGGAACGTGGATGATGTGCGGTCGACGCATAGTTGGTCTTGAAGGTGGGAGAGGATCAAGGGCGTCACAGGGGTGATCCGGTCTGGCTTCGAGGCCGTCTGTCTGGATGGAGGCGGTCACGCAGGGACAAAGCGGAAACAGTATGAGGCGGGCTGGTTGGCGTATACGCCTACAGGGCGATGACCGCTTCGACTTCAATGGAGGCGCCCAGAGGCAGGGCCGCCACTTGCACGGCGCTGCGCGCCGGGTAGGGATCTGAAAAATAGTGGGCGTAGACGGCGTTCACCCGCTGAAAATGGGAGATGTCGGTGAGGAAAACCGTCACTTTCACCGCCTTGTCGAGGCGGGTTCCGGCTGCTTCGGCAATGGCGGACAGATGGCGAAAAACCAGATGGGCATGATCTTCGATGCTTCCTTCCGGGATGGTTCCGGTCAGGGGATCTAGGGGAATGGCGCCGGAAGTGAACAGCAGGGTATCGGTGGCCATTGCCTGGGAATAGGGACCGATGGCGGCGGGCGCCCTGCCGGTGGTGACCGGTGTTCTCGTCGTGATTGACATGGCTCTTATTCCTTATGCTGGCGGGTGGCAATCGCCTTGGCGGCAATCAGGCCGGTCGCGGCGGCGGACACGATGTTGCCCGCCACGCCGGGGCCGTCGCCGGCGACAAACAGGCCCGAAATCGCGGTCTCAAGCTCGTGATTGGTGTCCACCTGGGTGGCGAAGAATTTGATTTCCGGGGCGTAAAGCAGGGTCTCGTCGTTGGCGACGCCGGGGATGATCTGGTTGAGCTGGTCCAGGCCGTCGACCAGGTTGGTGAGAATACGCTCGGGCAGGGCCATGGCGATATCGCCGCAGACCACGTTTTTCAAGGTCGGCTCGATGGTGCTGTTGCGGATGCGGTTCCAAGTGGAACGCCTGCCCCGCCTGAGATCGCCGTAACGCTGCAGAATCGGCTTGCCGCCGCCGATCAGGGTGGCCAGCTTGCCGATGGATTCGCCGTAGGCTTGGTTGTCTTCCACCGGATCAGTCAGCACGACCTTGGAGAGAAAGGCGAAGTTGGTGGTGTCTGATTTGCGGTCCAGCCGGGCATGGCCGTTGACACAGACAAAATTCTGGTAGTTCTCCAGAGCGACATAGCCGCCGAAATTGGTGCAGAAGGTGCGGGTCTGGTCGTCGTATTTGGCTGTGCGAATGAAAAAGGTCGGATCATAGATGATTGAACAGAGATCCTGCATGATCTCATTGTGCACTTCAACCCGAACCCCTACCTCGATGCCGCGTTGCGACATCTGGATGCCGTTGCGGCTGACAACGGCGGCGACCCATTCGGCCCCGGCCCGTCCCGGAGCCAGGATGACGGAGTCGGCGTAGTACGTGCCTTGTTCCGTCTCCACTCCCGTCACCCGGCCCTGGTGAACGAGGATATCCCTGGCCGCCTCGGCATGGTGGAAGCGGACCCCCTGCTGCTCCAAGCGGCGGACCATGGCTTCGATGTGGCGGGGCAGGTTGTCGCTCCCGATGTGTTTTTGCTTGATCAGCAACAGCTCGATGCCGTTTTTGCGTGCCTCCCTGCGGATGGTCTGGGCCTTTTCCATATCGGTGGGATAGACTTGACCGTCCATGCCAAAGCGATTGAAGATGGACTCGGTTTCGTCGATCAGGACGCTGGCGTCTGCAATGCCAAGGAATTGGGTCAGGTCGGTTTTACCCAGTTTATGGATGAAGTTGAGTTTGCCGTCGGAAAAGAGACCTGCACCGCCAATGCCGCAAAGGATGTTGCACGGCTGGCAGTGGGTACAGCCTTTCTCCCCGATCGGACAGGCGCGTTTCAGGGAAGGCTTGCCCTTTTCGATCAACAGGATGCGAAGCGGGGTGTGCTCGCTGAGGTGGTAGGCGGCGAACAGTCCGGCCGGTCCTCCGCCGACAATGATGACGTCGTAATGCTGTCCGGTGTTGGTCAGGGCCATGGCGCTCCTGCGGTTGCTGGGAAAAACGGTCCACGGGCGCGGTCGGTTGTGCATCGCGGGCATTTTGGCTGGCTGTTTTCCCGTTCTGCCATATTTTATTCAGGAAAACCATTGATTTTTCTGTGGCCTGGCAGGCGGAAAGCGGACGTTTCCTGTCCGGTTATGCGGGATTTTTTTGCAGGAGCGAGGGTTCGTGGTCGTAGCTGCCGAGTTGGAAGGCTGGAAAGAGAGAAGAAAAAAGGTTGAACCGAAAACCAGGCTGTGGTCCACTGAAGAGACAGGAGAGAGTTGTCTCTGGTGCAGCCAGACGGAAGGAATCGGAGTGCAATGAAAGACGACAGCAATCTGGTGTGGATCGACCTGGAAATGACCGGGTTGAACCCCTCGGCCGACAGGATTCTGGAAGTAGCGACGGTGGTGACCAATTCCCGCCTGGACATTCTGGCCGAGGGGCCGATCATCGCCATTCATCAGCCGGAAGATGTGCTCGCCGCCATGGACGCCTGGAACTGCAAACACCATCGCGAATCAGGCCTGCTCGAGCGGGTGCGCAAAAGCTCCCACACCTGCCTCCAGGCGGAGATCGAAATTCTAGGGTTCGTGGAACAGTGGGTAGGGCGTCGAGTCTCGCCCATGTGCGGCAATTCGATCTGGCACGACCGGCGGTTTCTTGCCCGTTTCATGCCGAAATTGGAACGCTACTTCCACTATCGCAACATCGACGTGAGCACCCTCAAGGAGCTGGCCCTGCGCTGGGCGCCGGAACTGCCCCGGTTCGTCAAGGAATGCCGGCATTTGGCCCACGACGATATCCGGGAGTCCATCGCCGAGCTCAAACACTACGGCGATTTTTTTCTCAAGAAAGAGCTTTGAGCTATCGGCAGTATCCGCCCTCTCCCGAAAAGGGAGTGCGGCGGCCCGCGTTCGCTTACTCCCCGACTTTCACCTCCCAGATTTTCTCGGCGTATTCCTTGATGGTTCGGTCGCTGGAGAATTTGCCCATTCGAGACACGTTGAGGATCGATTTCCTGGTCCAGGTGGCGCGATCAGTGTACAGCTCGCCCACCTGGCGCTGGCACTGGAGGTAGGATTCCAGATCAAGCAGCAATAGGTAGGGGTCGTTTTCATTGAGGAGGTCGTTGACCAGCGGCTGGAAGAGTTCGGTGTTGCCGTTGCTGAACACGCCATTGGCCATCGCCTCGACAATGGCCCGCACCTCGGGGTTGTTTTCGTAAATATGCCATGGCGTCCGTGACTTGCACTTCTTTTCGTATTCCGTCTCCTCGGCGGTCATGCCGAAAATAAAAATGTTCTCCGGCCCCACTTCCTCGCGGATTTCGATATTGGCGCCGTCGAGCGTGCCGATGGTCAGAGCGCCGTTGAGGGCGAACTTCATGTTGCCGGTGCCCGAAGCCTCGGTCCCTGCGGTGGAAATCTGCTCGGAGAGATCGGCGGCCGGAATGATCCGCTCCGCGAGCGAGACGCAATAGTTGGGAATGAACGCCACCTTCAGCCGGTTGCCGATGCGCGGGTCGTTGTTGACCACAGCGCCGACCGAGTTGATCAGCTTGATGATCAGTTTCGCCTTGTGATACGAAGGCGCGGCCTTGCCGGCGAAGATGATGGTTCTGGGCGTGATCTGCTCATCGGGGCAGGTGATCAGCCTCTGATAGAGGTGAATCACGTGCAGCACGTTCAAAAGCTGTCGCTTGTACTCGTGGATGCGTTTGACCTGGATGTCGAACATGGTGTCCGGGTCCACTGCGATGTGACATTCGGAGGCGATGATCTTGGCCAGCCGTTTCTTGTTGGCCAGTTTGACCTCCTGCCAACGCTGGCGGAAGGAAGGGTCGTCGCTGTAGGCCTCCAGGCTGCGCAGTTGGTCAAGATCCACGACCCAGTCGTAGCCGATTTTTTCGCCGATGAGCTGGGCCAGACCCGGGTTGCATTTGAGCAGCCACCGGCGCGGGGTGATGCCGTTGGTCTTGGAATTGATTTTCCCGGGCCACATTTCGTCGAAATTGCGGAAGAGATAGTTTTTCAGCAGTTCGGAGTGGAGCGCGGCCACCCCGTTGACCGAGTGGCTGCCGACAATGGCGAGATTGGCCATGCGCACCCGGCGCACCGGGCCTTCCTCGATCAGGGACATTTCCTGAATTTTTCGCATATTCCCCGGATAGCGCAGGGCCACCTCGTCTAAAAATCTCTGGTTGATTTCGAAAATGATCTCCAGGTGGCGCGGCAGCACCCGGCCCAGCATGTTGACCGGCCAGGTTTCAAGGGCCTCGGGCATCAGGGTGTGGTTAGTGTAGGCAAAGGTCCTGACGCAGATATTCCAGGCCTTCTCCCAGCCCAGCCCCTCGATATCGAGCAAGAGCCGCATCAGTTCGGGGATGGCGATGGCCGGGTGGGTGTCGTTGAGCTGCACCGCCACTTGGTTGGGAAAATCGTCAAAGGTGTCGTTATCCTTGCGGTAACGGCGGAGAATGTCCTGAAAGGTGGCGGCAACGAAGAAATACTGCTGCTTGAGGCGCAATTCCTGGCCCTCGCTGATATCATCGCTGGGGTAGAGCACCTTGGAGATCGTCTCGGACTTGACCTTGCTTTCCACGGCGCTGATGTAGTCGCCAGCATTGAAGGAACGCAGGTCGAGTTCGCGCGAGGCCTTGGCCCGCCACAGGCGCATGTTGATGACGTGGTCGTTGTTGAACCCAGGCACCAACATGTCGCAGGCCATGGCCATGACGATTTCGGTGTTGGCCCAGCGGGCACGAAAGCGGCCGTTCTTGTCGGCGGTGGTGGCGACGTGTCCGTAGAATTGGACCGGATACATGAACGAGGTGCGCTCATACATCCAAGGAGATCCCAGCCGCAGCCAGCTATCGGGGGTCTCGACCTGGAAGCCGTCGACGATCTTCTGGTTGAACAGACCGAAATCGTAGCGGATGCCGTAGCCGTAGGCCGGTATCTTCATAGTGGCGATCGAATCCATAAAACAGGAGGCCAGCCGGCCGAGACCGCCGTTGCCCAGAGCCGCGTCCTCTTCGCATTCCCGTAGCCGTTCCAGATCGTAGCCCAATTGCTCCACCGCCTGCGTCACCTCGTCCAGCAGGCCCATGTTGATGATGGAGTTGCCGAGCGACCGGCCGACCAAAAATTCGAGCGAGAGATAGTACACTCGCTTCTTTTTGCCGGCATAAAAGGTTTTCTGGGTGTTGATCCATTTTTCCATCAGCACGTCGCGCAGCGCGTAGGACAAGGCCCGGTAGACATCCGGGGCGCCGGCCCGGTCCGGGTCGCGGCCCTGGAAGCTCATCAGGTGGTGCTGAATGCGTTTTTTGAAGTCCTTAACACTGGTTCCCTGGAAAATGGAGGAGTAGGCATGATTACTGGCGGCGTCTACGGTCGGCTGGTCCATGGAAATCTCCTGGGGGGCAATCGGGTTGCGGGAAAATCAAATGAACGCAGAGGATGAACGACTGTCATTGTACCGGATAAACCTGTGCGCGGCAAATGAGGTTTCGGCATGGAGAGTTTTTGACGGGTCAGCAGGGGGGATGCGCCACGCAACGCGAGTGAGCGATAAGCGAAAAAACTCAGTACTGTCCGGTTAAGGACTTGCATGTATGATATCGCATATAAGCAATCCCTGCATGGTCGATTCAGTGCATCAGTGCATCCTGCTCTGGATTCATTGAGTATTTGGTTGCGTAATTGGCGGACCCGTCGAATGGAGACCGGCTCGCCGTGCTCATCATGGCAATAGGTGGCCAAAAGGATGGAGGTGATCAAGCCGGCAAGCATCTGGATCATGAGGCCATGACGGCTTATTGAGATG
>WRFD01000010.1 GCA_009778955.1 Desulfobulbus sp.
CCGCCAGCACCCCCTCGCCTTTGACCTCATGGCGGCGCATCCGCGCCTGGGCGACCGCAACCGGAGCCAGGACGACCGCTATCTCTTTCTGGAGGCCATGCTCTCGGCCCGCGATGTCCTCTACCTGTCCTGGACAGGTCGCAACCAACGCGACGAGGCCATCGTTCCCCCCTCGGCGGTGGTCTCGGAACTGCGGGACTACCTCGACCAAAGCTGCCTGCCGCCTTCGGCCGCGACAACGGTTGCCGCTCACCTCACCACTGTGCACCCAATGCAGCCCTTCAGCCGCCGCTGTTTCGACGGCAACCCGGCCACGGCTTGCTACAATCCGGCCTGGCTGCCGGCGGAGCTGGAAACCCCGGCCCCACCCTTTCTCCCCCATGCCCTGCCGCCGCCACCGGACGATTGGCGGAGCGTCGATGTCGATCAACTGGCCTGGTTCTGGAACCATCCAACCCGCTTCTTCCTGGAGCGGGTGATGGGCCTGCGCCTGCGGGACAAGGATTTCGGCATGGCCGAGAACGAGTCCTTTGCCCTCGACCGGCTGGACCAGTACTTCCTGCGGCGGACAACGGTGACCGGCCTGCTGGAGGGGATGCGCGCCGAGCAGATCTACCGCGAACTGGAAACCAGCGGCCGCCTGCCCCGCAACGGTTTCGGCCGGAGCGAGTTTGACAGGATCGCCGCCGACAGCACTCGGTTCGCCTGCCAACTCCGCCTCCTGATGGCCCAGCCTCTGGAACCGGTGGCCATCGACCGCGCCATCGGTCCCTTCCGGCTTACCGGCTGGCTGACCGGCTGTTGTTCCGCCGGCCAGATCGCCTGGCGGCCCGCCGCCCGCAAGGGGGCCGACCTGATCGCCCTGTTGGTTCGGCACCTGGTTCTCAACCTGCAGACGCCGGAAGGGTTGCCGCCGGAGTCCGTGCATCTGGCCCGCGTCCCGGCCCGGCCCGACGACCTGGTCCAGCGCCTCACCCTGCCGCGGATAGCCGATGCCGAACATCGCCTGCGCCTCTTGCTCGACTTCTACTGGCAGGGACTGTCCGCCCCTCTGCCCTTTTTCCCGGAGACCAGCCTGGCCTGGGCCGTGGCCCAACGCTACGGCAAAGACCCGTTTGATGCTGCACGCCAGGTTTGGGAAAGCGGCTTTCAGAGCAACGGCGAGAGCAGCGACCCGGCCTATCGCCTGTGCTTTCCCCAGGAACGTTTTGCCCCCACCCCGGAGTTCATCGCCCTGACCGACCTCTATGACCCAATCCTGGCCTATCTGAAGGAGGACGACGATGCGGCCGCTTGATCCACTCACCTTGCCCTTGAACGGCTGGCGCCTGTTGGAGGCCAGCGCCGGCACCGGCAAGACCTACACCTTGACACTGCTGTTTCTCCGGCTGCTGCTTGAACGGGAGCTGACCATCGACCAGATCCTGGTGCTGACCTTCACCCGGGCGGCCACCGGCGAGTTGCGCGACCGCATTCGCCAGCGGCTGCGCCAGGCCCTCGACCACCTGGACAACCGGACTGGCGCCGTTGACCCGCAGCTTGCCGCCCTGTTGACCGCAATTCCGCCAGAGCCGGCCCGACAGCGGCTCACCGACGCCCTGGTGCGGCTGGACGAGGCCGCCATCCACACTATCCATTCCTTCTGCCAGCGTATCCTCCAAGAACACGCCTTTGAATCGGCCATGCCCTTTGAAGCCGAACTGCTGACCAGCGAGGCCCACCTACGGCTCCAGGTGATCGAGGATTTCTGGCGCAACCGCTTCTACCCGGTCAGCGACGGGGAAGCGGCCTGGACCGCCGCCACCTGGACCGTTCCGGCCGGGCTACTCAAGGCCCTGGGCCAGGCCGCCACCACACTGGACTGCGAACTGATTCCGGAAACCGACCCGCAGGGACTCTCGGCCTTGGAGGAGGAAAACTTCCGCTTGTTTGCCGAGGTGCGCAACGGCTGGCGCCGGGAACGGCAACAAGTATGCTCCATCTTGACCACTGATCCTGGCCTCAAGAGAAGCGAACAGACCTATCGCCCGGCCGACCGGGTACCGCAATTGATTGCCGCCATGGACCAGCTGGCCGCATGCCTTGACCCGCCTTTCCTGCTGCCTGACAGGATCGACCGGCTGGCCGCTTCGGTCATGGCCAACCATACCAAGGCAAAACGCACGCCGCCCGGCCACCCCTTTTTCACTCTGTTCGACCAATGGTTCAAGCTTCAAGAACGCCTGGAGCGCATGCGCGTTATGGAGGTGCTGCACCAGGCCCGGCAGTTCCTCGGCCTTGAACTCGATCGCCGCAAACGCGCTTTGGGCTTTTTGTCCTACGACGATCTGCTGACCCGGCTGGCCGAGGCGCTGGAACGGCCCGAGAGCGGGCCTGCCCTGGCCGCTCGGCTGGCCGCGCGCTATCCCGCCGCCCTGATCGATGAGTTCCAGGATACCGATCCGGTCCAATACCGGATCTTCTCCCGCATCTATCGCCACCAAGGCGCCCTGTTGCTGATCGGCGATCCCAAGCAGGCCATCTATTCGTTCCGAGGGGCCGACATCTTCGCCTATATCCTGGCCCGCCGAGCCACTGAACCGGACAACCGGCTCACCCTCGGGGTCAATCACCGGGCGACCCCGGCCATGGTGCTGGCCATCAATACCCTGTTCCGCCGACGCGAGGACGCCTTTGTCTTCAAGGACGACATAGTCTTCCGGCCCGTCCGGGCCGCCGAGCCGCCCAAGGCGCAGCCGCTGATGTTCAAGGGTCGAGCCCTGCCGCCGTTGGTCGGTCTCTTACTGGACAGCGAACGGTTGAAGCGCCCCAATTCGAAAACCATCGCCAAGGAGCAGGCGGTCAGGGCATCAATCGATTTCTGCTCCGAGACCTTGGTCCAGCTCCTGGAAGCGGCCCGCCAGGGACAGGCCGCCATCGCCGGCCAACCCCTGACGCCGGATGACATCGCCATCCTGACCCGCACCAACCGCGAAGCCGAGGCCATGCGCAAAGGTTTGCACTGCCGGGGCCTGAATTGCGCCTTCATGAGTCAGGACTCGGTGTTTGCCGCCCCGGAGGCAAAGACCATGGCCCAGGTGCTGGGGGTCCTGCTTGCGCCCGCCGACCCGGCGGCCATCCGCACCGCCCTGACGACCGACCTGATGGGCTGCGACGGCGAGGCCCTACGCCATCTCGCCGATGATGAGCAGGGGTGGGAGGAACGGCTGAGCGGCCTGATCCGTTACCGCCAGATCTGGACTGAACAGGGTTTTCTGCCCATGTTCCAGCATCTTCTCGCCACCGAACGGGTGACCTGGCGCTTGACCGCCAAAAAAGGCGGCCGACGCAGCCTGACCAACTATCTCCACCTGTCCGAACTGCTCCAGGCCAGCCCGGCAGGCCGTCACGGCGCCGGCCCCCTGCTGCGCTGGCTGCACCGCCAGATTGATCACCCCAACGCCGATGAAGACAATCAACTGCTGCGTTTGGAAGACGATGAGCACCTCATCCGGATTCTCACCATCCACCGGGCCAAGGGCCTGGAATTTCCGGTGGTGGTCCTGCCTTTTCCGTGGTCCAGCCGGACACCGGCCACCGACGGCCCCCTCGCCTTTCATCGCCGCGACAACCAGCGCCTGGTTCTCGACCTGGGCAGCGGCCAGCAAGAGCATCGGCGCTGGGCCGAGGAAGAGGCGATGGCCGAGGAGATGCGCCTTTCCTATGTGGCCATGACCCGCGCCAAATCCTGCTGTTTGTTTTGCTGGGGTCGGGTGAGCGGCATGGAGCGCACCGCGTCCGCCCGTCTGCTGCACCAGGGTCGTTGTCCGGAAGACGACGCTAGCCTGCGCCGTGAGCTGGAATCGATGAACCAGGAACAGTTGCTGCTCGAACTGAGGCCCTATCCCGAGAGCTTCGGCAGCCATCGCCTGGCGGCCACGGACGATACACCCCCACTGCGCCCCGCCCTGTTCCCAGGCCGGATCAGCCCCGGCTGGTCGCTGACCAGCTACTCCCGCCTGAGCGCGGGCGTCGACCTGCCCGAGGCGGCGGACCGGGACGAATGGGACAACCCGGCCATGGCCCTGCCTGAGGATTTCAGCTCCATCTTCACCTTTCCGCGCGGCCCCAAGGCGGGCACCTGTCTCCACGCCCTGCTCGAACAAATCGATGGCAGCCAGTCGGCCAGGGAGCAATCCACCCTGATCGGCCGCCAACTGGAGCAAGCTGGGATTGATCCGCGCTGGCAGCCAGCCCTGGCCGACTGGCTGGACGACCTGCTGGCGACGCCTCTGCCCGGCGCCTGCGCCCTCGGTCAGTTGCCCGCCTGCGACCGGATCAAAGAGCTCAGCTTTCTTTTCCCCCTGCACCAAGTCGATCTTGCGCGGCTCAACCCCCTGCTCACCGAGGCCGGCCTACGGCCCCTGACCGGTGGCTCCTCGGTACTGCATGGCCTGATGAAGGGATTCATCGACCTGGTCTTTCGCCATCAAGGCCGCTATTATCTGGCCGATTACAAGTCGAATTTTCTCGGCCCAGAGCTTGCTCACTACGCTCCCGCAGCGCTGGACGCCTGCATGGACAGCCATCAATACCCGCTCCAGGCCCTGATCTACACCCTGGCCCTGCACCGGTTTTTGGCCTCGCGGCTGCCGGGCTACCGGTACGACGACCACTTCGGCGGCGTCTATTATCTCTTCCTGCGGGCCATGCATCCCAGCCACCCACCTGGAACCGGCACTCACGCCTTCAGGCCGGACCAGGCGCTGATCGCGTCCCTCGACCATTGTTGCCGGGGAGGAGGAAGCAGATGAGCGCCAGGCCCGATTCCATCCAGAGCGGTCGTATGTACCGTCCTCTCGATGTCCAGGCGTCCCGTCTCCTGACCCGGATCGACGGCGGCCAGTGCCCTGAACTCCCCATGGTTGCGGCCATGGCCAGTTGGGCCACCGGACAAGGACACACCTGTCTGCCCCTGTCCGAGGCGGCCCGGCTTGCGGCCGATGCCGGACTGGACAGTGCGCCCTTTGCCGACCCGGCCGCACTCCGCCGCTCCCTTCTGGCTTCGCCGGTTGTCGGCCGCTCCGGCGAAGTCCGTCCTCTGGTACTGGACCGGGCTGACAATCTGTTTCTCTTCCGCCTCGACCGCGACGAAGAGACCATCGCCCAGGCTTTGCGCCAGCGAGCCGCAGCGCCGGCGCCGGATGTGCCGATTGATGCGGCGGTCCTGCTCGACCGCCTCTTTCCCTCCACCGCAAACGGGACAGCAGTTGACTGGCAGCGGGCCGCCGCGGCCCTGGCCTTGTGCAGACCTTTTGTGGTCATCTCCGGTGGACCGGGGACCGGCAAGACCCACACCGCCGCCCGCATCCTTGCCCTGATGTCGGCCCTGGCTCCAGCCGCCCCGCGCGTGGCCCTGGCCGCGCCCACCGGCAAGGCGGCGCTCCGCCTGCAGGAATCTATCCGCGCAGCCAAAGCAGCGCTTCCGACCGCCCTGGCCGGGGCCATCCCCGAACAGGCCCAGACCCTCCACCGGCTGCTCGGCTATCGCAACGACCGGCCCGGTTTTCGCCACCATGGCGGTCATCCGCTCCACCTCGATCTCCTCATCCTGGATGAGGCCTCGATGATCGACGTGCCGCTGATGGCCGCTACCCTCGCCGCCCTGCCCCCGGCCTGCCGGGTCATCCTCCTCGGCGACCGGGACCAGTTGGCCTCAGTGGAGGCCGGCAATCTGTTCGGCGACCTCTGCGGCGACGGCATGCTCCGCTGGTCGGCGGCGCTGGCCGAACGGATGCGGCCGCTCATCGCCCCGGCCCGGTTGCCGGATTTTCCCGGCGTCGACACCGGTCCGCTGGCCGACTCCCTGGTCGTGCTCCACGCCAGCCACCGCTTCGGCGAGACATCGGGCATCGGCGCACTGGCGCGGGCGGTCAACACCGGGGACCCTGCCCAACTAGAGACAGTGCTTCAGGGCCAGGCCCCGGATCTGCACCTCGAGGAGGCCATCGGCCCCGGGGCTGCCGCCTGGTTGCGGCAGTGGATCGAACGCCATTTTCTGCCGTTATTCATTGCTGACGGCCCGCAACAGGCCCTGGACGAATTGAGCCGCTGCCGCATGCTCTGCGCCCTGCGCGAAGGGCCGGCCGGGGTCGAGGGGATCAACCGGCTGGCCGAGACCCTGTTCCGCCGCCAAGGCCTCATCGTCGGCGGCGAGCTGCTCTACCGGGGCATGCCGATCCTCATCCTGCGCAATGACTACGGCCTGGGCCTGTTCAACGGCGATACCGGCATACTCTGGCCCGACCGCCAGAGCATCCTCCGCGCCTGGTTTTCCCAGCCGGACGGCGAGCCTAGGCCGGTGGCGCTCGCCCGCCTGCCCGCCTGGCAGACTGCCTTCGCCCTCACCGTGCACAAGGCGCAAGGATCGGAATTCGACCGGGTGTTGTGCGTCCTGCCCCAAGAAGATGCACCGATCCTCACCAGGGAACTGCTCTACACCGGCATCACCAGGGCCAGGCAACACCTCACCCTTTTCTGCCGCCAGTCCTTGCTGCACCACATCGTGCGGCGCCGGGTGAGCCGGTATTCAGGCCTGGATATAAAATTGCGGCACAGGGAAGAGGCGGGGCTGGCGGATGTTGTCGGCAAAACCGAGGAGTGATCGGGTGGAGGATGCGGACCAATCCGCGCCCGCCTTCATTTCCCGGCCCGCTTCCCCCTCGCAAAGCCATTTTCTTTCCATTTTAGGCTTTACAGCAAAAGGAGAATGATTATTGTCTGCAAAATCGTTCGTTACTGGAGAAAAGAGTGGGCGTCCAACCGCTTCGCGGCGTCCCGAGCCCATTCTCCTGAATTTTCAATATATCATCCAACATCACCCCTAAAGGAGACCCTCCATGGCCACCATCACCCTGAAAGGCAATTCCATCGAAACCTGCGGCGCTCTGCCGGCCAAATCTTCCCAAGCCCCTGGTTTCAAGCTGGTCAAGACCGATCTTGCCGAAGTGACCCTGGCTGATTACAAAGGGAAGAAGATCGTGCTCAACATCTTCCCCAGCATCGACACGCCGGTGTGCGCCGCCTCGGTCCGCAGCTTCAACAAGGCCGCCGGCGAATTGGCCAACACGGTTGTGCTCTGCATCTCGGCTGATCTGCCCTTTGCCCATACCCGCTTCTGCGAGACCGATGGGCTCAAGAATGTCGAATCCCTGTCCGTCTTCCGCGCGCCGGCCTTCGGCAAGGACTACGGCGTAACCATCACCACCGGCCCCCTTGCCGGGCTCATGTCCCGGGCGATTGTGATCATCGATGCCGCCAGCAAAGTTATCTACACCGAGCAGGTTCCCGAAATCACGCATGAACCGAATTACGACGCCGCCATGGCCGCGCTGCGATAATTTCTTGTTCCGCGCTGCACACAAGCTCCGGCCGCCCAGGCTGGAGCTTTTTTTTGCGCCCGACGCAGGCACGCATCCTACCTCCCCGCTGTTCCGTACGCCGGATCGATGCGAAGGTCGCAACCAAATATTTGCCGGATTCGGCACAAATTAACAAAACCAGCATTTCCCTTGAGCCTCGGATGGCGGTTGCAACATGTTGCCGGCGCCGGTTCCGCCATGCGATTCGACGCCACCAACCTCGAAATCATCAACCTTCTCAAGGACGACAGCACCCTGTTCAGCAAAATCGCCGATGAACTGCCGCTGGCCGAAGGCGCGAGCCACTCCCAGTTCAAAAGACTGATCGACGAAGAGACCCTCTCCATCGGCGGATGACGCTCACCGCCTGAGAGCTCCCGGCGGGCGCAACTGGCAGCCCGTGCCCCTTTTTCACAGGAGATTGGCGCTCAGCAGCAGCCCATGAGGAAGGTTGACACTTCAGGGAGAATGAAGCATTATAGGCCTCCTGCGCCTTGGCCCATCGTGGCGTCTCCGCACTCTTGGCGCAGTTTTAGATGGCCTCAACTTCCGGAACACCATGCTGAGAAGAAAAGACAGAGCGCTCCAGTTCGGCCAGTTGCTTGCTTTGGCCGCCAGCCTGCTGGTCGCCGGGCAGATCGGCTTCACCCTGTACCAGGGAACGCCGTTTTGTCTGAATGAGGGTTGCAAGATTGTGGAAAAGATGATCAGGGTATCGCCCCTGGTCTTCAATGCGGTAGGCTTGTTCTTTTTTCAGACCATCTACTGGGGGCTGCGCGCGGCGAGGGGCGATCGGCGGCGGTTGCCGCCTTTTGTGCCATACTTGCTGCTGGCCGCGCTCGGGGCGGAAGCGGTCCTGACCAGTTTTCAATACCTGGTGGTCCACACCTTCTGCGCCTATTGTCTGACCATCTTCGGGTTTACCGTTCTGCTCAACTGCCTGCTCGGTCTCCGGCAGATCCTGACGGGCGCCCTGGTCGCCGCCACTGTGTCCCTGACCTATGCCAGTCTGGATCTGCACCAACCCGCCGCCGGCCGCCAGGCCTTTACCGCCGGCGTCTTCGCCAGCCGACCGGGCGTGACCAAGTATCCCGAGCACTACCTTTTCTACGCCTCGACCTGCGTCCACTGCGAGCAGGTGATAGCCTCGCTGAAAACCAACGGCCGGGTCACCGTGTATTTCAATCCCATCGACCAGGTCAACTCCATCGACCTGGCCGATGCCACGCTCAACCCCGCCTATGCTCCGGAGCTCAACAAGGCCCTGCTGACCGCCCTGGGAATCAAGGAGATTCCGGTGCTGATGACCAAAACGCCGGACGGCTGGAACATCCTCCGGGGTGAAGCCGCAGTGCTGGCCGCTCTCAGCCTGCCCGATCCGACCGCAACCGGCGTGCCACCGTCTGGCTCCTTCGCGATGCCCGCCTCCCAATCCGTGATTCCCGATCTGAACAGCAGCGGCGGCTGCCAGGTCTCCTCCCCTGATTGCACGCCGTCAACCTTCCGCTGACGGTTCAATACGCCCGGCCAAGGGCCTGATCCAGATCCCAGAACAGGTCTTCGGCGTCCTCCAGCCCCACACTGAGCCGCACCATATCCGGCGTTACCCCGGCCTGTTGCAACTCATCCTCGTTCAATTGACCGTGGGTAGTGCTGGCCGGATGAATGGCCAGACTCTTGGCATCACCAACATTGGCCACATGGCTGAACAGCTGAAGCCGGTCGATGAACCGCTGCCCCGCTTCCCGTCCCCCCTCGATGCCGAAGGTGAGAACCGCCCCCGCCCCTTCAGGCAGATACTTAAGCGCCCGCTGGTGGCTGGGATGGTCGGCCAGGCCAGGATAGGAAGCCCAGGCGACCTGGCGATGTCCCTGAAGAAATCGGGCCACGGCCAGGGTGTTGGCCACATGCCGCTGCATGCGCAGGCTCAGGGTTTCGATCCCCTGCACGGTCAGCCAGCTGTTGAAGGGCGAAGCGGAGATCCCCAAATCCCGCAGCATCTGCACCCTGGCCTTGACGAGAAAGGCGGGAGAACCGAGGCTGCTGTAAATGAGACCGTGGTAGGAGGGATCCGGCTCGGTGAAGTCGGAAAATCTGCCGGAATCCCAGGCAAAGGTGCCCGCATCCACCAAAAGACCGCCGATGCAGGTTCCGTAGCCGTTGAGAAACTTGGTGGTGCTGTGGCTGACCAGGGTGGCGCCCCATTCGATCGGCCGGCACAGGTAGGGGGTGGCCAGGGTGTTATCGATCATCAGGGGCAGCCGATGCATCCGGGCAATGGCGCCGACTTCCTCGAAAGGAAAGACGATCAGGCCGGGATTGCCCAGGGTTTCGCCGTAGATCAGCCTGGTGTTGGGGCGGATGGCCCGCTGGAAGGAATCCGGTTCGGCGGGATCGGCGAAGGTGACTTCGATCCCCAGCCGTGGCAGAGTGTAGCGCAGTTGGTTATAGGTGCCGCCGTAGAGGCTGCTGCTGGAGACGATATGGTCGCCGGCCCGACAGAGGGTCAGGAACGCCAGAGTTTGGGCGCCGTGGCCGCTGGCCGCCGCCAGCCCGCCGATCCCGCCCTCCAGGTCCGCCACCCGCCGTTCAAGCACATCGGTGGTCGGATTCATGATCCGGGTGTAGATATTGCCCGCCTCCCTGAGCGCGAACAGGTCGGCGGCGTGGGCCGAGTCGCGGAAGCAATACGAGGATGTCTGGTACAACGGCAACGCCCTGCTGCCGGTCGCCGGATCGACGGGTTGTCCGGAATGGAGTTGCCGGGTGGCAAACCCCCATGATCGTTTCTGTTCTGCCATCCGCCACCTCCGTGCCAACCGGGCGGGATTGCGCCCATCATTGGCAAATTCGCTTGGCTTTTTGTACGGGATTGTTTCGCGGCAGAAAATGGGGCTAGGCGGGTTACGCCCGCTGCCTCGTTTGTCCTTGCCTGCCCTTGCCGTGGACGGGCCGTCCCATCTGAAACGCCGCTGCTGGGCAACAGTCCCTGAAATCTGGGCGCTCAACTCAATACGGATTGAAAATCAACCGGTTGCGTCCAGAGCCCTTGGCAAGATAAAGCGGCTTGCCGGCCAGTTGCAGCATACTCCTCGCCGTAACGGGACAGTGATCGTTGAGGGAGACGACCCCTATGCTCACGGTGACCACCCATTCCTGCCCTGGCCGCTGAACCGATGCCCTTCGATGGCGGCCCTTATGCGCTCAGCAAAAAACCGCGCCTGCTCCAGGCGGGTTTTCGGAAGCGCCACGACAAACTCCTCGCCGCCGAAATGGGCGGCCAGCTCCCCCCGGCGTATGTTCTTTTTCATCTACGCGCCGATGGTTTTCAGGACATAATCGCCAAACGCGTGGCCGCAGGTATCGTTGACCGACTTATCGTGCAGGTTCCAGTTCATCTCCTCCAGATAGCGCATATGGCGCAAGTTGAGATGCATGCACTTGAACCCGGGCCTGCAGCTCCTCGGGGATGAACGGCTTGACCAGGTAATCGCGGCCCCCGCCCGGAACATCCGCAAAATCGTTTGGGATTCGCTGGAGGCGCTGAGGGAGATCATGGGCAGGTGTTCACAGCCTCGGGGCGCTGAAGGGCCAGGTGGATGAACTCGTCGCCGCGCATGACCGGCATCTCGAAATCGACGATGACCAGATTCACCTCGACCCAGTTGTCCTTGATGAGTTCGAAGGCCTGGCGACCATCCTCCGCCTCGAGCACATTGAGACCGACCTGCTTCAGACAGGAGCGGACCATCCTTCGGAGGAATATTTTGTCATCGACGACCAGGACGGCCATGCCGGCAAAGGTGGTTTGCGGTTTAGGCGCCTTGGTGACCGCAGCGGCTATTTCGCCCCGGGAAAAAGGCTTGAAGATGAATTCCAGGCTGCCGAGATGGAAGCAACGGCTGCGGTTGGCGACGCTGTCATTGGCGGAGACGAAGAGCACGGGAATCTGGGAGTCCTTATCCTCGAACAAGCCCTGGACCTCCAGACCTCCACGGCCCGCAGTTGCTCGCAACAGGCGAACCCGTCCATCCTAGGGGCATGTCGATGTCCAAAATGAGCATCTCGGGCAGTTTGCGCATCCAGCGAAGTGACGACAGGGCCTCCAGGCCATCGCTGAAGGTGAGGATCTTATACCCGGCCGCGCGCAATTCTTTCCGGATCACGGTCCGCCCAGTGGAACTGTCGTCCACCACCACTGTTTGACCCCCTGTTGCGCCTTCTTGCTCTTTTTCTTTGCCCGGCAATGTTTCTTCCGCCATGGTTGCGCCCTGTCCGCCCCATGATGGCGATCAGTTCATGGCCGCCGTTCACAGATATTGTTCAAGAGCCTCGCTTTCCCAAAGGAAAAGTCATACGTTTGCTCAGATCGGGATTGCTATTGACCCATTAAAAATGAGCATACCATGATTAGAGCGTAATCTCTATTTGACGGTTAAGCTTCGGTTTTTTATTTTGACGGCAGGCGCATTCTTTTCGCAAGTCCGCTCATCTTGCCGTCAACCCGGGCGCACCAACGCCTCCGGCCGGACTGTTCACAGGTCCGGCCGGCACCACAAGGAGATTCACTATGCTCTCGTTTTCCTTCAGTAACCAGGACCGCCTCCCCGCACTCGGGCTCGGCACCTGGAAATCATCGACCGGCGCGGTCCAGGCAGCAGTCGCGGAAGCGCTGACCATGGGCTACCGCCATATCGATTGCGCGCCCATTTACCAGAATGAGCCGGAAGTCGGCCGGGCCATCGCCCAAGCCGTCGACTCCGGCGCCGTCGCCCGCTCCGATCTGTGGCTGACCTCAAAACTGTGGAACAATGCCCATGCGCCGGAACAGGTCCGGCCGGCCCTTGAACAAACGCTTGCCAGCCTGCGCACCGACTATCTCGATCTCTATCTCATCCACTGGCCAGTGGCCTTTGCCCCCGGGGTGCTCTATGCCCGCAAAAAAGCAGAGTTCGTCCCGCTGGCCGATCAGCCGATCATCGACACCTGGAAAGTCATGGAAGCCTGCGTGGCCGAAGGGTTGGTTCGCCACATCGGCGTCTGCAATTTCAGCGTCGCCAAGCTGGACGCCCTGTGCCGTCAGGCCACCATCCGTCCGGAGATGAATCAAATCGAACTCCATCCCTACCTGCAACAGCGGGCCGCCCTCGACTTCTGCAAGCAAAACAACATATTGGTCACCGCCTTCTCGCCACTCGGCTCCGGCGACCGGCCGACCGCCATGAAAAAGGCCGACGAGCCGACTTTGCTCGACAACCCGGTGATCCTCCAGGCGGCAGCCAAGCATGGGGCCACGCCAGCGCAAGTTTTGCTGGGCTGGGGCCTGGCGCGCCAGACCGTGGTTATCCCTAAATCGGTCAATCCGGAACGGTTGCGGCAAAACCTCGCCGCCGCCGAAGTGCGGCTCGATGACCAGGACATGGCGGCGATCGCTTCGCTCGACCGGGGCTACCGCTTTGTCGACGGCTCGTTCTTAACCGGACCAGAATCCCCCTACACCATGGCAGCCATCTGGGATGAATGATCCGGGCGAAAAAGTCATACTGGCAATCAGACAGCTTGTAGCCGAAGGCCTGCGAATCGACCGCTTTGCCGCCGGTCCCGAAGAAGCCTGGTGCCTGGTCGGCGGCAACGGTTCGGGCATCGAACAGTTCTGCGAGATCATCGCCGGGGAGAAGCTCGACTACCGCGCCCGCAGACTGAACCTGCCGCCGGACATCGGCGTGCTGTCGTTCAAACGGCAGCAGTCGATTTTCGAGGCCGAGCTCCGCAAGGATGACACCGATTTTCTCGATCGGCTCGATCCCGGAACCCCGGCCCGCGACTTCCTCACCGACCCTGACCGGCATGGTTCTTTGATCGAGCTGTTCGCCTTCTCCGATCTGCTCGACCGGGGCTACCGCCAGTTGAGTTCCGGCCAGGCGCGGAAACTCTGCCTGCTCCAGCAGATCACCAGGGGGGTCGGCCTGTTGGTCCTGGAAAATCCCTACGAGGGGCTCGACCAGACCAGTCGCGCGGAACTTGACCGGGTGCTGGCCGGGATGCGGGATCAGGGATTGGCCCTGCTCAGCCTGGTCAGCAACAGCGCCGATATTCCTCCCTGGTGTACCCATCTCGCTGCCTTCCGCGCCGGCGCCATCGCCGTCCAGGGGCCGAGGGCCGATGTCCTGGCCGAGGTGACCGGCTGTCTGGCCAGCCAGCCGCCGCTCTTTCAAGTAAGTGTGGAAGACTTCCGCCAGGATCGGCGACCGCCGGAAGAAACCAATGATGCCAGCGTCAACCTGGTCACCCTGCGCTCGGGTTTCGCCCGCTACGGCGAGGTCGAGGTGTTCACCGGCCTCGATCTTGCCATCGACCGGGGCGACCACACCCTGATCACCGGCCCCAATGGCTGCGGCAAATCGACCCTGCTGCAGCTCATCAGCGGCGACCACCCGCTGTGCTACACCAACTATCTGACCCTGTTTGGTCGGCGGCGCGGCAGCGGTGAATCCATCTGGGATCTGAAGCGGCGGATGGGCATTCTCAGTTCGGACCTCCATCGCAACTACCGCGTGGCCGGCAGCGGACTCGCCACCGTCGTCTCCGGGCTGTTCGACTCGATCGGTCTCTATACTCGCCCAAGTGAAACCCAACTGCGGCTCGGCCGCCGCTGGCTGGAGCGCCTCGGCCTGGCGCATAAGGCTGGGCAGCCTTTTCGCTGGATGCATTACGGCGAACAACGGCTGCTGCTGCTTGCCCGGGCCCTGATCAAGTCACCGCAACTGCTCCTGCTCGACGAGCCGACCTTGGGACTCGACGAGCCCAATCGCATGGCGCTGCTCGATTTCCTGGCCTCCATCGCCCACGAGCAACTGACCACCATCGTCTACGTCAGCCACCGCACGGACGAACACCGGGACTTTTTCCTGCAGCAGGTCCGGTTTGGATGAACAGGCCTTTTGCGCCCAGACGCCCGGCATCCTGGGACAGCGTTCCCGCTACCTGCGCCGACGCCCTTTTCCGGACCGCCTTGCGGATCTTGTCCGCCATCCATCGTCCGGACAGGCTTTTTCCTGTCCGTTCGCTTAAGTTCCAAATCTGCCGAACGAGCCTCAAGGAAATGGCATGTCCGCCTCCCTCTGGCCGTCGAAAAAAAGTTCGGAACCGTCTCAAGGCAGGCAACAGGACAGAGATCGCATCCAGCTGTACTGGAGCAGTTGGAGGCAAAGGCGCCGGGGCCATGGCGATCAAGGCTTTGCGGGAGCAGATCAAGCGCATCAAGAATCTCGGGCAGGGTATTTCCGAGCTTGAACGGAAGCTCACAATCTGAAAGAATAAAGACAAGACAGCCAGGAAATTGCTGACCATTCCCGGCGTCGGGCTGTTGACCGCCACGGCAAGAAGCGGGAGGAGCGGCTTTGGCAACTGCTGGCCTGCCGACCGCTCAATGTAGCGGCGCTGGTCAGCAAGATGACGCGGACGATCTGGGCGCTTTGGGCCCATGACCGGATATATCAGAGGTTACGCGACCAGGGGCGTGTAGAAGACCCATAAACCAACAAAGGAGACGGATCGCTGAAAGGTTGCGCAGGTTGATGTGTTGATGATGGCGAGACAGGTCGAACCTCGGAGAAACAAACCTGAATGATGGTTAGCCCTTCGAGGACGCTTGGGAGATGAGGTCTTCCCCGGCGAATTCCATCAGGCCCGGCAGACTGATCCAGTCCGCTCCACAGGCCAGATAGAAGGTTGCCGCTCAATCCTCAACGCCAAATGTCAAAACATCGCTTGCCAGGCCGGGAGGCGGCCATATAAGCATCATGTTTTTAAAATCGATCCGTTTCAAGCTCATCGTCGGCGGCATCCTGGCCGCGCTCATTCCCACGGCGATCGGCTATGTCGCCATCACCGACTCGACCAAGGCGGTGTCCCAGTTGAGCGAGACTAACGAGCAGTTCATCGCCGAAGGGATCGCCATGCAGGTCGAGGCCACCCTCGAGGGAGAGATGAAATTCACCGCCTCCTTCGCCACCCGCGCCCAGGTCCGGAACACCGCGGAGTCGGTCAACGCCAAAGGCGTCGCCGGGGCTGCGGAAGCGCTCAAACTGGTCCGGCAGGATATCAAGAAACGGTTCGAGCTGCTCAACACCAACTATGTCGGCTTTTTCATCACCGATGCCGCCGGTCTTCCCTTTGCCGAGGCCATGGAGACCGGCGAAAGCCTGCAACCCTGGGATATTCCCCAGCACCCCTGCTTCATCGAGGCCAAGACAACCAGGAAAGTGGCTTCCGGCGAGATCGTGCGCTCCAGGTTCACCGGTGAGCCGGTCATGATGATCTGCGCGCCGATCTTTACGGAAAACGGCGCCTTTCTCGGGGTTGTCGGCTCATTGCTCAAGGCCTCGGTCCTCACCGACATGATCGTCAAGAGAAAGATCGGCGAGACGGGCTATTGCTTCATGATCAATCAGGCGGGCATCATCATCGCCCATCCGGACGAAAAGAACATTCTCAAGCTCAACCTGTTGAAAATTCCGGCCATGGAGAAGATGGCCCAGGCGATGGTCGACGGCAAGGCAGGCGCGGAATCCTATGTCTTCAAGGGCATCCGCAAGGTGGCCGGATTCACTCCGGTCAAGGGCAAGAGTTGGAGCGTGGCCGCCGCCCAGAATGCCGAGGAATTTTTCGCCGGCATTCTATCGCTACGCAACAGCATCACCCTGATCGTCCTGTTTTCGGTCATGGCGACCTGCGCGGTCATTTTCATGGCCGCCACATCTCTCACCCGCCCCCTGAATATCGTCATCCAAGGACTTGAGGACATCGCCCGGGGCAAGGGACAGGCGGCCCTGTCCAGGCGCATCAAGGTCACCTCCAACGATGAAATCGGCATTCTCTCGGAAAAATTCAACCACCTGATGGAGTCGCTCCACGGCATTGCCGTCTTCAAGAAGGTCATCGAAGAGGAAGACAACCTGGAGGATATCTATCTGTGCATGGGCAACCTCTTCACCCAGAAGCTGGGAATTCCGCACTGCTTCATCTTCCAGGTGGCCAACGAGAAGAAGACCATGACCTTGGTCTATCCCGAGCAAGACGGCGCCGCCAGCATCCTCTGCGACCCGGAAATTCTTGACCGGTGTGAACTGTGCAAGGCCAATCGCCTCGGCCACATCGTTTCCTCGACCCATTTTCCGGCCGTCTGCCGGCAGTTCACCGGGCCGAGCGGCACGAGCCACCATTGCCACCCCATTGTCTTAAGCGGCGCCGCCGTGGCGGTGGTGATGTTCGTTTTCAACTCCGCGCCCATCAACGACGACCAGATCTTCAAGGCGGAAGAATACATCAACGAATCGCTTGCTGTCATCGAAACCAAGCGTTTGATGCGCTCCCTGCGCGACACCGCCCTGATCGACGAACAAACCGGCATACACAACAGAAGGTATCTCCATGAATATTCGGAGAAAATCGTGGCAGGCGTATTGCGCCGGGGCAAGTCGATCGGCCTGATCATGTGCGATCTCGACTTCTTCAAGCGGGTCAACGACACCCATGGCCATCAGGCGGGCGATATTGTCCTCAGGGCAACGGCCCAGGTCATCAAGCAGTCCGTACGGGAAGCGGATATCGTCATCCGGTTCGGGGGGGAAGAATTTTTAATCGTGCTTCTGGATGTCGACGGGGGCGAAACCATGCTCATTGCCGAAAAGATCAGGGTGCATATCGAGCAGTTGATGGTCAAGCTCCCGGAGGTGATCATCCAGACGACCATCAGCCTCGGGGTGAGCGAATTCCCCCTTGACACCGACACGCTCTGGAGTTGTATTAACTACGCCGACATCGCCTTGTACCGGGCCAAGACAGAAGGCCGCAACCGGTGTGTCCGGTTCAGCCGGGAGATGTGGACGAACTCTGACGGCGTGACAGGCCCCCGGCCGGGCACGGCGGCGCCCCCTCCTCATAGCAACCAGGAGATGCAATCATGATACTGCCATACCGAGAGTACCGGCCCCAGGTCGGCAGGGGCGGATGGATCGCCCCCAACGCCACCTTGATCGGTGACGCGACCCTAGGCGAGGATGCGTCGCTCTGGTTCGGGGTCATCTGCCGGGGCGATGTCCACCGTATCCACATCGGCGCCCGCACCAACATCCAGGATCTCACCCTGCTCCACACCACCCCACACGCAGGAGCGGAGCGGGACGACCAGGACGGTTGCCCGACGATCATCGGCTGTGAGGTCACCGTTGGCCATCGGGCCATTCTCCACGGTTGCACGGTGGGCGACCTGTGCCTGATCGGCATGGGGGCGATCATCCTCGATGGCGCGGAGATCGGCAAGGAATCCATCGTTGGGGCCGGTTCAGTGGTGACGCCGGGCAAGCGCTTCCCCCCCCGTTCCCTGATCATGGGAACGCCGGCCAAGGTGGTCAAGGAGGTCAGCGACACCCAGCTTCAGGAGATGCAAGCCATGTGGCGGCGCTACGTGACGCTGAAAAACGAATATCACGGAGCCGGAATCGGAGACTGTTTTTGAAAAAACGGCCGACGCCGGGTGGCTTCAGAGAATCAGAACCGAGTTGGCCTCGCCGTACTCGTTGGGGGCATACCCGTCCGCCTCGACATCGTTGACCCAGACGCCGCCGTCGAGCACATAACGGAAGCAATAGGAAAGGCCAACCGGCAAGGAGAGCGTGGCGGAAAAGGTGCCATCCTTGAGTTTCTTCATGGGCGTATCCCGCAGCGACCAACCGTTGAATTCGCCAGCCAGCACCGCGGTTTCAGCCTTTTCCTCATTCTCATACTTGAAGGTGACGCGGCACACTGTTCCGGTTTTGGAATAGCTTTTCTTCAACATGGGTGAGTTCTCCTTGCCCGTCGAGGGCGGCTTGACTCAAGTCGTGAAGCAACGCGGCGGCATTTTCCAAAAATAGTATAACAGCCGATTGCCAGGGGCAAGCACTATCTCCACGCGCCACCATCCCTGGACGGTCGGCGTACATGCCTCGCTGACCTGCCGGATGGTGCGGAGTGGTCACAAAGCCTGTTGGCTCGTGCATTATAATTTCCCTTTTTTTTCGTCAATCAACCAGCTTATCCCCGCCTTCGGCCTGCCCTTTTCATTTCATGCCCAACAACCATGACCACACTATCTCCCCCCGCTGACCAATCCGGCCCGCGCCTACCCGAACTGCTGGCCCCGGCCGGAAATTTCGAGAAGCTCGTCACCGCCATCCACTACGGCGCCGACGCCGTGTATCTGGGCGGCAAGGCTTTCAGCCTCCGCGCCCGAGCCGCCAATTTCGAGGAGGAGGAGTTGCGGCGGGCAGTGGCCTATGCCCACCAACATGGCGTCAAGGTCTATGTCACGGTCAACATCTTCGCCCATACCCACGACCTGGAACCACTGGCGTCCTACCTGCTGCTGCTGCGGGCCATAGGCGTTGACGGCTGCATCGTCAGCGATCCCGGCGTGCTGGCGATTGCACGGCGGCTTGTTCCCGAATTGCCGCTCCATTTGTCCACCCAGGCCAACGTGACCAACGTCGCCAGCGCCCGTTTCTGGGTCGAACAGGGTGGGGTGCGGCGGCTGAACCTTGCCCGTGAACTCGGTTTGGCCGAGATCCAGGCCATGCGGGGCGCCACGTCCGCCGAGCTGGAAGTCTTTGTTCACGGGGCCCTGTGCATTTCCTATTCGGGACGTTGCCTGCTCAGCCAGTATTTCACCGGCCGCAACGCCAACCGGGGAGACTGCGCCCATCCCTGCCGCTACGCCTACGCTGTGGTTGAGGAAAAGCGGCCGGGCCAGTATTTCCCGATAGAGGAAGACCAGCACGGCGCCTATATTTTCAATTCCCGCGACCTCTGCCTGCTGGAGCGGCTTCCGCTCCTGATTGATGCCGGCATTGACGCAATCAAAATAGAAGGACGAATGAAATCATCAGGTTACGTCGGGGCGGCGGTCCGACTGTACCGACTGGCCCTCGATTGGATCCAACAGCAACTTTTTTCTGGCCAATCGCTAGTTAGCCTCGTATTGCCCGAAGCTTTTCACAAGGAATTGAACAAGATTGGCACCCGGGGGCAAACAGAAAACTTTTTCGCCTCCCCCCCTTCATCCGCTGACATGTTGTATGATAGAATGCGATATGAACAAAGGTTTGTGCCGGTCGGCATTATCCGATCCGCCGCTCCCTTCCTGATTGAGACCCGACATGCGCTCGCCGTTGGCGACCAAGTGGAATATCTCGGACGGACAATTGAAGCGACGCCGGTGACGGTCAGTGGCATTCTCTTGGAAGACGGCGCGCCGGTGCACCGTGCGAATCCGGGCAACAAAGTGATTCTGCGAACCGACCCCCCCCTGGCAACCATTGAACCTCACGCCTTGTTGCGCAAAGAGATACAGCTCGCATGAAACCTTTTCTCAATGTCCCCTTTCTTCCTGAGGACAAGTATATCGATTTTCTCGGCCAATGCGCCGCCGACCTGGACAGCACCTACTTCAGCCTGCTGCACGGCCAGGTCCTCGACTGCCGCACCCAGATCGAACCTGCGGCGGTCATCAGCCAGGCGGCCAACATTGCGGGATTGGAACGTCTGCCCGGACCGAAGAAATATGCCTTGCTCAACAGCCGATTCTATTCCCCCGCGCTGTTGACCGACCCCGATTTCATCAAGTCGATCCTTGACAGCCTCGACCAATGTCTGGACCACGGAGTGCTCGACGGCATCGTGTATTGCGACCATTACCTGCTCCAGAGGCTGGCCGACGAATCCCCCGAGATCGCCGCCCAACTTGAAGCGGTGCCCAGCATCAACACCCTGCCGGATTCCGTGCATAAAATCGGGGCTCAGCTGACCTACATCGGCGAAACCGGCTTCAAGCCGCCCGGCAAGATCATCCTCGACCGCTCGCTCAACCGCAACCTGGATGAACTGGCCAAGATCAGCTTGGCCCTGCACCAGGTTCTGCCCGGCATCAAGCTTGAGGCGCTGGCCAACGAAGGCTGCCTACCCTTCTGCCCCTTCAAGCTTTCCCACGATTCCTACATCGCCCTGGCCAACCTGGAGTGCCGGGATCTGACCCGCCATTTCAACTTTGAAATCGGCTGCATGCGGCTCTTGGACGAACAGCCGCACCGGCTGCTGCAATCGCCCTTCATCCGGCCGGAAGACATTGATCTGTACCTCTACCACGTGGACACGATCAAACTGTGCGGCCGCACTTTGGGCGCCGATTTCCTGATCAACGCCATCACCGCCTATCGGAACCGGCGATACGAGGGCAATCTGCTCGACTTGATGGACGCCACCGCCTGGCTGGCCGATCGCCTCTACGTCGACAACAGCCTGCTGTCGTTCGACTTCGCCAACCTGCTCTCTCAATGCGACAACCGGTGCGACCCCTGCGGCTTCTGCCGTGAACTGTTCGACTCCATCACCCATCCCCTGCCCCTGATGATCAAGGATTTGCGAGTAGCTGCCGATTGACAGGGGAAACCGGCGCGGGTAAGGTGCGTTCCGCCCGGCCTTCCGCCGCAGGCATCAACCTTAAGCGCGGCCCGGCGGCCGGTTCATTGCACCGGACACCCCAGATCTCTTTTTGGCGGCACGAAATGGAACCATTTGAACAACTGTTGGCCGAATCGACGCGTATTCATGGCCATATCTGCGCCGGGCAGGTGATCGGCGTGCGCATGGCCATGGTTGGGCTGGAACGGATCGGCATCACCGACCCCAAGAAAACGGAACGGAAAAAACTCTACGTCCTGGTCGAAATCGATCGTTGCGCCACCGACGCCATCCAGTCGGTCACCGGATGCAGTCTGGGGAAACGTTCGTTGCGCTGGCTCGATTTCGGCGTCATGGCGGCCACCTTCGTCAACCTCGATAGCGGCCGCGCGGTCCGGATCGTCGCCCGCGAGGAGGCTAGAACCCTGGCCGAGAGCTACTGCCCGGAGGTGGAGGACAAGCACCAGCGCCAGTTGCACGCCTACAGGGCCATGCCTGTAGATCAGCTCTTCGCCTTCCAAGAAGTCGAGGTGCAGATTCCGGAATGCAACCTGCCGGGCCGACCGCTCCGCAGGGTCCTGTGCGACCAGTGCGGGGACTGGGTCCAGGACTGCCGCGAGCGAGAAAAAGACGGCCGCACGCTCTGCCGCGCCTGCGACGGCGAACGCTACTACCGGGTGATGGGCCAAACCAGCCCGCAACCTGAGATCCTCCGCTGAAACCGGCCTGCCAGCCTGTTGTGGCGGACGCTGACGTCCCCAACCCTGTGCCCGCCAACCAGCCTCGTCTGCACACCTTCAGCCATCACTGCCGCGAGCGCTACGGCCGGGCCATCGGCAAAATTCCGCTCGACCTGGGCCATCCCTGTCCCAACCGGGAGCGGGGCGGTTGCCTCTTCTGCCGGCCAGCCAGCTTCACGCCTCTTGCCCTGCGCTCCTGCGACAGCCTTGACGAACAAATCCGGCGCGGCAAGCAGTTCTTGCTCAAGGGCCGGTTTCGTCATTACCTCGCCTATTTCCAGCAGGAGACCCCCACAACCCTGACCACAGCCCGGCTCATCCCCCACCTGGTCCAAGTCCTTGCCGACCCGGATTGCCTGGGGTTGATCCTTTCCACCCGGCCCGATACCATCGCCGACGATCTGCCCGCCGCTCTGGCCGACCTGGCGCGAAGCTCCGGCAAAACCTGCCTGATTGAACTGGGCTTGCAGTCGATCCATGAACAGAGCCTCCGCCTGCTGAACCGCAACCACGGCTTTGCCGATTTCCTTGCGGCCTTGGCCAAACTGCGGGCCGTGGACGGTCTGGAAGTCGGCGCACACCTCATCCTGGGCATTCCGGGAGAAACGGAGGCGGACATGCTGGCGACGGTGCGCACTGTCGCCGCCCTCCCGCTCCAGACCCTGAAATTGCATCATCTCCAGGTCATCGCCGGCGCCCCGCTGCATGACTTGTACCGGCAAGGCCAGGCGCCGGTGTTCGAACGGGAGCACTATCTCGAATTGCTCCTGCGCCTGCTCCCCCATATTCCGTCCCGCATCACCCTGCACCGTCTCTGGTCCACGGCCCATCCCGGCCTACTGGTGGCGCCGCAATGGCATTGCCTGACCAGCGAATTAAGCCGGCAGCTTCTACGGCAAATGGAGGCG
>WRFD01000011.1 GCA_009778955.1 Desulfobulbus sp.
GCGATGGTCTGATCGCTGTCCGCTTCGGCTTCTGGAGCCGCGGCAAGCGTTTCGCCCTGCACCTCGTCGGCGCCGGCAAAAAAACTGTCGAGTTTGCTCTGGATTTCCAAAGAGCCGAAGTCCTCTTCCTCTTTGGTTTTGCTCAAGCTTTGGTCGCCTTGGTCATCGTCGGCAAGGATCGCGACATCATCAAGGGCGGCAATGGTCTGATCGAGGTTCGCTTCGGCTTCTGAAGCCGCGGCAGGCGCTTCGCCCTGTTCCTCGTCGGCAGCGGCAAAGAAGCTGTCGAGTTTGCTTTGGATTTCCAAGGATCCAAAATCCGTTTCCTCGATCCCGCCGCCGGGCGCTCGGCCGGGCTCGTCAGCATCGGCGGGAACCTCGGCGGCGCTGAGGGCAGCGACGACTGAATCACCCGCCGGCGATTCGCCCTCGTCTTCCGTCAGGGCGGCAAGAGGTCCTTCCTCATCCTCAAGAGACGGTGGCAACTCTTCGGAATCAAGAGTTGATGGCGTGATTGTCGATTTACCTTCACTGTTGGAGTCGGCAAAAAGAAAATCAAGCTGATCGGCAAGGTCGTTTTGTGTGGGCAGATCAAGGGGTTCGGCATCAGCGTCAAAACCTGCCGTTTCATCGGCATCGGACAAGGCTGGCGTCAAGCCGCGTTTACTGCTGAGGTGCGATTCGATGAAGTCGTCCGCCAACTCATCGTCAACCGGGTGGATGGCGTCCAGGGGAAGCACTTCGTCAGGATATTGCACTTCGGAGGATTCCATGGCCGGCATTGTCTCCGCAACGAACAGCGTGTCGAGTTCGGCTGCCAGATCTCCGGCCGAGTCGCCGGCGGCATCCAATGACAGGGCGGCTTCCGAAAGAACAGGCTCGGGCTCCGGAACAACGGGCGCCGCCGGAGTCGGAGCGGGCGTTGTTTCCGTCGAGGCGGTATCCAATTCCTCGAAGATCTGGTCGAGCTTCTGGGCGTCGACTTCGCCGCCTTGCGACGAGGCAATAAGCATCTTGAGATTGTTCAGGCGGTTGATCCTGTCAATGAGGATATCCTGAAGCGCATCCTGGCCCAACTGTTCGTCGCCGGTCTTCACGAACTCATTCAGCGCGTCGTTGAACGAGTGAAGGAGGATGAATGATTCAGGATGGGAGTCTGCGCGCTCTTCGGCAATATAATCCCCTAGGGCCTGCAACCCTTGGGTGAGAATGAACGCCGGTTTATTGTTATTGTTCGTTATCAGGGTATGGAAGGCATTGATTCGTTCGTTGAATTGCCGCAGGCTCTCGTTGGTTACCTCCCAATCAAGGCTGAGAATGGCGGCTTTTAGCTGCTTGCAGGCATCCTGGACCGTTATGGTCCCGGAAGGGGCGGCGGAGATGCTTGCTTGATCAAGACCAGCGGCAACATGGGACTCTTCTTCCGCTGTCATTTCACTTTGATTAATTTGGTACTGTAAAATTTTAAATTTTCGAACATCTCCTTTCAGGAGTTGGGTAATTTCTTCGCCAGTTATCTGGGTAGATGAGATGATTTTTTCAAAATTATAGAAAAATGTGAGGAGTAATTTGATGGAATTGAGATGGGCATAGGCTCCTTTCGTACGAATATAACTGCCAATCTTGCTCAATCCTTGCAGATAGACTTCAGCTACTTTATCTTCTTGCCACATGGATTTAAGATTGCCCAGCTCGTCTTCCAATTCTTGAAGGATTTCGTCGTTAATTTCCCAGTCAAGCGAGAGGATAGTTGATTTGAGCCTCATCAATGGAGAAGATTCTTCGCTGGTAAATTCAAAAAGATCGACATCCCCGGTGTCAAAGGATTCATTGGCGAAAAGTGTCAGATCTTCAAAGTCATCCATTGAAGAAATGTGGTCATGCTGCGATTTTTTCATAGACAGACTCTGCTGATAATAAGGAGTGCGTTACTCACCGAACATTGACCAGTTTTTTCTGTCATTTCGATGAGCGCAGCGGCGAGAAACGTTATCCCTCGGAGCGTAGCGCCGAGAAATCTTGCAAGCATTTCCGTGGGTTCTCGCGCAGGCCATGGAGATTTCTCCCTGTGGTTGAAATGACGGAACAATGGGATGTTGTTCGGTAATGAATCACCGTATTGATAGACTTCCACAACCGGCCCATCACATGAGCTTCTTCTGGATGGAGATGACCGTGGACGAAATAATCTTCTTTAATGTCTCTGGAACATTATATCCTGTGAGTGCGCTTGCTTCAAAAGTAGGGACCTTGAGTTTGCTGTTGAGATCTTTTTCGAGAACTGAGATGGGGAGAACAGGAATTCCCTGATTTCTTAAATCAACTTTATTGTATTGCAATACAAGAGGAATTTTAAATATAGATTCTTTGTAACTTGTCAAATTTTCATGCAGCTGATTGAGGGATCTAATATTCTTCTCACGCATTTGCTCTTGGGCGTCGGCAACAAAGACTATGCCATCCACTCCCTTGAGCACCAACTTTCTGGTTGCATTGTATTTGACTTGGCCGGGAACAGTATATAATTGAATTTTCAGATCATATCCCTTGATCTGTCCCATATTGAATGGCAGAAAATCGAAAAACAGAGTGCGATCTCCATGTGTCTTCAAACTGACCATTTCGGATTGAATCTGCTTGGAAAATTTTCTGTTGATATATTCCAGGTTGGTTGTCTTGCCTCCACGACCTGGGCCGTAGTAGACAATTTTCACCTGAACAATTTTTTCTCTGAGATTGATAAAGCTCACAATTCTCTCCCGTGAAAGGTGAAACTGTTCACAAATTTTCCAGACGAATGTTGGTCAGCGATCGAGAGGAGGGCAACTAGCTGCGAGCCCAAATTTTTTTGATGCGATCGATGGTCTCCACCACATTGAGCCGGAGAAAACCCAAAGAAATGCTTTTGCCGAACATGGTGATCAATAGGAGTTCATCGTCAATTTTTGAAAAATGAATGTTGCATTCCGATCCCTTATGGAACAATAGAGAAAATTCCTGCTCACCTACGAGTTTGGCCATGGCATCCACGGTGGCAAAGTTGCCTGCCGCCAGTGCTGCGAAGGAGTAGACATCGTATTTCGATGTGCCATTATCCTTGGCGGTTATGATATTGCCGGCCATGTCGATGATGATCACGCAGTCGACCCCGATTTTAATGAGCTTTTCAGTCAGGATTTCATCAATTTTTTCTAGCTGCTCCTGGCTAACAACTCCATAGTTCATATGCTACCTCGTAGATGTTCAGATAAAAGTGTTCAGAGAGAACTCATTTGTCGGTTGGTACATGAAAAAAGTTTTCTCGCAGAGGAAAGGGGCATTGGAAAAGTTCGTGATGAAAAAATGAATTTTTTCAATGGCTTTCAGAGGAATCTTTGTTGCTTCTGTTCGACTGTCAAAAGTATACGCCAGAACGCTGCTTATATGAAGGGTTTTTTCTTGGCTGTTTTTATTTTCAATCTGCTTTGATACCAAGGAGTTGGTCGTGCCGCGACCCTTATTTTGGCCTCCCGGTCTCTTTGGAGCTTTTGTATCGGTTGTTCACCGCATAGATAAATGCCAGGACCTCGGCGATGGTTTGATACAGTTCGGCCGGAATCTCAGCGCCGATCGGGATTTTTGCCAACAATTCAACCAAGTCGGGGTCCTCTTTGATGTGAACTCCGGCTGCCGCAGCAGTGGCGATGATCTTTTCGGCAATCAGGTTGGCCCCGCTGGCCACCACCTTCGGAGCGGCGCCTTTTTGGGGGTCATACAGCAAGGCGACCGCCCGCTTTCTTTTCTCTTGTTCTTCAGCCATTTTTTTCTTTTGCCTCAGCCCTGGTCGTCTCAGGCGCTGGTGTCGATCATGCCGGCCCTATCGGGCATGATTTTTTCTAGTAGCGACTTGATGGGTTCTTGGGCGCCAATCAGAAATTGGACCGACTCCAACTTGCCGCTGGTGAGCCATTGCTCCAATTCCTGGCGGAATTCGGCGATGAACTTGGCCTTTTCCGCATTTTCCGCCAAAAATCGTATGGCGACCCGGTCTTCCTGTCGGCGAATGTCGATCTGAAGATTGCCAAGTCCTTCGAGCCGCAGATGCAGGGCAACCGAGGGGTTTTCTCGGCCGGCATGCTTGTTTGCCGCCTCCGCCTCGCTGTCGTAACAGTCGCTTTTGAACAGCGCATACCCTTGTTGCAGGAATGGAAGCGGGAGGGGGAGAAAGACGAGCGACTCATGCGCCAGCCGATGCTGAACAAGTTGATAGAGTTCGATGAGTTGTCCCAGTTGATCCGGAGCGGCGCCGCCTCTTCCGGCCGCTCTTCCGGCTTGCTGCGTCAGTTCGAGCAGGGCGAACTTCAGGGTGTGGATTGCCGCCTCCGGCTCGTCACCCGCCAACAGCCGTTCCATGTTCAGCCCCAGCCGTCTGAACCGTTCGCTTAAATGCTCTGCCGCGCCCTGGACGAGAAAGGGTAAGGCCTGGTCATTTATGGTCCGCGCCATAAAAGACAGCAGCTGTTGCAGGGGATGGTCTGCCGGCAGAGCGGCATAGGCGCGATGGAGTGAAAGCAACTGCGGCAGCAGCGTTGAATCCGCGGACTTGAATCCTGCCAGGGTGGCGAGGAACTCCAGGGTTGCCCCGGTTTTTTGGGGTTCCGTCGTCGCAAGTCCGGCCGAAATTGCTTGACCAGGCGCTGAAGGCTGCCGGCCAGCCAGCTCAAGTGCAAAAAGATCGGCAAGCCGCATGACCGCTGCCTCTATTTTCGGGTCGAGCGAGCCGGAGCGGCCGGCATGTTGGAGCAGGGTGAAAATTTCCTGTACGGCGCTCTGGAGGTTCGGTTCAGGCGTGGATAGGGTTCTCTGGACCATCAGGTCGGAAAGTTGACTGATCAGAGCCGGAACGGGAAGAGGAGAAGAAGAAGCGCTGCCTGCGTTCTGGCGTCCGGCAAAAAAAAGCAATGTTTCCTGGGATTCGGGTCTGAGCTGGGCCATCAGGAGGGGATTGTCGGCAACCCCTGTCAATTGAGGCAGCAAGAACGACTCTTTTCCCAGCAGGGGCAAGACATTGCCCAACCAGCGATTGGCCGGCTCGGGGCTGACAACCTGCAACTCCATTCGCGGCGTCAGCGTAACGATTTGCAGGTTGAGTTTTTGTCCGACTTGCAGAGAGGCGGACGATTCGACCGGCACTTGCTGGCCGTTGAGGTCAAGGGTGAACAGATGGGCATCGCCCTTGGCCATGACTATGCCCTGAAGGAGCTGACCTGGCGAGAAGGGGAAGCGTTGCTGTTGCTCTCCCGTAAACTGTGGAGGGAAAGAAGGCTGAACCTCGGTAATCAGGGTAATTGGTTCCATGAGGAATCCCCCCTCCTCTGCTGGCCTCTTCCGCTACTTGCGGTCAACAGGGCATCCCAAGGACAAAAAAGGCGATGTTTTGTTGTGCGCTGATGCTGTTAGAAAAAATAATTCGCGCGGACAGAAACCTGAGCGGGCGTTGACGGCGGGCCATCGCGTCAGGCGTCAGTCGCTGCTGTATGTATATTCTCCCTGCGTTGACGGCGTTGCTCCTGCATGCAGCAGGCCATGATCATGTCTCTGGTTTTTGAGGTGATATTTGTAAAGTGAAGGGCAACTTGAAACCGATTTTTGCGGATTCGGTACGAGCGGACCACGTTGGCCAGGCAGACGATGGGATTGTTTTCCTCCGGCACGGTGATGACCAGTTGGACACGCTGGGTGCTGGGCGGTTTTTCGGAAAAAATGGCCAGGACGCCGCTGCCGCTTAAATCAAGCGTGGAGCCAGTCATTTTCCAGGTATCTGTCTTGGTTTCTTTGGGCCCGGCAACATAGGAGGCTTCTATTGCGGTAGCGATCGGCACCCGAAAATAATCGCGCAGAACTTCCGGCGCGACAGGTTCCCTGGCCGTGAAACTCAGGCGGCGGTCTCTGACGACACTGTCAAGCCGGGCAATCAGGTTGACGGTCAGCCCGTTGTGTTCCACCGCCAGATTGCAGTCGGCGCCGATTTTCAGGTCGGCCGGATCCCAGGAACGGGGAGGAAAAACAAGCTCCAGACAAGGGAGCTCTTTTTTGACGAACAAAGCCTTGCAGCGAATAGTTTCATCACCGATCCCGGGAAGATCGACAATGGTAGGGGCATTGTCAGCCAATTTTTCTAAAATATCATGAATTCCTGACACGTTATGTCCATATTGTTTCGTTGGAGAAAGTGCCGAGCTGTTTTTCTATCATGCGGTATTGACGCTTTCCAACTGGACTCGCATGCGCAGATACCTGCGCTGTAATTCAAAGCAGCAAGCCATGATCTTATCTTGGCTCTCAGAGTCGATCTCGTCAAAATGTACGGCAATATGAAAGAAGTGCTCATTAATTTTCCGGCAGCGAACCACATGCCCTAACGCCACGATAACCTCCATATCCCTGGTGGGAAGCGTGAGTTCGATTCTCGTCCTGACTCCTGGTTCTAGTGGTTCGCTGAAGCTGCAGAGGAGGCCGCTGCCGCTCAAGTCGACCGTGTCGCCAAAAAGCCGCCAAATTGGAGTTTCTTGCGGCACTTCTTCCTGGGGAATAGCCGAAGCCGCAACCTTGGTGGCGGCGTCAACACGGAAATAGTTCCGGGCGTGGGTGTGGGTCACTGTCTCCTTGGCGACGAGTTCCAAGGTGGACGAATCTTTGACCGCTTGAATAGAAGCGGCGACGATAATGGTTTGGTTGATGAAATCGAACATCACCATGCATAATCTGGTGGTGTCCACCTGATCGAACACAAGAGTGTCGTCAGGAAAGGTGAGGGCGAAAACAGGAGGATTCACCTTCCCGTAGAAGCAGTGTAACCGTTCCTTCTCTTTCAGGCCAAGAAGCGGAACAGTCGTGCGCACCGCCATGCCATCTTTGACGGAATTGAAAAAATTTACCAATAATGACAAAGTATTATACCTTTGAGGATGCCTGGCGGCAATTTTGTATCTACAATGCCATAGCCTGGTGAAAAAAGGAAGAATTTTTTGGAAACAGCGGGGAAAAGAATGGAAGCGGTACTGCGGAAAAGGGAATCGGCTTGGTTCGTGAACAGTGAAGGCATTAGCCGGATGAGGAGAAACGTTTTCCAGTTTGCGCAATTCCAGGTTTATACCCTTGCAACATGACATTGCCTTTCTGCAGCGTCTGCCGCTCAGTGCGCTGCATGGCCATGATGCTCCTGATGTGCGGCATCAAGCGGTGGTTTCGCTCCTGGATCCTCTGTATGAGCTGCAACCATTCTTTGGTTATATCCAATTCCCGCAAGTCGTGCCGTTGCCGCAGCATGTCAAGCAACTCGCTGTCGTGCGCCTTGGCTTCTTCCTGAAACGCATTGAGTTGCGCGCACATTTCGGGCAAGGGGGCGAATTCGTTGCTCAGAATGTTTTTTTCGATTGTCGAGCTCAACGAATCGAGCAGCCGGTACCGTGTCGCAGCCTGTTCAATCAATGCTAGCGGATCCATACTTACATCGCCACCGTCAAAGGCCGGTAGGCGCTCATGGCCTTGTCGGGCGCAGCGGCGCAGGAGGCTTCCCGCATCTCTTGTTTGTTGAGTTCGATGGCCTGCGCCCAGGTGGCCCGGAGATCCGACAGCAGATGTTTGACTTCGAGCAGGGGGGCCACATCGTTTTTCAGATTGGCCTGTAGCATCCGGCGCAGCATATAGCTGTAGAGGGCGTCGAGATCCTCGGCCAGTTGGGCGTTTTGGTTGTGGTCCAGAGTGGCGGCGAATTCGGCGACAATGGCCGAGGCCTTGTTGATATAGTAGGCTCTTTTGTCGATGACACGGTTTTCGATGGCTTGCACGCCCAAAGAGATGAAACGGATGGCGCCATCGTACAGCATGAGCATCAACTGTTCCGGCGACGCCGAGTTGACCGTTGTGGCGAGGTATTGGTTGGTGTATCCATTCATCATTTGCTCCCGGAATTCATCATGTTGCTGAGCGCGGTCATTTGCTGCGCCAGGTAAGAGGATTGCGAGTTGAGACTGCTGACCAGGGTTTCCATGGCGCTGAACTGGGATTCCAGCGTCTTCTGCCGTTGGTCAAGCCGTGCCTGCATCGATTCGATCCGGTTGTCGATGCGTTTTATGCTGTTGTTGATGCTCTCTTTTCTTCCCTGCAGCATCCCGGTTGACGAGTCGGTCATGGAGTCCAGATAGTCCTTGAACTGCTTTGCCAACCCCGAATTCCCGTCGTTCCCGGACAGCAAACTGACGACGCTGTCCAGATTATTGTCAACGGCATTGGCAAGAACCGTGTCGTCGACAATCAGGGTGCCGTCTTTCTGAGTTTTGAAACCCAACTGCGACAAGGCCGAGAAAACGCCGTCGTTGGCAAACGGAGCGGTGAGCATGTTTTGCAGGTGCCGCTTGATGGCGTTAATGCCGGAATCCCCGCCCAGAACGCCGCCGCCTTGATCGTTGATCACCGATTGACTGGTGATGAAGCTGATCACATCGTTATATCCCTTCGCAAAGGATTGAATGGTCGATTGGATGCTGCTGCGATCCAGATTGACGTTCAGTGTGGTGGTTGAACCTTCCTTGGCCTGGATCAAGTCCAGGGTGACCCCGGGAATGGCTTCGGACAAGGTGTTCGAATCGCTGTAAATGTCGATGGTGTCAATCCGGACGTGGGCGCGGGTCGCTGCCTGCACGGGCGGGTTGATGATCGTCCCGGATCCGTCGTCCAGATTCATGTTGCCGAGACTGTCCGTTCCTCCGGTCAGAGCGCTGCTGTCAAGGGAGAAGGTCTTGCCGACATTCTCCCCTGTCAGGACAAGACGGTAGGGAGTATCGCTGCCGTCATTGATGATCGCCGCGGATACGCCCAGGCCGGCATCGTTGATGGCGCTCATGATGCCTTCCAGGGAATTGTTGTCGCTGGTGATCTCGATACTCTGGCTTATGCCGCCCACGGTCAGGTTCATAGTGCCGGTGCCGAAGGTCGAGCTTGTTTTGCTGGCCACCCCGTTTTGCGTTGCCGATTTTTGCACTTGGGCCAAAGAGATCACTTCGACCTGATAGCTGCCTCCAGTCATCGCTTCGCTGGATACAGAGGCGGAGAGGTAATCGTTTGAGCTCAGCTTGACCGAACGCTTCAGGAGTGAATCGGCATTGCCCAGATTCTGGATTGAGTCGGCAAAAGATTTGAGCTTGGCATCCAGTTGGGTGAATGCTGCCAACCGGTTGCTGTGCCAGGTCTTGTCGGCTTGCAGCCGGGTAATCGGCGCCTGTTCAAGACTCATCAACTGGGTGATGATGCTGCTGGTGTCCAGCCCTGTCGCCAATCCGCCAAATTGAATAGCCATGGCTCAAATCTCCGTATAGTTGTTAGTGTCATGAGTCATAAGTTCGCTGCAAAAATAATTGTCCTGGCGATGCCGCTGTTTATTTTTCCATGAATTTATGACTCTGGACATTAGCTGACGGTGTTGATCAGGTTGCCGCTTAGTTCCATGAGATGTTTAGTCAGATTGAGGAGTTCTTCCGGGGGAATCTGCCGTATCACTTCATCGGTAACACTGTCGACAATCTTTACGATCAATTCCGCGGTGGCTTGATCTCTTTCGAAACGGACGCTGTACAAACCGTCTTCAGTGACCGCCTTGATCTGGTTGAGCAGTTCTTCCGGCGGTATTTTGTTGCCCTCGGAGGCCGAGGGCGACTGTTCCCGGCTGTCCTGCCGTCTGCGCTCCACTTGCTGCGCGGGTTCGTTGATTCTGGGTGGGCTCAGGTTGGTTGCGCCCAAGGTGTCGATATTCATCTGGTTACCTCCTTGTAAAGAGAAAAATATCAAAGCCTGAGGAGACCGGGGGTTCCGGTCTCCTCAGGGAAGAAAGGGTGCTTATCGGAGCAGGCTCAGGGCCAGTTGCGGAAGCTGGTTGGCCTGGGCGAGAATCGCGACGCCAGCTTGCTGCAGGATGTTCTGCTTGGTCATGTCGGAGGTTTCCTGAGCAATGTCCGCATCCAGGATCCGCGACCGTGCAGCCGAAACGTTCTCGGAGATATTCTGCAGGTTGGAGATGGTAGATTCGAAGCGGTTCTGGATGGCGCCGAGATCAGCGCGGGAACCGTCGATGTAGGCGATGGCGCTGTCGATGACCGAGAGGGCGTTGTTGGCCCCGGCCCGGGTGCCGATATCGATGCCCCCGACCGAGCTCAGGGTGCTGCCTACGGCTGTTTGATCAAGAACGGTTGCGCCATCCGTTGACTTGACGCTGTAGGATTTATCCGAGGTGAAGGTGATGTTGCCGCCAACTGATGTTGTCTGACCTACTGCGGTAGCGGTAGTAAAGCTTATAGCCGAGCTCTGTGCCGCAGTCACGCCATCGGCCTTGAGCCCGGTCACATCGAAGTCGCCAGCCGCAAACTCGATCTTAATATCGTTGCCCTGGGCCTCCTTCAGGACGATGGAAGACTTGTCTGCGGACAGCTCCGCCGTGATGCCGGTCCTGGCTGCCTTGGTGTTGATCGCATCGGCCAGCTCGGAGAGATCATTCGTATCGGTGATGTTGGCGGTAATGTCTTCGCCCACCGTAGTATTCTTGCCAGAGAGCTTGAAGCTCTGGACTCCTGTTGCAGTAACTTCGAGTTTTGCATAGGAAACAGCCGAGGCGGTGACCGCGGTGCCGTTGCTGACGCTGTTGACCTTGTCGGCAATGGCCTTGGCCGAATCACCAGCGGCAACGCTGACGTCCTGCGTTCCCAGCGAGCCGGCAACGGTCATGGTCTGGGCAGCGACGCTATTGACTGACGCGGTAGCTGCGGCAAGGGCAGTAGCGTTGTTGATGGTGCCCGCAGCTTGGTACTGATGGGCGCCGACTTGGGTTGAAGAGGTGCCGCCAACGGAGAAGGAGATGGTCTCACCGGCGTTGGCGCCAACCTGGAAGGATTGGGCGGTAAAGGTGCCGTCGAGAATCTTCTTGCCGCTGAACGAGGTGGTGACTGCGATCCGGTCCAATTCCTGCTGCAACTGGGCGACCTCTTTCTGGAGGGAGGCCCGGTCCGTGCCGGAGTTAGAGTCGTTGGCCGACTGAACAGCCAACTCGCGCATCCGCTGCAGAATGTTGGTCGATTCCTGCATTGCGCCTTCAGCGGTCTGCGCCAGGGAGATGCCGTCGTTTGCGTTACGGGCGGCCTGGGTCAGGCCGCGAATTTGAGAAGTCATCCGGTCGGAAATCGCCAGACCGGCCGCGTCGTCCTTTGCAGAGTTGATCCGAAGACCACTTGAGAGACGCTGCATGGAACGGGCCAGATTGGTCTGTGATGCCCCGAGGTTACGCTGTGCGTTGAGAGAAGCTACGTTTGTGTTGATTACGAGTGCCATGATATTCCTCCATGAATATTGAATTGGCTTGTTATACTGCTTGGCATCCTTGCCAGGGTGAAACGGTTACTGCTTTTTTTTTAGTTACGTTTTTTTTAGTGAGCTTGTGAGGGCTGTCTTTGGGTTGTGGGTGTTGGCCTCCTTTGGTTTGGGGTATGTTTAAATGTCCGGTTGAAAGTGTTGCCTCTTTTAATTTACTTATCGGCCAACGCCGTGCCCGACTTTAGAGAAAAATTGTTGATCGATTCTTTTTTTTTGTTAGGATCATCTTCGCACAACAGTTTGAATTGTCAAGACATTTGCTGCTGAGGCCTCATGAGTGGAGCGAAACGGAAAGAAAAGAAGGGAAAAAAAACATCGTCTCCAGGGAGCCGGCATCTCCCCGGAGCCCCTGCACAACGGCTCTCCGGGCAGGAGGAACAACCCGCTCCCCTGCGGCGCCTGGCGCGCCATATCCTCACCCTTGCCCCGGAACAGGTGGCAGGGGAACTGGCGCAACTGCCGGTTGCCGCCCAGACGGCGGGCGAGATTGCCCGGCTGGCGCGTCTGTGCGCCCAACAGAACCAGGTGGAGAAGGGCGCCGGCCTGGTGGCCCATGGCCTGGCGGTTCTCCCCGAGCATCCGGAGCTGTTGACCGCCGGCGGCATAGTGCACGCCGGGGCGGGCAACACCCAATTCGCGGTCGAGTGCTATCAGGCGGCCCTGCGAGCCCAGCCGGACCATGTCGAGGCCCTGTCTTGCCTGTCGGATCTGTTGATCAAGGAGAACCAATGGTTGGCAGCGATTCCGTTCCTGGCCCACTTGGCAAAACTGCTGCCGGACAGTGCCCTGGTGTTTCGCCTCCTCGGGGCCGCCTATGTCAAGATCAACCAGTTGGATGAGGCCTTGGCCGCCTTTCGGCGCAGCCTGGAACTTGAGCCGGATCATCTCGAATCGCTCCTCAATACCGGCATCTGCCTGCGGCAGATGCGCCGGTTCGATGAGGCCAAAGATATCTTTCACCAGGTGGAACAACGTTCCCCAGACCTTCCGGAATTGCACAACGGCCTGGCCTGGCTCTATGTCAACCTGTTGGACTATGAGAAGGCGCTTGTCCATGCCCGGCAAGCCTGTGCCCTGCAACCGGGCAATGGCAATTTTCTGGGCAGTCAAGGATATGTGTTGTGGCAATGCAGCCGACGAACGGAGGCCAAGGTCATGATGCAGCAGGCCCTGGCGCTCGATCCCGCCAATGCCGTCGCCCGGTTCATTTATGGTATGCTCATTTTGAGCGAGGGGGAGTTGACCGAGGGGCTGGCCTACTACGAATCCCGTTTCGATGTCCTGCAGTCCTGGCTGCAGGGCCCCTGGCCGGTGTGGGACGGAATGCGGCCGGAAGGCAAGACCCTGTTTGTCCATCATGAACAGGGTGTGGGCGATACCATTCAGTTCTGCCGCTACCTGCCGCTGCTCCATCAGGCAGGCGCCAGGGTTCTCTTTTCCTGCCAGCCTTCCCTGGTTTCGCTGGTGGGGCGGTTGCCCGGAATCGACGCCATCTACCCGGCCGATACCCTGGACTATGCGGCCATCGAGGCGGATGCCCAGATATCCCTGCTTAGCCTGATGGGGGTGTTCAGGACCACCATGGCAACCATTCCGGCAGCATGCCCCTATCTTGTTGCCGATCCGGAATTGGTTGCGCGCCTGGGACAGGTGCTGCCATCGACCAATAAATATAAGGTGGGCATTATTTGGGCGGGCAATCCCAGGCAGGCCGAGGATCACAATCGTTCCCTGCGCCTGCGCCAACTGGCGCCCCTGGCGGAGCTGCGGGATGCGGTCCAGTTCTATTCCCTGCAGATGGGGGAGCCTGTCGCCCAGATCAAGCAGGATGGGCCGCCGCTGGGGCTGGTCGATCTTGCGCCCCACATTGCCAGTTTCGACCACACCGCCGCCTTCATGACCCATATGGACCTGATTGTCAGCGTCTGCACCTCGACTATTCACCTGGCCGGCGCCCTGGCGCGGCCGGCCGTGGTCCTACTCCATTCGGCCGCGGATTGGCGCTGGTTTCTTGACCGGCACGATTCGCCCTGGTATCCGACCGTGCGCCTGCTGCGGCAGACCGAGCCGGGGCAGTGGCAGCCGGTCGTCGAGGAATTGACCAGTTTTATCCGGCAACTGTGCGCAACGAATGGATCAGCCCTCACCTTGGGGTCGTAGACTCCGATCTGGATCAGGTATGATGAGTCGACAGTGAGATGTGAAGGGGCGCGCACAGCGAGTTTTTTCTCTCGGAGGCTTCTTTCTCCGTCCACGCGCCTGACGGCGGCCCAACCTCAGGCCAATCCCCGCCGCAGCAGATCCTCGAAATAGGGGATGGTGGCGCGCAATCCTTCCTCCAGGGGAACGGTCGGTTCCCACTGCAAGGCGAGCCGGGCAATCGCGATGTCCGGCCGTCGCTGCCGGGGATCGTCGGACGGCAGCGGCTGATAGACCAGCGGTGATGCGGAGCCGGTGAGGGCAACGATTCGTTCGGCCAACTGACGGATGGTGAATTCTCCCGGGTTGCCCAGGTTCACAGGACCGGTGCATTGGTCGGGGCTGTCCATCAGCTTGATGAACCCATCGATCATATCCGTGACATAGCAGAAAGAACGGGTTTGCAGGCCGTCGCCATACAGGGTGATTGGCTGGCCCTTTAGCGCCTGTACGATGAAATTCGAGACCACCCGGCCGTCGTCGGGGTGCATGTTTGGTCCGTACGTATTGAATATTCGTGCAACCTTGATGCGCAGGCTGTGTTGGCGGTGATAATCGAAAAAAAGCGTTTCCGCGCAACGTTTCCCTTCGTCATAGCATGAGCGCCGGCCGATGGGGTTGACATGCCCCCAGTACTCCTCGGACTGGGGATGTATTTCAGGGTCGCCGTACACCTCGCTGGTGGAGGCCTGAAAGATCTTGGCCTTGACCCGCTTGGCCAGCCCCAGCATGTTGATGGCGCCATGCACGCTGGTTTTGGTGGTTTGCACCGGATCGTGCTGATAGTGGATGGGCGAGGCGGGGCAGGCGAGATTGTAAATTTCGTCGACCTCGACATAGAGTGGAAAGGTGATGTCGTGCCGCATCAGTTCAAAATGCGGATTGTCGAGCAGGGGCAGGACGTTATCCTTGCTGCCGGTAAAGAAATTGTCGACGCAGAGGATGTCGTGACCCAGGGCCAGCAGACGTTGGCACAGATGCGAGCCGAGAAAGCCGGCCCCGCCAGTCACCAGAATACGTTTTCGCAGCGCGCTTCTCATGGTTTCTCCTTGTTCGCGTCCTGATCAGAGCCGTTCGGCCCGGCGGCAGAGACCGGCAATCCTTCCAGGGACCGCACCAGGGACTTGGCCGTGTCGGCCCAGGTGAGGCGGAGCATGTCCCGGCCGGCCTGTTCGCCGAGGGCCTGCATCTCTTGCTGGTGGTGGTAGGCGTACTCGATGTGCTCGACCAACTGGTCCACCGACGGCTCCTCCCAATCGGCCCAGAGATTTTTGTTGGCATCGTAAATGGGGTAGGGCGTCATCTGGTCCAGCATCAGGCAGTTCTCTCTGGTCAGGATGTCCTTGTGGCCGCTGGTAGAGGAAGCGGCCACCGGCTTGCCGCAGGCCATGTATTCCATCAGGACCAGATTGGTCCCTCCTTCGCACCGGTTGGGAAAAACGCCCATATCGGTTTTTGCGTACACCGCAGCCAGATGTTCGTTGTCGATGGCGCCCAGGGTGATGATTCGTTTGGGGTCGAGTCCGTTGATGCGATAGAGGTGGTTCATGAACGCGCTCCAGTCGTCGCCGTGCGCGCTGAACATGATGTGGCGGGAATGCTGGAACATGGCCATGGTTTCCGGCCAGAAATTGAACCACATGTTCATCAGGATGATGTCGCTGTATTTTTGCTGGATCTTCCTGAAGGCGCTCAGGACGAGATCTTGCCCCTTGCGCAGTTCGAATTTGCCGCCGGAAAAGACGATGAACAGCTTGTTGTCCTCCTTGGGGGGAAGGGGAAAAAAACGGTCGGGATCGATCCCCTGGATCAGGGCGCCGCTGTTGGCGATGCCGTGCTCGACGAGCTTTTGGCGGCACCAGGTGGAGCCGGCCAGGACCAGGTCGTAGTTGTTGGCATTGAGCCGCGATTGTTCCGTGAGTTCGTTTTCAAAAAAGGTATAGCCGACATTGCACGCCCCCCTGACAGGATGGAGCGGATTCATGTCGAGGTCTGCCAGGGCGTGGAAGACGGTTCCCGGCAGTTGGGCGGGCGAGTTCTCGTCGACCATCTGGACCGGCAGGCCGAGCTTGCGCAGTTCCTGTTCTATATAATGGCTGCAAACGCCCCAGCCGAAATTTTTCCCTTTTGCCAGGGCCAGATTCAGTGGTTTAAGCATGCGGGGTTCTCCAAGGTGGAAGTAAGGAGCGGATTGTTATATATGGTCAATAATTGCCGAACACGTCTCTTGTGGAGCCTGCACTGAGCGAAGCGAATGCGTCATTTCGACCGTAAGGGAGAAATCTCCTTGCCGTATCCGTAACCTATGAAAATCTTAATAATATTTCTCTTCGCTGCGCTCGTCGAAATGACAGAAAAGCCCTGAACAGTGTTCGGTGAGTAACGCACTCATTAATAACCACCAAAGGCGCCGCGGCACTTTTCCAAGAAATAGCGGGCCCTGGCATCGGTCAGGTGGTGGTGGCGCAGGTGTTCGCGTCCATTGTTCCGGACAGCGAAATAACTCCGGTCGTCGGCGAGTAGGGCATCGATTTTCCGGCGCAGGGCATCGGCGGAATCGAACAGCAGAATGTCGTTGGCATCGCGAAAGGGCTGGGGGATATACAGCGGCATGGCCTGGGCGACGTGGACGCAGTTCATGGCGGCGTTCTCCCAGAAGCGAAAGGTATCGTATCCCGCGCCGGGCAGGCTGAGCACGAAATAGCAGGATTGGAGCAGGCGGTAGTAGTCCAGCCGCCCGACCCGGCCCTGCGGTTTCTGGTCGTCCGCAGTGGGGATGCTGGTGGTCGCGAACAGGGTGTCCTGGTACCAGCCGCTGATTGTTTCGATGAACGCTTTTCTGTTGTCCGCCTGGGTGCTGCCCAGAAAGCCGATGCTGTATCGTTTTTCCTCCTGATCGAAATCGGCAATCAGGGCGTTGATCTCCTCGGGCAGGGCCATGGGCAGTGGAATGCTGTAATCGCTGCCGTCGGTTTCCCTGCGGAAGATCAAGTAGTTGCCCGGACGGATCGCGACCGGATAATCCTCGCCGTCAATGATGGCCAGCCTGGAGCGGGGCGTGAAGCCCAGGTCGCCGCAGCGGTCGAGGCACCGGACATCGGCAACGATGAGATCGAAGAAATCGCGCCTGATCTTGTCGGCGATATCATCCCGGTCGATGCTGCCGTCATCAGCTGGAAACCAGCCTCGGGCCAGTTGATCTTCCGGGCAGACGCCCAGACCGATGACCCCGGCGTACAGGCATTCCTTCTTGGGATAGTCGACTGCGGCCGGCCCCAGCAGCTTCCTGAGGCCGTGGAGCAGCAGGTCCGGCACATAGTTGGGGTAGGGGTCGGTAAGGAACAGAATCTTCATGACATGGCCCCTGGTCGCTGATTTGGGCGTCCAACAGGAGATGGCGCAAGCCGACTGTTGGTTGCGGTTTTCACTTCCATAACACCAACCCTGTCCCCGACCAGTGGCCGAAGGAGGTGAAGTCGAGCTTGGGGTGCTTGATCGCGCGCCACAGCGCCAGCATCTCCGGCATGCGGATGTCGTCGAACACAATCAGCGGGCTGGGGGAAACAAAGGCGGTGCGCTCAAAAAAATCGCAGAAAAAATACTCCATTTGTCCGTCCTTAGCGGCATCGACAAACACCATGTCCGCCTGGGCCAGTTCGCTCTGCTGGTTCAACGCCACGATCGGGTTGCTCAGGTCGAGTATCCGCTGTTCAAGCTGGTGGTCAAAATCATCCTCCTGCAATCCGCACCCCGGATATTCCTGCCAGGGAACGATGTCGTAGGTGATAATCCTGCCGTGTTTCGGGAGAAATTTTTTCAGGGCCAGGGCGCTGGCCCCGGATGCGGTGCCGATTTCCACGATCAGCTGCGGCGTGCGGATCCTGACCAACGCGGCGAGCAGTTTGTAATGCTCGCCGGGCCAGAGTTGGATATAGGAGGCGGTTTCGCGGTCGTATCTGCCGGCAATGGCAGCAAGATCGATCTTGTGCGCCTGCTTTGCCCCTTGCAGCGCCAAATGGATCAATTCGGCATCGGGTGGATGTTGTTCGTCGTCCTGGCTGAGGGCAAGGGTGGGGAAGCTGTGGCGGGCAATATCCTGGCCCAGTTGGTGGTGAGGACGGAAAACGTGCAGATCCGGATATTCACGCCGCAACTGTTCGATCCCTTCCTGGGCCTGGGTATGGAACTGGTCGAGCAGGAGGGCCTGGCGATAGGCGAAAAAGGCCAGGATCGGCTCGTTGATCTCTTTGCAAATCTCACCGAAATTGCTGTAAAAATCAGGTTGGTCGGGGGCCCGCAAAATGGCCTCTCCAATCGTTCGTAGCGCCTCCTGCGCCTTGCCCTGCTGATAGAGCCCCACCCCAAGCAGGTGCAGTGCCTCGGGAAAGTCCGGGGTGGCCGCCAGGATTTGTCGGTAGTGCTCCACAGCCTTGTCGATTTGCCCGGCTTGATGCATGGCTGCGGCCTGCTGGAAGATGGCTATGGTGTCCATGGCAACCGTTCTCCGTCGGCATTGCCGTTATCCGGCATGCGGGAACCACTTTTCCAGGAATTTCCGTCTGTTGTCCTCAAGAATATCGTGTCGGTGGACGATCCGGCCCATATAGTTGATCGGGACATTCTCCACCGTGCCGGAGATGCCCCATTCATGCTCGTAGCCGTGCACCGGCACCACATAGCAGGCCAGTCCGGCATTGAGGACCTGCATGCCCATGTCCCATTCTTCCATGAAACAGGGACTGTAGCGAACGTCGAAGAGCAGTTTATGTTCGAGGAAACGCGGTCGGTGCAGGGCGAAGAAGAAGCCTGAAATATCGTGGGTGCGGAACGGCTGGTCAAAATTGCCTTTTTTGAAATACTGCAATATTTCCAAGTTCGCGTAATCGTTGATCGTGCCTTCCGGACCGACCAGGACGGCGTCGGGGAGATGGAGGAGATGGTGTTCGAGCTGCTCCACGGCCTCTTTTTGCACATGCAAATCAGCGTTAAGGATGAACACCACCTCGCTCTCGCTCATATTGATGCCGGCGTTCCAGGAACGGCTGACCCCGATATTGACGCTGTTGTGGATATATTTATCGATCCGTCCGTGGGCGGCCAGCGCCTGGCAGACGGCCTCGCTGTTGAATATGCAGATGATCTCGCCCGGTATAACCCGTAGGTCATCAAGCAGCGAAAAGATATTGTATTTTTTTTCCTGGTCCAGATGCAACACGGGAATGACAAAACTTCTACCGGGAGTGTCCATTTCGTTATACCTGCTCCATGGGCATCATGATTTGCGCTGCAACGGACTCGGGCAGGGTGACGACGCCCAGGACCATCGTGCAGGAACTGACGCGCTTTTTTTCTGTCGATGAGCGCAGCGAAGAGAAACTTTTTTCCTCGGAGCGCAGCAACGAGTAATCTTGCAAACATTTCCGCGAGTTCTCGCGCAAGCCTTGGGGATTTCTCCCTTGCGGTCGAAATGACACGTTCACTTCTCTCAGTGCAGGCGCCGCAAGGGATGTTGTTCGGTAATTGCTGACCGTATTAATACCCGCCCGCAGCAGATCGCCCGAACCAAAATCTATTGCAAGCACCCTGGCGTTTTCGACCAGCGGCATTACGCCAATGCCTTGGCCGGCAGGCGAATAGTTGCGGTAGACGGAGGTGGCGATGGTCATGGAGACACCGGACAGCGTGCCTTCGTCATGGGCACGCTGCCGTGAGGATTATTTTAATTCGTTCGGAATAGAGTGAATTTTTACCGGATGAGAAAAGAGATGGCAAGGAGGATTGCTCTGCCAAGGGAAGACGAACGGCTATTGCCAGTTGCCCGCGATGCAATAGTCCCTAGGCTTGGCGGGCCTGAGGTTGGCCGACTCTTCCCACAGCAGCCGGTCGGCATAACCGTTGGCTAGGAAAATGTTGGTGGTCTCGCTGTTTTTTCCCGCCAGGGTCGTTCGAGCCAGAACATTGTTCGACAAAACGGCGGCTACCTCTTTATTGTATTGAAATGTAACGATTTTCATCTGTGCCTCCAGGCAAGGGAAAGGCCCCCCCGAAAGCCTTGCGGCTTTCGGGGGGGCAATGGCATGGGGGAGGGTTTTATCCCCGAAGCAACTGCAGAGCGAGTTGCGGCGTCTGGTTGGCCTGGGTCAGGATGGCGACGCCTGCCTGCTGGAGGATGTTGTTCTTGGTCATCTCGGAGGTTTCCTGCGCAATGTCAGCATCCATAATCCGCGACCGGGCGGCGGTCAGGTTCTCGGCGACATTCTGCAGGTTGGCGATGGTCGATTCGAACCGGTTCTGGATCGCGCCGAGATCGCCTCGCTGGGCATCGATTTTTGCCAGGGCGGCATCAACGATTTTCATGGCGCCGTTGGCCCCGAGGATGCTGCTGATATCGATGGCGCTGATGGACTCGAAACTGGCGATGGTATTGGCGCCGGCGGCCATGTCCAGAATCGAGCCGGAGGCAGCGTCCACATTGGATGCGATGGTATAGGAATCCTGGGAAGAAAATTCAACCACGCCCGAGATCCGGGTAGAGTCGGCTGCGCCGCTGGTCAAGGTTTCGGCAATGTTGTCCGCACCGGTTGCATCGAGAGTCGCTCCGGCGGATGAATGGGTGAAATCGCTGATTTGAATGTCTTTTCCTTCAGCCTGAACCAGGGTGAGGGTGCCGGCAGAGTTGACGACGGCGGTTACGCCAGTGGTGCCGCTTTGGTCATTGATGACCGTGGCTAGTTCGCTCAGATCGGTAGTGGAGACCGAGGCGTTGATGGTCGCGGTGTTGCCGCCGGAGCCCAGCGTCAGGCTGACAATGCCGTCGGCGGACAGGTTCCCGATAGTCGCTTCGGTGCGGGCCGTCGCGGTCACTCCGGTGATAGAGGCGGTATTGGTGACCAGGCCAGCGATATCCCAGGCGGTCGCGCCAGCGGGGACCGCCACGGTTCCGACACCCTTCGAGCCGTTGATGGTCAGGGTTTGGGCGGCGATAGTGTTGGCAGCCGGCGGCGTGGCGTTGGCGGCGGTCGCGGCGCCACTTCCCTGGTTTTGGGTGGTGTTGACCCCGCGGTGGAAGTAGCGGCCCAGGTCTTCGGCTGCCATTGATTTAATCGAAAATCCGATGACTTCGTTCGGATTCGGGCCGACTTGGAACTGTTGCGAGACAAAGGTGCCGTCGAGGATCTTCAGCCCGTTGAAGGTGGTGGATTGGGCGATCCGGTTCATCTCGGTCTTGAGCTGATTGACCTCGGACTGGAGGGCGGCGCGGTCGGCGGCTGAGTTGGTGGCATTGGCTGCCTGGACGGCCAACTCACGGATGCGCTGGAGAATATTGGTCGATTCCTGCATCGCCCCTTCCGCAGTCTGGGCAAGGGAGATGCCGTCGTTGGCGTTGCGGGATGCCTGGTTGAGGCCACGAATCTGGGCGGTCATCCGGTCGGAGATGGCGAGACCGGCAGCGTCGTCTTTGGCGGAGTTGATGCGAAGGCCTGAGGACAGTCGGGCCATCGAGGTGGCGAGATCGCCTTGGGAACGAGTAAGGTTTCTCTGGGCATTCAGGGATGCGACGTTTGTATTGATCGTTAAAGCCATGGTTTCCTCCATGAATTTTCAGCCTCGGTCATCCAGTGACGGACTCTTCGGCTAAACGATACAAACGTAGCTGTGTTCTCTCTTACCGCTGTCTCTCGCTACACTTTTCGGATTCTTTGCCGCCTGACTTAAGTCGAATTTTCATAAAAAAAGAAAAGACCGTAAATTTTCGCAATTCTAAGATATTGAGTCGAATTGAAACGGAAGGGGCGCGTTATTTTTTTCTGTTCGGCAGCAGAGCCCGGGCATCCAAAAAAAGTGGCGCGCAACGAGGAGAGACTTTTTTTCCTTGGACCGCAGCGTCAGGGAATTTTTACGATCGTTCCGACGCCTGTGCGCGGGAACGATCAAGCAAGGGATGCTTGTGCATCATTGCGAGCGGAACTGAAGCAAACCAGCCGTAAGCCCTATTTCGCAGGATTCGCCGCCTCGCTTCGGTCCTCGCAAAGACGGAAAAAAACGCATTGAGTGAAACGAATGTATCGCTTCGCTTGCTAATGGCGCTGTGCAGACGAACGTGGTTGTAATGGGCAATGAATTTCTCCACCATTGTCCGGGCTTCGTCAAGACTAAGCCGAAGTTCCAGCCGACAAAAGCCGAATTTCGCTTATACGACAAGGAGTTGGCGCGGAATTGGGGTGCGGCTTTCTGACTACGGCCGGATTTGTTTGATCAGTTCAAGCGCACGGCGTTGAGTAGCGTCAGGTGTAGTGGTGATGTCGAAGGTAGGGGCATCAGGTTCCGCCCCTGGGGTGCGGCAGGTATTGCTGACGATGGAGCCCAAGGGGCCATCAGCGCCAGCGGCTGATCCAGTCTGCGACACAGGCCGGATATAAGACTGCACTTGATCCTCAACGCCAAAAATCAAATCATCTCTTGCCAAACGGGAGGCGTCCATATAAGGGCACCTCTAACATCCGGTTCCACGGCAGCGGCCCGGCGAAGCTGGGAAAATTTTATTGAGTGAGCCCTAAAACGTGAGCCGTCAACAGTGGGAGCACGCCACCAAGGGCTCAAGGACACCCAACAGCATCCCATTATTGAGCGGCAGATCAGCCGTTTTTGTTCTCTGTTTCCTGTTTTCTCTCATCTTCTGGACTTTGGACGCAGTTCACCCCAGCTTTGGCCAAGGAAAGAGCTTCAGGCGGAGCAGACACTCGTACCGCTGGAGATTGTAGGCCAGGTTCTTCAGCGCGATCTGGCAGCTGGCCCGGGCCAAGC
>WRFD01000012.1 GCA_009778955.1 Desulfobulbus sp.
CAACATTCAGACGCCGCAGGGAGTGGCGCAAGGCATATCTCACCGTCATTGCCGGTTGATTCAACGCGGCGATGGTTATGGGTATTTAACAAGGATAGCAACTACCACAGGAGGAAAGCGGGATGTGCGCTATCCCTCCCCTGATTGAAATCAGGGGTTTCCCGCGCTTTTTGATGAAACAGATCCTGCTGGTTGAAGACGACGAAATCATGCGCATTACCGTGCGCGACCGCCTACGGCGAGAAAAATGGCAGGTCGATGTGGCGGTCAACGGCCATGATGCGTTGAACCGGTTGGATCAGAAACACTATCACCTGATTTTCTCCGATATCCGCATGCCGGGCATGGGAGGCATGGAATTGCTGGAACGGGCCCGCAAGCATTCGCCGTTCAGCGATATCTTTCTGATGACCGCCTACGGTTCGGTGGAAGATGCCATTGCCTGCCTGCGGCATGGCGCTGCCGATTATATTCTCAAGCCCTTTGAAATGGATGATTTAATCATTCGCATCAACCGCATTTTCGAGATGCAGACCGTCCGGGCCCGCTGCGCCTCGCTGGAGGACCGCTGCAACCAGGAATATCCGGACATGATCGGTAACAGCGCGACAATCCGCAACATATTTTCCCTGATCAACCAGATCGGGCCGACCGACTCCACCGTGCTCATCAGCGGCGAATCGGGAACCGGCAAGGAGTTGGCGGCCAATGCCCTGCACCGGACCAGCCACCGGGCCGACAAACCCTATATTCGCATCAACTGCGCCGCCATTCCTGAAGGCCTGCTGGAATCGGAATTTTTCGGACATGAGAAAGGCGCCTTTACCGGAGCGCATGCCAAAAAACTCGGGCGTTTCGAGCTGGCCGACGGCGGCACCTTGCTGCTGGATGAAATCGGCGATTTGCCGCTGGGCTTACAGGCAAAACTGCTGCGGGTGCTGGAGGAGGGAGAATTCGAACGGTTGGGCGGCACGAGAACCATCCGCGTCGATGTGCGGCTGCTTTGCTCAACAGCCAAGAACCTGAAGGAGGAAGCCGAAGCGGGACGGTTCCGTCGCGACCTGCTCTACCGATTAAGCGTCATCCCCCTGCACCTGCCCCCCCTGCGGGAGCGGACCGAGGACATTCCACTGCTGGTCGCCCATTTTTTGCAAGGATTCGGCCGAAAACGAGGCATGGACCTGTCGCTCTCCCATGAAGCCATGCAGATCCTGGTACGGTATGACTTTCCGGGCAATGTCCGGGAGCTGAAAAATATTATCGAACGGGTTTCAGTGCTGTCGCCGGGTCCGAAGATCACTCGCAGCGATCTTCCCGCCGATTTGCATGCCTTACGGACAGAGGTCAACCAGACTGCCGCTATGCCGCTCAGCGTGGCCATCGCCAGCGCCGAAAAACAATGCCTCATCAATGCCCTGGCCCATTGCGGCGGCAACCGGACCAAGGCGGCCGGCCAGTTGGGAATCAGCCGGAAGAATCTATGGGAAAAAATGAAGCTCCACGGCATCGAACTATGAGAGCAGGCAATGGACCGGCGGACCAATGGCATCGGGCAGGATAACCCGATGCAGCAATGAAAGTCAACGGGGAGCCCCGCTCTTACGCTCCCAGCACCGCCGCAATGTCCGCCTCCCCGACCTGATCGGCAATGCGAACCTTGCCGATTCTTTCGGGTAATACAAAACAAATGCGGCCGCCAACGGTTTTTTTGTCAACGCTCAAATAGGCCCGCAAGGCGGCGCGGTCAAATTCAGGCGGGATATCGGTCGGCAAGTGATACGCCCGCAACAATTGAACAATCTCAGCAACAACCGACGAATCGGCTATGCCGATGCGCACGGCCAGTTCAGCCACGGCCCGCATGCCGATGGCGACTGCGAACCCATGGTTCAGCCGGTATCCCGAAGCCGCCTCAACCGCGTGACCAATGGTATGACCAAAGTTCAGGATGCGGCGCAGCCCCCCTTCCCGTTCATCCTGCTCCACCACTTTGGCTTTCAATTCACAGCAGCGCCGGATCATCGCCGCGATCGCAGGGGGATCGAGTCCGAGAATGGCAACTTGTTTTTGGCTGAGCCAGGAAAAAAAATCCGCATCAATCGAGGCTCCGTATTTGATGACCTCGGCCATCCCGCCGAGGAATTCGTTCCGCGGCAGGGTTTGCAGCACCTCGGTGTCAATAAATACAGCCTTCGGCTGGTAAAAGGCGCCGATCAAATTTTTGCCTTGGGGCAGATCGACTCCGGTTTTGCCGCCAACGGAACTGTCCACCTGCGCCAACAAGCTGGTCGGTATCTGGACGAAAGGGATGCCGCGCATGTAGATGGAGGCCAGAAATCCGGTCATGTCGCCGGTCACGCCGCCCCCCAAAGCAACCAGGCCGTCCTTGCGGTCAAAACCCAGTTCGGCCAGACGGCTCGCCAGCTGTTCAATGGTGTCGAGCCGTTTGCTTGCTTCTCCGTGCGGAAAGGTGATCAACTCGCAGGCAAGACCGGCGCCATGCAGCACTTCCAGGAGTTGTTGGCCATACAGCGATGCCACTCGATCATCGCCGATAACGGCATATCGTTTGGCAAGCCCCATGGTCTGCAGCTTGGTCCCGATGCGCCGGAAAATGGTCGCGCCGATCACAACCGGATAGCTCCGTTCACCCAAGCCGACCTGAATCGTTTGTTCCATCGTCTCCCCACCGTGTTCTTTGCCGCAATCAACGCGAATCACATGCCCCCCTACCGCACCATGTATTGGTTTGCAATAAAAAAGGAGATGCCGCGTGGCGCGACATCTCCTTGCACAGAAGATTTCAGGTACTACTGAAATAGATTACATCTTGGTTCCGGCTGCAAAACTCTGCATCTTGACCTCGACCTTCTCGGTCAAGCCTGCATAATACTTGCGCAGCAGAGCAAGAACCTCCTCGCGACCGAAGTGGTCAACAACAGGCTGCCCTTCGGACAGGGCCTTGCGCAGTTTGGTGCCGGAGAGGATGACGCGATCGTCCTTGGTGTGTGGGCAGGTGCGGAGAGAAGCCATACCATCGCACTTATGGCAATAGAAGGTCCAGTCAATCTTCATCGGCTTGCAGAGCAGGTCTTTGGCCGGATTGCCGGTATTCGGAATGCGATCAAAAATCTGCTGGGCCTCGAACAGACCGTAGAAGTCGCCAACACCGGCGTGGTCGCGGCCGATCAGCATGTTGTTAACGCCATAGTTCTGACGGAAGGTAGCGTGGAGCAGGCCTTCGCGCGGACCGGCATAACGCATATCCAGCGGATAACCGGCATTGATGACGTTCTCTTTGACGAAATAATGGTCGATCAGAATCTTGATGGCCTCAATGCGGGTGTGAGCGGGGATGTCGCCGGGCTTGAGGTTACCGATCAAGCTGTGAATCAGTACGCCATCACACACTTCGATCGCGATCTTGGCCAGGAATTCGTGGGAACGATGCATCGGGTTGCGCAGCTGCAGAGCGGCAACGTTGGCCCATCCACGCTCGTCAAACATAGCGCGAACTTCGGCAGGCTTCAAATAGATGCCAGGATATTCTTTCGGATACTCGCCCTCGGACAGAACCTTGACCGGACCTGCCAGGTTGAACTCTTTTTGGGCAAAAACCATGATAACGCCAGGATGATCCTTGGGTGCGATTTCCCAGAACTTATCGTCTGCCGACTCTTCGCCTTGACCCTTGAAAACCTTCTCGCATTCCCACCGCTTGTCGGCTTCGGTCATTTCGAATTTCTCGGTGACCTTCATGGTCGCATAGGTCACGCCTTTGTTGACCAGAGCAATTTCATCGCCGATGTTGATGCCGCCGGCATCGGCTGCGGAGACATCCAAGGTGATCGGCACGGGCCAGAAGGTGCCATCCGCCATTTGGAAATTCTCACAGACGCCCTTCCAGTCGGCCTTGGTCATGAAACCGCTCAACGGGGAAAAGCCGCCAATGCCCATCATAATCAGGTCGCCCTTGGCGCGATCGGAAACTTCAATCTGCTTCAACCCAGCGGCTTTCTTCAGTTCTGCTTCACGAGCCGCACCTTCAAGCAAGGCGCAAACAAGACCTTTTCCACCATGGGGCGCTACCAATTTTGAACTCATACTTTTTTTCCTCTCTGGTTGTATTCTTTGTGAGAACAGTTAGCCTGCTTTAATTCCGGGCAGATGGCCGGTTTTTGGTCCTACACGCAAAGACTGAACCAGCATTCAGTCTTTTTCGTTATTTATTCAGAAGAGCATCGGAAGTCAAGAAAAAAACCCTTGGAAGCGATCAGGAAAAATGATGAAAGCACTCACTCTCATAAATGAAAGGCGCACACGGACCCATAAACGCGAAACCCACCTGCCGGTCTAGACCCTCGGCCCATCCCGGAGGCGGGTTCAACTCTTGGCCGATCGTTTTACTACCTCATCAAACCGCCCCGCTTGTATGGCGGACCGGTTCCAGGGGGATGAGTCGAGCCTGCCGGGGATCAATACATATACAGCGAATTGAGTCGCGCCCGTTCGACGCGCTGCAACGGACCGGCGGCACGTTGCCCGTCAACCCGGATTTGATACAGAAAGGGGAAATGTTGCGGCGTTACGGTGCCGGCATCATTGGCGACTACGCCGCCGGTCATTAAAAGGTCGGACGATGCTCCGCTGTTGCCTCTCTTGGTGCTGGTCAGGGTTGCGTTAACTATGATATCAGGCCCGCCGGTCGGCGATGTGAATGTTATGACGGCATCCACCGGATTGTTGGGATAGCCTGTCGCATCGCCGCTTCGCCCCGTCATGTCCAGCTTTGTGGCGAAAGCAGCGGCATCGACGGGGCTCAACATCCCGTTGTAGGCGCCCATGGCGCTCAGGCTGGTTCCCTCTATGCCCCGTTGAAGCACTTCTTTGGCAAAAAAGTTATTGGCCCCATGGGCTGCTGCCAGGGCTGTTTGTCGCCGCGCTTGGGAACCGCTCGTCCAGGTTCCGGTATTGACCATGAACAAGAGCGCCGCCACCATCAACATGCCGAACATGCCCAGCATCAGCGCGGTCACCAGGGCTATGCCGTCTTGATTGTTCAGGGGTTTGCCCATCTTGCCTGTAAAACGCATGGCAGCCTCCTCGCAGAAGAGGATTATCTTAAATTTTTCAGGTTGACGGTCAGGTTGACCACCTTCCAACGGTAATTCGCCCAATTGGGGCCAATGCTCGCGGCTAGATTAAATTGCCGCCCCAATGGACCGCTCCCGTCATCCGCTATTTCTAAATTGCCATTGGCATCCGTTACTCCAACATTGACATTTGCGGTCGGGTGGGTGTAGGAACGGTCTTCTCCTCCTTCATGGAGGAGGATAAAGCAGCGGACCTCTTTCACTCGATTCCTGATTTGCGCGGCATTCAAGCCGGCTAACCCGTTGGCGTTCACGCGTTGGTCCCATCCTCCGTCCTCATCGGTGTCCAGAAAGAAGACCACCTGAAAATCCGCCACGCAATCAACCACCGGCTGGGGAGAGCTAAAATTGCCATCAGTCTGATTGAGCTGTCGTTGCGAAAGAGTACGGGTGCCGGGCGCGCAACGCGATGGAACCTCGCCGCCCGGTTGGATGTAATAGTCTATCCGGTTGAACGGTCTGGAGATGGCGGCTGTGGTTTTGTCAGCAATTGCATACAGAAGCAATCGTTCCCCATCTGGATCGTTGATAGTGGGGGCAGGAGCGATAGCTTCCAGATTTGCGGCATTTGCATGGAACCCAAATACGCCGCTGACATCCGTTTCCAGGCTGCGGGTATTTGCCGCGGAAATGTTGGTGCGCAAAGCGATGACCCAATCATTATCAAGTGGTTCCCTGCTTAAAGAGTCTATGCGGAGCGTGCCGCTGGCGTCAAACCCTAACCAGCCCCATCTCTGACCGGCCGGGTCTCGAATCACGCTGGTTGCCCGGATGACCAGATAATCCGCGGTGTTTTGGCTATCGGCGGACAGATCCACGCCGTTGAGAGCACTTGGCACGCCAACGCCGCCCAAGGGACCTGGTTCCCCATATCCCGGGAAGGTGGCATCATCAGGACCCCAAGGCAGCCCGAACCCCGCACTCTCCAGGTCGGAGCGCAAAAGTTCGAGTCCCACCCCGGTTTCGATTTGAGTTTCCGCGATGCCGCTCTGCCGCGCGCTTTGGCGAGCCGTTTGGGTGAAACTCACGGTAATGAGCGCCATTAACACGGACAGGATCACCATGTAAACCAGCAACTCCACCAAAGAGAAGCCGGATTGGCTCAGGATCGGAAGCGTATTGTCGTCACGTTTCATAGCCGTCCCTTTTCACTGCGCGCAATAATTGTACTCAACAAGGTCTGATGGTTTCTATTTGTCGGCTGTAATGGCGGGTTGTTTCCCTGGTTCCATCCGATCACCACATCAATGCGTTTCAATGCGGTGGCAGATGCGGCTATGTCTGTGATCTGAACCCTTCGGGTGAAATTAACCACCCCGCCCCGCATGGTTACAGTCTGCTCGTCAGGTGGAGTCCAGGCGCCGGTCGCGTTCAGCGCGGGAGCCTCGCCGCCGTCCAGAGTGAACCGTTGACTCCTGAGATTATTGAGTTGATCTTCCGCCAACTTGAGGGCTTGATCCCGTAACAGATTGTCTGTTTGCGCCCGCAAGGCGGAGATTTCTCCTGCCGCCAGGCCGAGCGCGATCACCAAGAAAATAAACAGGGCAAACATGACCTCGATGAGGGTGAAGCCTTGCTGCTGGCCTATCCATTGTTTATCGGTGGACACAGTTTCCGGCCTCCATTTTACCAATGTTGATGCGGGTGGCGGCGATGCTGATGCAATCCATAGCCGGCGTCGCACCGAATCTAGCCCCTGTTATGATCAATGTTTGGTTATCGGTGGTCAATCCTCGCCTGTCGAACGCGATGCGATTGGCGCCGGTGAATTGAAAAACAAATCCGGACGACTGCATCTCGTTGACAGGCTCTCCGTCGTCAATGTTTCTATTCCCGTCGGCATCCGGGCCGGATCGTATCCGGTCGGCGGCCAGTTCGATCACCCGTGGCGTATTGGTCGTCGCCGCGTCATTGCGGTTTTTCATCAGGGTGGAGTAGATCTCTTTGGTCAGCGATTCAACCTTATATTTTTCGTTGAGCTGCACAAAATAGAGAGTCGCCACCCCCAGCAGGGCGCCGATAATCACCACCACCACTATCAGTTCGACCAGAGTGAAACCACCTTGTCCTTTCATGGCTACTCTTCCTGAATATGTAAAAATTGCCTGACAGGACCCGGCGGAGTGAACCGATTTATTCCGCCAGGAATTTGGCCAGGAATGCTCGCGGAACGTCGACCGTCCGTGATCGAGACGGTTTGAACCGCGCCGGTGGAAGTCTGCACTATGGTTTTTCCCCTGGAGGCTCCACCTTGGATTTTTGGCACATCGCCGGTTTTATAGTCCACCGACCAGATATAGGAGAGTCCGCCAAAACTGCAAACATCCGTGTTCGGAGCAAAGCTCGCGTAATAAATGACTCCCTGGGGATCGATCACCGGAGAGACAACGACCCGCTCGGCGCTGGTTCCTGACTCGGAATTCGCTGCGTCAAGGAGAATGTACCAGCCTTTTTTGCTCATGTCCCACATGACTGGGGCCGTTTGGTTCTGCAGATCGGTGGCTACTCTCATCTCGGTGCAAGTGGACTTGAGGGATCTGGTTTCCCAGTCAAAGCAGGTGTCCTGGACCCCAAAAAGTCTTCGCTGGGCCGCGAGGTCGTCCTCCTTGTAAAAATACCGGCCTTCGCCAAAGTACATCCAGAGTGTCTGGTTTTTCCGATCAATCAGACTCACCACCGCGCCGGTGACCGGCCCGAGTTCTCCATCCGCAAAAACCTTGCTCCAGGTCCACTTCGCAGGATCGATGTTGTCGTTGATGGCAAGCCGTAGCACCCCGCCTTGGTTACTGCCGCCGATGTCCTGGATATACCCTACATACAGGACATCATCCTGGTAGTTGCCGACAGAGTTGGGTAAATCCTTTTCAAAATCAAGGATGCTGTTGGAGATGGAACCGGCAAAGGCTTTGGTGATGCCGGTATCGATGGTGCGCAGCAAGTCCCCGGTCTTGAGATCGAGGATGAACAATTTCAAGGTCTGGTTCGAGGCGCCTTTAAACTCGTTGCTTGAGATTGGGCCGGTCGATCCGGATGCCAACACGGCAAACCATCTGCCATTGGTCTCGCCGATGGTGGCATTGCATTTGCCCCCGTAGCAATCGCTGTCAAGCAAGCAGGAGACTGCAATGTTGTTGGAGCATTCCCCTCTGTTGCCTCCTGTTTTGACGATCCCGGCGCCGACATTGGTTACCCCCAGGTTAGGGTGAGAAAATTCCCAAAGGGGCTTCGGGCTTGTCTGGTTGGTCACATCCAGCGCAAAATACGACGACCATCCCTTCGATGTGTCCGCAAGAGGGGCCGCGACGCCTTTAGGACTTACCGTTGGATTTATCGTTGCACAGGTGGCGCCGCCAATGCCCATGCTGCCGACCAACACCGAACGCCAACTCGTGCTGTCAAAATTCAGATCATTGGAATCGGCGGTCAACATGGTGGTCGCTTTGGGACAATCCCAATAATTGGTCAGCGAGCAGTTGATCGAGGCATCGGTGAGCGTCAAGGGCCCATCCACCATATAAATGTGGCAGTAGCTATCCTCCTTGAGGAACTGCAGATACGGCAACACATTCTTGGGAATATAGCCCCAGGCTTCGGTGCCTATGCCTCCGGGGCCTGTGCTTCCTTCCAGTTTCGCCGCTTGATACGGGGTCTTTCCAGACCATGTTTGCAAGAGTTTCCCCAGCTTGAATGCATGCAACATGCCGCCGTTGGTTCCGGAAAAAACGAGTTGCCGATCCCTGTAGTCGTTGCTTTTGACGAATTGGTCGTACGACCGGTCGTTGAAGCCGTAAGGACTTGTCAAGTTAAAAGCATTCAACGGTCCCGAGGACATGGTGCGGGGTGTGGCTGAAATAATATCGCCCATTTTCCACACATGGGTTTCCTGGACGCACGTTTCCCCGGAGGCGGCGGGACAATTCGTATCGTCCTCACAGGGAGCTCTGCTGAGGGAGCAAACACCCGTGGTCACGGTCCGGTTTCTGCCTATTTTTTTGTCGCAGCCGGGTTCGCCGCAGACACAGCCCACACCGGCGTTGGTGCAATCATAGCCAAGCACATAGTCGATGAGTGTTTTGGCGTCCGTATCGGACAGATCGAAATATGGGGCCAGCAGGCTGCTGTTTGCCGGCGTGAATGACAACAACTCCGATCCGTTTCGAGAAGTGTACACGGTTCTCTCTGCGGGTTTCGTCCACCAGAGATTGAACCCGGACCGCCAGACAGCGCGGGAAAGTTCCAGTGATCTCTGCCCTTTGCGCACGCCATTTTGCCACAGAGAAGCCACGGTCAGGCCTTCCCCGGCCTGGTAGTCAAAGCTGGTGATATAGTCCTGGGTCAGGTCAAGCAGGGAAAAATCTCCGCCTTCCCGGACCGTATCTTCATAGATGTTCATGCCGGTGAAGAAGGGGTCCAGATAATACCAGTAATTCATCAGGTCGCTGGTCCAGGTGACTTCCCCGTTGTTGAAGACCCTTTTGGGGTAGAAAAGGGTCTGGATCATAACCGCGCCGCTTCCCTCGCTGGACCCCAGAACGGAAAGCGCTGTGCCGGACGAGGCCTTCTTCATCAGGTCCATGATAATGGCGATAATCTTATTTTTGATTTCCGTTGCGCTGGACGCCGACAAATGGTTGTCGGGAACGCCATCGCCATCTTTGTCCCAATCCGGGGAAGAGGGAGGCATTGCGGCGCACAGGCTGCCTTTGGCCTTGGCGCTGCAATAATCGGCCACACATGAATCCCGGGGGAAATCCGTGAGATTGCTGGGCCAGGTTTTGTTGGTGTCGAAACCGCCATACAAGGCGATCTGCTTCATGGCGTTGTCGCCCCTTGGGGAGAGCCACAGGCCAAGGGTGTAGATGGTCTCCACCCTTGAATTTACGCTGAGCGGCAGATTGAGGAATCCCTCTTTGTGCAGGTTATAGGCAGCGACCACCGGATCAGCGGAATAGCCGCCCATGGTGTAGCCGGTGCTGTAGTTGTAGCCGGTATCGATACTGCACGTGGAGACCGGCGGAGGCTGCCCGCCCATGTTCCATCCCCCATCGCTGAGAAGAATCATGAAATTTTTCGCGCATGGAATCGGAACCACTTCGTTGCCCTGGCAAATGCCGTCGCCATTCTTGTCTATGCATTGATACATTGGATTGTTCGCCGCACTGCCCCCTCCCCCTCCGGTTTGCGGGGAAGGACTGCCGAAGACGGAAGACCGTTGAGAAAAATAAGCGTATGCCGCCCACAGGGCCGGAGCGGTTGCGGCATCACCAGCCGGCGCCTGGGCATTCAATTTGGCGATCGTATTCTTGTACTGATTGACGGCATCATCAGAGCTTGCATTCGTTGAAGCTCTGAAGTCGCCGATATAGGTGTATTCAACCACCCCCGAGCCCTGGTACAGCATGATGCCTATGCGGGGTTGGACCGAAAGATTCTTGAGTTGATAGAGCAAGCCGCCGCTTTCCCCGGTGAGCCGGTCCCAACGTGCCATGAGTTGTATGCCGTTGGACGTTCCGAGCGTGCAGCCGCCGACATCGGCGCCATTGCCCGTGCATGGCACCTTAGAGTTGGACTCCTTAAATCCACTGACATCGCACTCCTGCTGGGAATTATGATTGCCGCCGCATCCCGCGGGAGCGCCTCCGGTCAAGGCCCAACGCAGCACGTCGATTCTGGTCATGTGCAGCCAGTTGAGGTAGTTGCCATTGCCAAATGCTCCTTCCGCATCATAAGCGCCACAGGAACCCGGCACCGTCTCCCAGAGAGTGCAGCAGGGGTACTGGCCGCCTTTGCAGCCGCCAGAGTTTTTCCCGCCGCAGCCTGTGTAGCCAAAAGTTGAATCTACACACTCCATGTGGTTGTCGGCGCATTGCAACAAACATCCATCCACCACCTTATCGTCTTCTATATAGCCATCGCCAGCGAGCGTGTAATTCTTTCTGGGATCAAAATACCCTTCGTAGAGCGTATTGGGATTATAGCCGATTTCGTTACCAGCACCATCGATGCGGGGGTACGCCAACTCATTCATGGAAGCGCTGGCATTGACGACCAAAAGAACATTGGGCGCAGGGGACCCGCTGATGGAAGCAGGCGCCTGGCAGTAGTCGACCATGCTGCCGACGGCAAAGGCGGTCGCGGCGGTCAACAAAACCGCCAGGGGAGCGAAGAGGGTAAGTTTTCGCATGATCATTCTCCCTTTCGTTTGTCGATTGTGAGTATTGTATGCATGGCGGTATCGGAACAGGTATTGCTGTCGATGACAAAGCATCGGTTCTGGCCCACGCTGAAGGTTGTGCGGTCTAAGTCGTCGGACAACCTGAATTTTTGATCTCCAGGACAGGTCAAGCTCCGCACCTTGATGGTGGCGGTGTTTTTTTCCTTGTTGATCTGTTCCACCAGCCCGCAAATACGCAAATTATGACCAGCAAGAGTTAATCCGGGATGAATCAAAACAAAACAGAAGAAGAGGAGCGAAAGCGGCAATGTTGTTTTCATGGACGGGTTCCTTACTTGTTTGGTCTTAATCTGCCACCGAAACATATGCGCATTGTCAATTCATCGTTGCGTAGAAACGGGCGACCGACCCGGCCGCCCGTTCGGTACGCCCTCAAATATTATCGATATTTTCACAACCCAAGGCAAGCGGGGAATACTGACAGCGCCATTTCTTGGGCCACAGCTTCCGCCATAAACCAAAGCAATAAACAGTCCAGCTACCGGTCCTTATTGATAACAAAGAAATTACAAGCAGTTGCAATAAAAAAACTTCTTCGCGCCAGCCCTAAAGCCGCACTCAAGTATAAAATTATTTTCCACTTTCGCCTGTAACTATAATTTTATTTAATATTCAACGGTCATTCATCACCAAACAACATCCCTTACGGCGCCTGCCCTGAGCGAAGCGAACGCGTCATTTCGACCGCAGGGAGAAATTTCCTTGGCTTGCGCGAGAACTCGCTGAAATGTTTAAAAATTTTTCTTCGCTGCGCCCATCGAGATGACAGAAAAATCCCAGGTCAGTGTTCGGTGAATAACGCGCTCATCAATACCCATACTCTTTCAACTTGGCCAGCAAGGCGGGATAGCTCAACTCCAACAACTGCGCCGCTTTGCTTTTATTGCCTTGGGTCGCTTCCATCGCCCGGCTGATCAACTGCTTTTCCATGATGATTTTTGCCTTTTTCAACGAATAGGTTCCCAAGACATCGCCGATCCGCCTCCGTTCCTGCCGCCCCCCCAGTTGTTCCGGCAGGTGCTGCGGCAGGATGGTTTGCTTATCAGCAAGGATGAGCGCCCGCTCCAAGACATTCTCCAATTCGCGGACATTGCCCGGCCACTCGTGCCGCATCAGCAGCTCCATGGCGACCGGAGAAATTTCCTGAATGTCGATCCCCAAACGCGCCGTGCATTTGTGCAGGATGAAGCGGCACAGAAGCGGCAGTTCTTCCATCCGTTGCCGAAGCGGAGGGATATGAATGTTGAGCACGTTCAGTCGATAGTAGAGATCTTCCCTGAACTCTCCCTGCTCGACCAGGGTGGACAATTCTTTATTCGTGGCCGCCAGCACCCGCGCATCCATCTTCCGGCTTTTGCTCTCGCCCAGCCTTCTCACTTCACCTTCTTGCAAGACCCGCAGCAGCTTCACCTGGAGATCGAGCGACAGTTCAGCGATTTCATCGAGAAAGAGGGTGCCATGATGCGCCTCTTCGAACAGGCCCTTCTTGTCGCGCTCGGCCCCGGTAAAGGCCCCCTTGGCATAGCCGAAAAATTCGCTCTCCAGAAGCTGCGCCGGAATGGAGCCGCAGTTGACAGCCACAAACGGCGCTTCGCTCCCCTTACCTGCCGCATGGATGCCCTTGGCCACCAGTTCCTTGCCAGTCCCCGATTCGCCGGTGATCAGGACCGTGGTATTGTGCCGCGCCACCTTGCCGGCCAGCCTGAAGATATCCTGCATTGCCTTGCTCTTGCCCACCATGCCGCCAAAGGCCAGCTGCCCGTCAAGGGCCTCGATCTTCTCCTTCAACTGCTTGTTTTCATGGCGCAACCGTTCACGTTCTTCCGCTTTGCGCAGCACCAGCAAGATTTCTTCGAGCTTGAAAGGCTTGGAGATGTAGTCGTACGCCCCCTGTTTGACCGTCTCGATCGCCTGATCGATGGTCCCATAGGCGGACATCATGATGACCGTGGCCCCCCATCCCTTGCTCACCACCTGCTCCAAAAACGCCATCCCATCCATGACCGGCATTCGCAAGTCGCACAGGACAAAATCGTACCGGGCCCGGCCCATCCAATCGAGCCCCTCGGCGCCATTGCCCGCGACATCGACCTTGTACCCCTGTTTGGTCAGTAAAGCGCTCAACATGTGCCGCATGTTGGCTTCGTCGTCGATCACCAGAATTGTCTGCAACATGGCTCCTGTATCAGACTCCTAATATATAGTAGACGCGGGTTCCTTCGTTTTCGGGATTTTTTTATTTCGCCTCAACCGCATCGTCCTGTGCCGCCATGGGCAGAGCGATCAGCATCGTGGTTCCTTCGCCCTCCCGGCTGTGCGCCTCCATCCGCCCTCCCATCGACTCCACCAAAGCCAAGGAGACAGACAGCCCCAGGCCAGTTCCGGCGCCGGGTTCCTTGGTGGTGAAAAAGGGATCGAACACCGCCCCGAACAGCGCATCCGGTATGCCCGTTCCATTGTCGGCAATGGTGATGTGCAGCGGGGAGTGGCCAGCATCCGAGGCCGTCCCCTGGGCAGTGGCGACGGTTATTTGGCCAATGGACCGGCGGCCGGCGGCATCGATGGCGTCGGCGGCGTTGAGCACGCAATTCAAGATGATCTGCCGCAGTTGCTCGCCATCCGCCAGCACCTCGCAGCGCTGGGCTTGCAGGCGGCATTCAAGCTGTATCCCCTTGAGGAAAGGCTGCGTCGCCAGATCCTCTACGATCCCAGCCAACGCAACATGCGCATCGACCCGCGTGGCCACCCCCTGACCGGACCGGGCGTAATCCAATAGCCGGCGGATCAAGGTGTCCATTCGTTGCAATTCCTGCAAGGTCTTGGCGAGGTACTCGTCACGGTCCTGCTCCGCGCATTGGCCCATGCCGAGCAGTTGCACATATCCCTGCGCCACGCTGAGCGGATTGCCTATTTCATGGGCAAGCCCGGCGGCCAGTCTACCCACCGAAGCCAGCTTTTCCGTCCGAATCATTTCCGCTTGATTGTCGTGCAGCAACCTGTTCTTGGCTGCCAGCTCCCCCACCGCCTGGGTCAACTTTTCCTTGTCCGCCTCGATCCGCGCCACCATGGCCTCGATGGAGCGGGACAGTTGCCCCAACTCATTGGTCGATTTCCCGGTAAGCAAGGTGCGCAATCCGTCGCCCTGGTAATTTTCAACGGATTCGACCATCCGATCGATGGGCAGCACGTAGGCCCGCAGGAAACGAAAGAAGGCAAGCGCAATCAGGATAATCGCATTGAACGCCAGATAGACCGCGATCACCCGCTCCTTGGCCCAGAGCGGGCCAAGCGCCTGGGCCAGCGGCATGCCGGCGGCCACGACACCGAACGGGGTGTCGGGCAGAGCGACATACAGATGCCCAACGCCGACCAGATCCGGCAGGGTGATGGCGGCAGAGGAGCTTTGCACGGTCTTGCTGCGTTCCGCCGCCGAGAGCAGGGGCGGCAGTTCCTGCTGACAGGGGGCGAGGTTGGCCGAATGGCGCGGGTAGAAGGTTCCCTGCCAATAGATGCAGGCTTCCGGGTTGTCGTTTAAAAACGATTGCACCGCGGCAGGCGGAGATTGCGGGTCATGTTCGCCAGCGGCAGAGGAGGCGGCAACCAGAAAACGTTGCAGCGACCGGCCCTCGCGGACCAGGACATCGCCGACCCAAAAAGGGAGAATGACAAAATTCGTCACCGCCATGCTGACCCCAACCAGGAGCAGCAGCGAACAGGCCAAGGTGAGTTTGATGCGGTGCACAGGCGCGCCCTCGTTTCAATGGCAACGAACTTCTCTCGTGAAAATCATCCAAGAGCCGCGACAAATTCATAAGTTGAGGCGAGCATCGCGCGTTGGGGTTCGCTCCGTTCACCCCAACCTCTCTCACTGTACGGAACTGGATTGCTTCGCTTCGCTCGCAATGACGCCTGATTCAGTGCGGTCATTGCGAGAAGCAAAGCGACGAAACGATCCAGAAATGCAATCGGTTAAATCAAAACCGCTCAAGAATGCCGTCCGCCTGCTCGCTTGCCATGTGCGATTATAAACGGATTTTTTCAAAAGATAAGGATGAATTGTTTGCCCATAACCATGGCTCAGGCGTTGGTCAGCGCCTGGACGGCAAAGGCAAGGCAAGCAGCCAGGCTCTCTCCAGGCGGATGCCGCAGGAAGAGGACAGAAGAACGGCAAAGTTTGTCACCGGGCGAGCGGTAAAATGCCGCCCCTGGCATCTACGGGAAATAGGGCGGGGACGTTCATGGCATGGGTTCGCTGTCGCAACGCCTTTAATCGCCAAACAACATCCTTATTTCGTCTTTGCGAGCGGAACGAAGCAAATCAAAGAAATGTGATAAAGCTGGATGGCCTCGTCGCTGCGCTCCTCGCAATGACGGAAAAGGCGGGATACGCGGGATGGTGACAAAAAATGTCAGCCACTTCGCTCAGGTTGTCATTGATTGCCGGAAACTTCACCTGATCGTTGGGGCGCACAACGAATGGCCGAAAAAAATGCCGCACATTAATATACTATTTTAACACGATAAAATAAAAAAATCCCGACGCCAAATCTCATTCTGGCATGGTTCATGGAATAACGGGGCAACGTCTAAGAAACAACCCTGTACCCCATAATTCATTTCCCTGGAGGAAAAAACACCATGAAGAAAATCGTCCGCAACGCAAAAGGCTTTACCCTGGTCGAATTGATGATCGTTGTCGCCATCATCGGCATCCTGGCGGCCATCGCCATCCCGCAGTTCGCAGCCTACCGGACCCGCGGCTTCAACGCATCCGCGCTCAGCGACGTCCGGAACCTCAACACCTCGGAAGCCGCCTTGTTCTCGGATTGGCAAACATTCGGCTCGACCGAGATGGCTACTAGTGCAGATAAACTTGCTCGAACAGCCAATGGTGAAGCTGGGGCGGCAGCGACCGCTGCCGTCCCAGGTACAACCCCAAGCATTCCATTTGTTTCGTGTTTTGATGGCTCCTCGGCCAGAGGCATAGCACTTTCCGTCGGTCAGGGCGTTACCCTTTTTGCAACCAGCGGCGTGCTCGGAGGAACCCCGGAGCTTGCCACCGCATTCGTTGGCATAGGCAAACATTTAAATGGCGACACCTTCTATGGAATTGACAGCGACACGACCGCTCTCTATCAAGACAATGCGGACGGCACGACCAAAGGCAGGGCATATACGCTTTTAATTGACGACTTGCCAGCGGCTCAAACCTCGAACGATGACTTCAACGGGCAAAAAGGCCCTAGCGGCAAGAACTGGGCTGTCAGATGACAGACTGAGGTCATGCCATTCCACAACAGGGGGCACATTGCCCCCTGTTTTTTTTTGCCCCGCACACCTGCCCTTTCCAGGCAGGTGATTTTTTTCCCGCTTGCTTATACTTTGAATATATTATTCAATTAATACCATCCGGGTGTCGGCCGGTTTGCCGCTGGAGCGGTTTTGAGTTAAACGATTGCATTTCTGAATTGCTTCGTCGCTTTGCTCCTCGCAACGACCGCACTGAAATAGGCGTCAAGGCGAGCGAAGCGAAGCAATCCAGTTTCGTGCAGACTTGAATCAAAAACACTCTAGAGCAAGCAAGGCCATCGGGTTCATTGGCCTTTGGCCCGCAATCGCACCCCTCACGTGCGGCAGGCGGCTGTTCAGCTTATTAATGAGCACGTGCTCCCGGGACACTATCCAAGGTTCATTTCTGTCATTTCGATGAGCGTAGTGAAGAAAAATCTCTCAGGCATTTCAGTTGGTTATCGAATAAAGCAAAAGATTTCTCCCTTGCAGTCGAAATGACGCTTTCGCTTCGCTCAGCGCAGGCGCCACACGGGATGTTGTTCGGTAATTTATGACCGTAATAATTACCATGGCAAAAATAACGTTATGATCACCTTTCAACAGGTCTGGAAACAATACTCGAAAGAACTGTTCAAAAAGGTCAGCCCCGCGCTCCAGGATGTTTCCTTTACAATGGAGGCGGGAGAAACCCTGGGGCTGATCGGGGCCAACGGCGCGGGCAAATCCACCTCCATCCGCCTGATGCTGGATTTCATCCGGCCGGACACGGGAAAGATCACCATCTTTAACCGCCCGCCATCGGATTTGAGCCAACGGGATCAAATCGGCTATCTGCCGGAAACCGCCTCATTCCCGGCCAACCTCACCATCCTCGACCTGATCCGGTTCACCGCCGCCACCTGCGGCATGACCAAAGCGGCCTGGAAAGAACGCAGCGACTCCCTGCTGAACCACCTCGGCCTGCTGGAGGCCCGGCACAAACCGCTGCGCGCCTATTCCAAGGGCATGCAGCAACGGGCCAACTTTGTCCTGGCCTTGTTGAACGACCCGCAGCTTTTGATTCTCGACGAACCGATGAGCGGGCTCGACCCTCTGGGCCGGGGGCTGATCATCGACCTGATCCGCGAACTCAAGACCCAGGGCAAAACCATCCTCTTCTGTTCTCATATTTTAGACGATGTAGACCGGTTGGCCGACCAGTTGCTCATCCTCCATAAGGGGAAAGCACTCTTTAGCGGGCCGCCGCGCGAATTGCTGGCCCAGCAGCGGACGGCAACCATTGAGGCCGCCTTTCTCAGCCTTATCAACTCCCTGGAGGGCAGCGGCCATGATGCGTAAAATCTGGGCGCTTGCCCGACTGGTCTGCCTGGACGGCCTGCGGCGTCATGCCCTGATCGGGCTGGTGCTCCTTGCCTTTGGCCTGGAAGCGGGCGGCCTGCTGTTTTTCGAGTTCATCCCTAGGGATGTCGGCAGGGCCTCGGGCGACTTCATCCTCTCGGTGGGCTGGCTGACCGGCCTGCTCTTTCTTCTGTTCCATGCCGTGCAGGTCATGGCCTGGGACGAGGAACGACGGACCATCCACACCTTCCTGGCCCGGCCCATTTCCCGCACCCAATATGTGCTGGGCATCTTTCTCGGGCTGGCGGCCCTGCTGGTGCTGTTAAACCTGGTCCTGGCCCTGCTGGGCTACTGGGTCTTGGTTCTGATCAAAAATTCACTCACCCCTATCTATTTCCAGCATCTCTCCCCGTTTAACTACGCCCTTTCCTGGGCGGGACTGTTCTGCATCGAGTTGATGATCCTGGCGATCATCATGCTCTTTTCCGGGCTGGTGCGCGGCGGCTTTCCAGTGCTGCTGCTCGCTGTTTCCTACGCCTTCATCTGCACCGGCCTGCCGGTGGTCCGCGCCAGCTTCGCCAACCGGACGGACCTGCCCGCTGCCTTGCAGCGTGCGCTGCAATGGCTGACCGCCCTGTTTCCCGATTTCAGCCGGTTTGACTTCAAGGAGATGATCACCGACGAAAGCACGGTCAATCTCGCCCAAGGTCTAGCCACCGACCTGGGGCTCCTGGCGCTGTATCTAATCATAGCGCTCTGGGCCGCTGCCCTGGTCTATCAACGGAGGGATCTGAAATGAGAGCGATTCGCCAGCTTCCGCTTCTTGTTCTGATGGCGGCCTATGGCCTGGCGTTTCTTGCCCAGGAAAAACTTTTCCTTGACCGGCCGGTCTCCTTGCAGCCAGTGCCGACCACTGCCTTTCTACGCGCCACCACCGGCTATCTCCGCCAACTGACCAGCGAAATTGCATTCGTCCAATCCGCAGTCTTTCTCGGCAGCGCCAAACTCGACGCCGACCGGAGCGCCTATGCCCCGGTGCTGGCGCATAACTACAAACAGATTACAGCCCTCTATCCGCAATTCATCGACCCCTATTATTTTGCCCAGGGCTATCTGCCCCACGTCAGCCTAGAACTCGCCCAGGCGACCAATGAGATCCTGACCACGGCCAGAGAGGTCCATCCCACCGACCTGATCTTTCCCTTTTTCCAGGGCTTCAACCTGTTCCGCTACCTGGACAAGCCGCTTGAGGCCGCCGAGGTGTTCAGCCAGGCCAGCCTGCTGCCGGAAGCGCCGCCGATGTTCGGCCGCCTGGCGGCGATTCTCGCCGCCCAGGGCGGCCAGTTGCAGGCGGCGATCATCTCCCTCCAGGTCATGGTGAAAACTACGGATAACGAGGTTGTAAAGAAGCGCTGTAATGACGAAATCAGCATGTTCAGAGAGGCGCTCAGGGTACAGAAGGCGGTCAATGATTTTGCCGCAACCCATCAACGCTACCCCGGCTCGCTCGATGAACTGGTTCCCACATTCATCCCTGCCCTGCCCACCTTTGGTCATGCCTTCGAGCTGACCTGGAACCCGCCCAACGTCGGCCTGAAACGGCCGCACCTCGCGAAGGCAAAACCTTCAGCGCCTCTTCCCCGCCCCTGATTGCGATGATAGAGAGGACGGCTTTCCCCTCAAGGGGTAGTGACGGAATTTATCGTGCGAAGCGTGTTTGTCATTGCGACCGGTGGCAAAAATCTCTTGGCTTTCGATATAACTTACGGAAATAACATAATTTTCTATGTTTTTTCGTAGGGGCGGCATTTTGCCGCCCGTTTTCGTTGGATAACGGATATTGATGATTGTTTCCTCGTTTAAACGTTAGGAACGGTCATGTAATTCTGATGAGACCTGGGCGGACGGGGAGCCGTTGCCGCTCTGCCGGGCGGCGGGCTCCGCAACTGGGGAAAAGGGGCGAACTGTTCGAGCGCAGCGAGTTTTCGCCCCGCCGGTTGCGGAGTTCGCTGACCGGGGTAGCCTGGGCGGCCTGGCTGTCGTTTCTTTTGGTCCTTTCTTTGGACAAGCAAAGAAAAGGACACCACTCCGGCAGGAGACCAAGGCTGAAATTTACGGCAACAGGTCAAAAAACAGGAAAATTTTAGTTCAGCCAAGTTTACGTTTCAACGCTTGCGCGTGGGAACGATCAAAATCTCCCCGACCTTGATCGGCCAGAATAGAGATGCCGTATTTTCGGTCAAACGGTAGACAGCGCCGACTCCTCCCACACCCCGAAGATCGAGGCGCCGCAGCCGGAGCAGCAACTCCCCTCCATGCCCGTCACTTGACAGCTGAAGCCCTGGCGGCGGATCAAGGTCAAGCCGCACGCCGGACAATGGGTATCCTCGCCGCCGGCGCCGGCCACATTGCCCGGATAGACAAAGCGCAACCCCTCCTCGATGCCGATCGCGCGCGCCCTATTCAGGGTGGCGGCTGGGGTCGGCGACCGGTCGAGCATGACGGACGCGGGATAAAAGCCGGTGACATGCCAGGGGATATCCACCGACGTGCTCCGCAGAAAGCGGGCGATGGCGCGCAGCTCCTCTTCGCTGTCGTTGAGGCCGGGGATGATCAAAGTAGTAACCTCGACCAGCACCCCGAGTTGGTGGAACAGCCTGATGCTCTCTAGCACTGGCGTAAGCCTGGCCCCGCATATCTCGCGGTAAAACTCGTCGGTGAAGGCCTTCAGGTCGATGTTGACGCCATCCAGCATTGGCGCCAGGGAGCGGATCGCCTCGGCGGTCATGTAGCCGTTGCTGACGAAAATGTTGCCGATGTTTCGTGTTTTTGCCAGGCGGGCGCAATCGCAGGCGAACTCGAAAAAAATCGTAGGTTCGACATAGGTGTAGCTGATGGAGGCGCAGCCTGCCCGCCGGGCCTCGGCCACCACCTCGCCGGGCGTGGTCGTGGTCCCCGGAATAGCGCCGCCGTGGGTGTGGGGATACTGGGCGATCCGGTGGTTCTGGCAATGGCGGCAACGAAAGTTGCACCCCACAGTAGCGACCGAATAGGAGCGGCTGCCGGGGAGAAAATGGAACATCGGTTTTTTTTCGATGGGATCGACGTTCCGGGCCACCAGTTGTCCGTACACCAGGCTGACCAGGCGGCCGCCCTGATTCTCGCGAACCTCGCACCGCCCTCGCCTGCCTGGGCCTACCTGGCAACGATGCCCGCACAGGGAGCAGGCCACCTGGCCGTCTTCGATCCGCTGATAGAAAAGCGCTTCGCGCATCCGCATCCCCCGCCTGATGGCCCCACAGCCCACCCCTTGCCTTTTTCCGCCCAGCCTGGCGAGCCAGTATTCAGAAGGAGGTCGAGAGCATGGTCCGCAGATTGGTTTTTTTGTGGGTCAGCTCCAGCTTTTTCCTGATATTTTTCCGATGAATGCTGACCGTGCCCGGCGACAGCCGCATGATCTCGGCAATCTCCTTAGTGCGCTTGCCCAGTTTCACCAGGTTGGCCACCTGGATCTCGGCGGGCGTCAACCGGTTCAATTTGGCAGAGACCTCGTCGGCAAAAGGCGCGGTCAGCTCCTCGATATTAGTCCGGAGGATTTCCACCAGCATCCGTTGCTGGTCGTTCAGGCCGCTGGACAGCAAACGCTGCAGATAGGGATCGACCAGATGGGCTCAGTTGGCGAGGATTTGCCCGGAGAGCGCCACTCGGTCTTCCTCCCGCTTGTTCAACAACGCCTTGAGAGCCACATTGGATTCGTGGAGTTCGGCGGTCCGCTCCTTGACCCGCAGTCCCAGCTCGCCGTTCATCGACTGCAACTTCTTGTGGACCAGCATGAGTTCGGAGATATCGCTAAAGGCCCCCACCGCTCTGGTGAACCGGCCGGCATACCGGGCAAAGGGATGGATGGAACCGCTGCCGGAAAACAGGCGCCAGAGCGCCGGATCAACGTCAGGCCGGAAGACTGCATTGCCGCTCCCCGCCGGAGCCGCTCGACCTGATTGGCCATCGCCGCCTTGCCCTCGGGCGGCGCAATCAGGTGCAGCGATCGGCCGATCACTTCCTTCTGGCTGTAGCCGAAGAGTTTTTCCTCCCCGGCGCCACATTCCACCGACACCCGATGGCCATGGCCCACCAAGGCCGCGATCCCATCCGGCGTCATGCTGACGCGATTTTCCTCTTCCTTTATTTCCCTGAGCATGCCAACGTTTATGGAGCGCTCCTTTATGATAAAGATACA
>WRFD01000013.1 GCA_009778955.1 Desulfobulbus sp.
TCAGCAGGCCGGTCCTGGTCGTGGCGCCCACCAGGGTGAACCGGGGCAGATCCATCTTTACCGACCGGGCCCCAGGCCCCTGACCGATTACCAGATCGAGTTGGAAATCCTCCATGGCCGGGTAGAGGATCTCCTCGACCACATGGTTGAGCCGGTGAATCTCGTCGATGAACAGCACATCCCCGGCCTGCAGGCTGGTGAGGATGGCCGCCAGATCGCCGGGACGCTCGATGACCGGCCCGGAGGTCACCTTGATTCCCGCCCCCATCTCGTTGGCGATGATGTAGGCAAGGGTGGTCTTGCCCAAGCCCGGAAAACCGTGGAACAGCACATGATCCAGCGGCTCGCCCCGCTGGCGGGCAGCCTGGATGAAGATCCGCAGGCTCTGCTTGGCCTGATCCTGGCCGATGTACTCGTCCAGGCTGCGCGGCCGGAGCTCGCCGCCGGTTTGCAGGTCCTCGGGTAGCGATCCGCCGGCGACAAGCCGCCTGCCGGCCAACTGTTCCTCGTGTTTCATCGCGCTCTCCCGCCGCTCCTCCGCCTTGATCCTTACCGCGCCGCCAGAAACCGCAGGGCCTGACGGATCAGTTCCTCAACCTTGAGCGGCGCCGATCCTTCAACCATCTGCTGTTCGACCGCCCGCAGGGCCTGCCAGGCCATGGCCTGGGGATAGCCGAGATTGATCAGGGCCGACACCGCATCGCTCGTGGCATCGGGTTCACCGGTCAATACCGGCATTGACCGCAGACCGGTTTCGCCAGCCGGAAAACCGCCCAGGCCGCCGACCTTTTCCGCCAGGTCAACGCAGATCCGCTGCGCCGTCTTCTTGCCGATGCCGGGCAGGGCGGTCAGCCGCGACAGATCCTTGCCGGTGATCGCCCGGCATAACTCGTCGACTCCGATCCCCGAAAGAATGGTCAGGGCCAGCCGCGGGCCGATGCCGGAAACCGTGATCAGCAGCAGGAACATCTCCTTTTCTTCCCTGGTGTGGAATCCGAACAGGTGGATGGCATCCTCGCGCACCACCGTCTGCACATGGAGAAAACAGGCATGCCCGGTTTCTGGACACGCATCGTAGGTCCGGCCGGAAACAAAGGCTTCATATCCTACCCCGCCGACATCGACGATAAGGACGTTCGGACTCTTGACCAGGATCAATCCACTGAGCGAGGCAATCATCGGCGGCAGGCGGCAGGAAGCATGGTTGAAGAAAAAGGGGTCTGTTGCGCGACGTTAATGCCGAAAAGCGGCGATACAGTGCAGGGCCAGGTGATGGGCGTGGCAGATGGCCACGGCCAGGGCGTCGGCGGCATCCTTCGAGGGCACCGCGGAAAGGTCCAGCAGCGTGCGGACCATCTGCTGCACCTGGCCCTTTTCGGCCTGACCATAACCGGCCACCGACTGTTTCACCACCCGGGCCGGATAGTCGTACACTGAAAGCCCGTTATGCAGGGCGGCCACAACCGCCGCGCCCCGTGCCTGCCCAAGCTTGAGTGCCGAGCGCGGGTTGCGGTCGACAAACATGTCTTCGATTGCCGCCACCGCAGGTCCGTGCGTCTGGATCACCTCGGACAGATCCTGGAAAATGGTCAGCAACCGGCGCGAGAAATCGTTCTCCTGCGCGGTGCGGATAGTGCCGCAGGCGACAAAGCCGAGGTGGTGGCCGTTGACGGCGATCACGCCGTAGCCGGTGATCCGCGAGCCGGGATCAACGCCAAGAATGCGCATCCCGGCCAGGGCGGTCATGGTTCAGGACAACCGCTCCATCAGGTCGTCGGCGATGTCGAAATTGGCATGCACCTTCTGGACATCGTCGTGATCCTCGAGGTTCTCCAGCAGACGCAGCAACGATTTGGCTGTTTTCTCATCGGCGACCTCGATGCTGTTCTTGGGCATCATGGCAATGCTGGCGTCGGAAAACTTGATTTCGTTCTTCTCCAGTTGGTCCACCACGTCGTTGAAGGCTTCGGGCGCGGTGACGATCTGGTAGCTCTCCTCCTCCTCGACCACATCCTCGGCCCCAGCCTCCAGAGCCATATCCATCAATTCGTCCTCGGCCACGCCCTCCTTGGCCACCGACACTGTTCCCTTCTTGTCGAACATCCAGGCCACGCAGCCAAACTCGCCTAGATTGCCGCCGCTTTTGGCGAAGAAATGCCGAATATCGGCCACGGTCCTGTTCTTGTTGTCGGTCATGGTCTCCACCAAGACCGCAATCCCGCCGGGACCATAGCCCTCGTACATGATCTCCTCGTAGATCGCGCCGCCCAGATCGCCGGTCCCTTTCTTGATGGCCCGGTCGATATTGTCCTTGGGCATGTTCTCGCCCTTGGCCGCGGTGACGGCGCTTCGCAGGCGGGGATTGCCTTCGGGATCTCCGCCGCCAATCCGGGCGGCAATGGTGATCTCCTTGATCAGTTTGGTGAACATCTTGCCGCGCTTGGCGTCATTGGCCCCTTTCTTGCGCTTGATTGTGCTCCATTTCGAATGTCCCGACACGGTCCAACTCCTTCTATCGTATTATTGCTGACAATTCATCCTGCCCGACGCAACCCCCGGCCAAGCACAAAGACTTCCCGGCTCTCCAGGCGCGAACTTTTGGGCTTCACCACCTTGACGGTCGCGAAAAGCGGTTTGCATTCCTTGAGGAATTCGGGAAAATCTTCACCCTGGAAGACCTTGCAATACAAGGCGCCGTTTTCATGAAGAAACAGGCTTGCCAATTCGAGTACGCACCGTGCCAGGCGGAGCGACTGCTGATGGTCGGCATACTGGCTGCCGGTGGTACGGGGGGCCATGTCGCTCAGGACCACATGGAAGCCCGGCCAGTGTTGCCGCAGGTGCTCGACGAACTCCCGAGAGATGGCATCATAACAGAGGCAATGGATTTCGGCATGGGGTTTTTGCACCGCGATCTCGGTGCGCTGGAGGTCGGCCGCCACCACCAGCCCCCCCGCGCCAACGATGCCGGCTGCATACAGGCTCCAGCTGCCGGGGTGGCAGCCGAGGTCGAGAACCCGCTGACCGGGCTTGAGAAATTTGTATTTGAGCTGCGCCTCTTCCAGCTTGTAGACCGACCGCGCCGGGTAGTTGTCCTGCTTGGCCTTCTTGAAATAATAGTCCTGAATTTTGCGCATGTTTGTCATCTCGGCGCGTTTGGGGCGTCGCTCTCTAGCGCCGCCATCGTTTTCGCCAGCCGCAGGGCGCCTTCCGCATCAATCACCTCGCCGGTCATGCGGGCCTCCTCCACGGCGGCAAGAATCCGCTTGAACAGCGGCCCTGGCGGCAGGTGCAGTTGGTCGATCAGATCCCGGCCGGTCAGAATCGGCGGGCCGGTTTGCACCGGGGTCACGTGCTCGGCTTTAATCTTCCTCAAATGGATGTACAGTTCCGCCAGATCCTCTTCCATGCCCTCGACCCGCTCGGTCCCCTGGCCAGCCAGACTGTCCGCCATGGCAAGGAGGAAGATCCCTTCCAGGTCGTCGCCGACGGCACGGAGCATCCGGATGGCGGCCCGCAGGGTCATGGCGCCGGCCCGCGCGACATTGGCCAGGTGGAAGGGCCGCATATGGCCTTCGATCAGGCGGCCCACCTGGTCGCGGGCCTCGTTGCTCCAACGCAGCCGCAAGGCCAACTCGGCGGACATTTGCGCCCCGACCTGGTCATGGTTGTAGAAGGTGATGCGTCCACCTTTATCCCCGCGCAGCCCTTGGGTGGCCGGCTTGCCGAGGTCGTGGAGCAGGGCGGCCCATTTCAGCCGCAACCGCTGCCGGGCGCATTGCAGCCAGGCGGTCATTGCCTCGCCGGAGGCGGGATAGAAGGCGGCTGGAGCGGCAAGAATCCGTTCCATCTGCCGCAGGGCTTCCAGGCTATGTTCCCAGACATCGAGATGATGGCTTTTGGGCTGGGCCATGCCGATGCCGGCCGCCAACTCCGGGATGACCGCCCACAACAGCCCGCTTGCCGCCATGGCCTCCACCGTGGCGGCAGCGGCGGCGGTGGTCATGATCAGATCCAACTCGTGGGCAACCCGTTCCGGCGCCACCCCTCTCACCAGGCGCCCCAGACGGCTCACCTGGGCCATAGTTTGATCTTCGATCGAGAATCCAAGGGCCGCGGCAAAACGGAAAACCCGCAACAGCCGCAGGGGATCGCTGCTCAGGCTCTCCTCGCCGGTCACCCGGATCAGGCCAAGGCTAAGATCGCCGCAGCCGCCGGTGGGATCGAACACGGGCAGCAGCGCCCGCTCATCCTGCTTAGGGGCGGCCAGGAGTGGATCGATCCGGCAGGCCAGCGCATTGATGGTCAGGTCGCGCCGCATCAGGTCGTCGGCAATGGTCCGGGCGCCTTCGCGGAAGGAGGCGATATCGACCCCTATCCCCCGGCTGACCACCCGGACGGTATCCTCTTCCCGGCTCAAGGGGATCAAAGCGCCTTTGGTCAGCGCCGCCAACTGGCTGCCCCAATCCCAGGCCCCGGCAGCCACGGTCAGGTCGATATCGGCCGGAGTCTGGCCCAACAGCAGATCGCGCACCACACCGCCGGACAGATAGAGTTCTCCCTCGCGCTCCGCCTGCACTGTGGCCAGGGCCTCCCACAGCCAGTCAGGCAGGAGGGCCAGCACCTGCCGGACCCCGATGCTCTGTACGTACCGCTCCATCTCAGATCCTCCAATCGGCAAACTCATGATCCGCCAGCGGTGCGAAATGGGCCTGCACCTCGGCGCTTCCCTGGTCGATCCGCACTTCGGCCGCTGTGGCTCCCTCCTCCTTTTTCCCGAAACGGACCACTAGGCCGGCCGCCCGCCGGATGACGGTCTTTTCCCGGCCGGCGCCGGCGAGCTTGGCCTGGGCATGGCGGAGCAGACCGAGCGGGCCGGGCCGCGAGGTCATGCACAGCAGCCAGTCATCCGGGCCGCGCATGGCCAGAAGGCGGTCGTTCTCCCGCTCGTCCCGGCCAAGGATGAACCAGGCATCGTCGTCCAGCTTGAACTGGCGGCCGATGGTCAGCAGGCGGATGTCGTCCACCGCCCGCTGCCTGCCAAAGGAAAAGAGGCCCTGGTAGAAGTGCTTGATCCGGCCGGCCAGGTTGGGGTCGGTGAGCAGGCAGCCGCCGGCCGGGGCGGGATAGTCGGCGATGCCGAGCCGGTCGGCCAGCCGCTTTTGCTCCTTGCGGCCCCGGCCCGAAAAGCCGTGCAGCCGCTCCCGGTCCACCAGTCCGGCCAACTCTGCTTGGGTAGGCGGCATCAACTTGGCGCAGAGCGGCCGCAGCAGCAGGCCGGTGCAGCCAGAATCGCGCTCGATCACCCGCAGGGTATCCCGCCGCTGGGACATCGGCCGCTGCCCCAGCACCTCGCCGGTAAAGAGAAAGGAAGCGCCATAGGCGGGCATCAATTCGCGCGCCCTGGTCAGCATCAGGATCTTGCAGTCGATACAGGGATTGAAATGCTTGCCAAAGCCGTGGGCCGGGTTGTCCAAAAGGCGCAGATAGCCTTCGCTGATGTCGATCACCTCGACCTCCAGGCCATATTGGCGCCGCATGGCGTCGGCATATTCCTCATTTTTCGCCAGCAGATGATGATCGAAAAAGGGGGTGACGAACTTGAGCGCCACCACCCGCACCCCCTGGTCCGCCACCGTCCGGCAGGCCAGGATCGAATCCAGGCCGCCGGAAAACAGCCCCAATGCCGCCCGCTCGCTCATACCGCGGCTTTTCTGCCCTTGCGTTCGATCAATTCGCCCGCAAAAGCCATGGTCTGGGGGGTGGGATGGTCGCCGCCCAGCATCCGCGCCAGTTCGGCAACGCGCTCCTCCCGCGTCAAGGGGTTGATCATGGTCCGGGTGCGCCCGGCTTCGACCTTTTTCTCCACCTTGAAGTGGAGATCGGCGCAGGCGGCGATCTGGGGCAGATGGGTGATGCACAGCACCTGATGATGGCCCGCCAGTTCGACTATCTTACCGGCCACCGCCTCGGCGGCCTGCCCGCCGATACCGGCGTCAACCTCGTCGAAGATGACCGTGTCGACCTGATCGCGCCGGGCCAGCAGGCATTTCATCGCCAGCATCAACCGCGACAACTCTCCACCGGAGACGATCTTCACCAGCGGTTTCGGCGGCTCGCCAGGATTGGCGGAAAACAGGAACTCCATCACATCGCGGCCGGTGGACTGCATGCCGACCATGCCCATACCCTCCGGCTCGGTCATCGCCACCCGAAAAACCGACTGCGAGAAACCAAGGGTGGCCAACTCTTGCTCCATGCTCCTCTCCAGCTTCCGCGCAGCTTCCTTGCGGCCCTGGCTCAGTTCGGCGGCCTTGAGCAAGGCCTCGGTGGCCACCTCCTCCAGCCGCAATTCAAGCTGACCGATCTCCTGCTCCAGGCTTTCCAGCAGGATCAGGGTGGCTTCGGCCCGTTCGGCAAAGGCCAGCACATCCGCCAAGGTCTGACCATATTTGCGCTGCAACTGCTTCAATTCGGCCAGCCGCTCGGAAACGGCATCGAGACGGAGCGGATCGGCAGACAAGCCATCCCGGTACTTCTGCAGGCTTCCCACCAGATCATCCAGTTCATACCCGGCAGAGGCCAGCCGCTCGGCCAGCGGGCTTAAGCCCGAGTCGAGCCCCGCGGCCTGCTCCAGCTGTTTTTTGCTCTCCACCAGATCGTTGTTGACCATCTCCGCCAACCGCCTGCTGGAGGCCCCGACCAGGCGAAGCAGCGCATCGGCGCTCTTGAGCTGCTCACGCTCCCGGGCAAGGCGCTCGTCTTCCCCTTCCACGGGCTTTGCCTTGCGGATCTCGTCCAATTGGAAGCGGAGAAAATCGCGCTGCTGCTCCTTGTCCTGCTCTTTTTCCATTAACTGCCGCAGCTCCGAGGAGATCTGCTGCCACTGCTGAAAAAGCCTGGTGAACTGCTGCCGCAAACCGTGGAGTTCGCCAAAAGCATCGAGGAATTCGAGGTGATGACGGCTGTTGAGCAACTGCTGCTGGTCGTGCTGGCTGGCAATGTTGATCAGGCCTGCGGCCAGCTCGGCGGACAGGCGGCCGGTGATCCCCTGGTCATTAACGTAAGCCCGCGACCGTCCGTCCTTGCCCAGCACCCTGCGGACGATGCACATCGCCCCTTCCTTCAGGGAATGCTCAGCCAGCAGGGCATGCATCTCAGCATGGTCCGGCCGAAGGATGAACATCGCCTCGATCCCTGCCTGTTCGCAGTCGTTGCGCACCCATGAAGCCGCGCCCCGGCCCCCGGCCAGCAGGTTGATCGCCTGGAGGATGATGGACTTGCCGGCCCCAGTCTCGCCGGTGAGAACGATCAGGCCGGTTTCGTACGTAGAAAGATCGAGATGCAAGGCATCGATCAAGGCGAGATTGTGGACCCGAAGCTCCTGTAACATCGTTCTTTTCCGCCTTTTATTTTCCCACAGAGGGCGACATTCCCCTTGACGCCCTGGCAGCGAGAATGTATCGTCTTGAAGATACAAGTAAAATCAACCAACCGGAGAAGACGGATGTTGCCACATCTAAGCGCCAGCCTGGAAGATTACATAGAAACCATCTATCACATCGTCACCGAGAAGCAAGTGGCCCGGGGCAAGGACATTTCCGCCCGTCTGTCCGTGAGCGGGGCGTCGGTGACCGAGGCGCTACGGGCCTTGGCAAAAAGGGGCCTGATCAACTATGCCCCCTACGAAGTCATCACCCTGACCGCCGAGGGCCGCGACATTGCCGAGGATGTCATTCGCCGCCACAACTCGCTCAAGCAGTTTTTCACCGATGTCCTCGCCCTCAATGAACCCCTTGCCGAGGAAGGCGCCTGCAAGATCGAGCACACCGCTCCGCCGGAAATCATTGCCCGCATGGTCGATTTCATCAAGTTTCTGGAGGTCTGCCCCGGGGGCGGCAAGGATCTGATCGCCGGTTTCGCCAATTTCTGCCAGCAAGGGCAATTCACCGAATCGGGCGCCGCCTGTATTTCCCACTGCATGGAGAATCAGGCTGACAAGCTGCTTGGTTGAGAAACCGGGGAACCGCAACCAATGGCCCTTGCCTTCCCTGCTCCCCGCGTCGCTATCTTAGCACACCCTTCAACCGGCGCAAGGGATACCTCTGATCCCAAGAAGGTGAAGAACGACGATGCCTGTGTATGAATTCATCGCCCTGACCGGCGCCGGCAAACGATTCAAGGGAGTCATCGACGCCGATTCCCTGGCCGCGGCCCGGCAGAAAATCCGCAGTCAGGGACACTACCCGGTGGAATGCAAGGAAGCTTCGGCCAAGTCTTCCGCCACCTCCTTGTTTTCACGGCAAATGCACCTGGGCCAGCCCATCAAGCAGCAGGAGGTTCATATCGCCACCCGGCAGCTGGCCACCTTGCTCGGAGCCGGCATTCCCCTGGTGCCGGCCCTCAACGGCCTGATCGAGCAGACCGGCAACCGGGTGCTCAAGACCGTGCTTACCCAGATCAAGGAGGCGGTCAACGAGGGCAACTCTCTGACCTCCGCCCTGGCCGATCATCCCCGCCTGTTCTCCAAAATCTATATCAACATGGTGCGGGCGGGCGAGGCTTCGGGCTCACTCGACGTGGTGCTCGAGCGTCTGGCCGAGTTCGGCGAAAACCAGCACGCCATCCGCTCCCGGGTCAAGGCCGCCCTGCTCTACCCGCTGTTCATGGCCATCGTCGGCATCGGGGTGCTCTTTCTGTTGATCGCCTTCATCGTCCCCAGCATCACCTCGGTATTCGAAGGCACCAAGCAGGCCCTGCCGACCTCGACCATCATCCTCATCGCCATCAGCGCGTTGCTCAAAAACTTCTGGTGGCTGGTGCTGATCGGGGTGCTGGGGACAATAGCGGCCGTCCGTTGGTTCATCTCCACCCCTCCCGGCAGGAGGCGCTGGGACCGGCTCAAGCTGACCGCTCCGGGGATACGCGACCTCAGCATCAAGACCGCCTCCGCCCGCTTCAGCAGGACCTTGGCCAGTCTGCTCGAATCAGGCGTCTCCCTAATCATCTCTTTGCAGATCGTCAAGAATATCGTCGACAATGTTCTTCTGGCCGATCTGATAAACGCGGCCTGCAACGAACTGGAGAAAGGCGCCAGCCTGTCCCAGTTTTTCAGGGGCAACGAGTGGTTTCCTCCGATGCTGGTGCAGATGATGGCGGTGGGGGAGCAGAGCGGCACCTTGGACAAAATGCTCGCCAAGGCGGCGGATGCCTACGAGAAGGAAGTGGAAGCCAAAATTCTGGCGCTGACCTCGATGATCGAGCCGATCATGATCCTGTCGATGGGGGTAGTGGTCAGCTTCATCGTGGTCTCGATTCTGCTGCCCATCTTCGAAATGAACCAGTTGATCAGGTGACCCGGAACACCTCTTCCAAGGTGGTCAATCCGGCCAGGACCTTGCGCAGGCCGTCCTGCCGCAGGGTCACCATGCCCGTCGTCTGTGAGGACAGCGCCTCTTGCTTGATCTGTCCGGCATCCGAGGTGGTCAGGATCAGGTTCTTCATCGTCCGCGTCAGGCTCATCAACTCGTAAATCCCGATCCTTCCCTTGTAGCCCGTCTCCAGGCACTGGGGGCAACCGGCCCCCCGGTACAGTTCCCTGCCGGCGAATTTGACCGGCGACAATCCCAGTTTTTCCAGAAAGGCGTCGGGCGGTATATAGCTCTCCCGGCAATGCGGGCAGATTTTCCGCACCAGCCGTTGGGCGAGAATGGCGTTGACCGCCGAGGACACCAGAAAGGGCTCGACCCCCATGTCGATCAGGCGGGTAATGGCGCTGGCCGCGTCGTTGGTGTGGAGGGTGGAAAACACCAAATGGCCGGTGAGGGCGGCCTGGATGGCGATTTCGGCGGTTTCCAGGTCGCGGATCTCGCCCACCAGGATGACGTCCGGATCCTGGCGGACAATGGTGCGCAATCCCTTGGCAAAGGTGAGCCCGATCTTGGGGTTGACCTGCACCTGGCTGATGCCCTGCATCTGGTACTCGATCGGATCCTCGACCGTGATGATGTTGACGTCCGGCTTGTTGATGATGCCCAAGGCCGAATAGAGGGTGGTGGTTTTGCCGCTGCCGGTCGGCCCGGTGACCAGGATGATCCCGTGCGGGGCCTTGATCAGTTTGAGGAAATGGTCGAGGTCGTCCCTGGAGAATCCCAGATCGGTCAACGGCACCAGGGAACTCGATTTGTCGAGCAGGCGCATGACCACTCGCTCGCCGAACGATGTCGGCAGGGTGGACACGCGGATATCGACGTTCTTGTCGGCGATGCGGATTTCGATCCGTCCGTCTTGGGGCAGCCGTTTTTCGGCAATGTCCATCTTGGCCATGATCTTGACGCGCGAGATCAGCTTGCTCTGGACATGGCGGGGCGGCGAATACATGTCGTAGAGGATGCCGTCCACTCGCTTGCGGATCTTGACCCGGTCCTTGTAGGACTCAATGTGGATGTCGCTGGCGCTGTCTCGTACCGCCTGGGACAGAACCAGGTTGACCAGCTTGATCACCGGGGTGTCGCTGGTGTCGTCGAGCAAATCGGAGGTTTCCTCGATCTCCGACAGGATCGATTCCGGATTTTCTTCGTCCATGTCCTGCACGACCTGGTCGGCGACTTCCTTCCGGGTCATGTCGTAGGCCGCATGGATGGCCACGAATACCTCGTTCTGGGAGGTCAGCACGGTCTTGACGCCTTCCCATTGAATCTGGCGCTGCAGATCGTCCAGTTGCTGGAAATGGAAGGGTTCGGCCATGGCGATGAAGGCGCCGGCGGGGACCGCGACGGGCACCATCTTGAATTTCTTGAGAAATCCGATGGGCACCTGGGAGACGAAAAAGGGCTCGAAGTCGGAGGGAAGGGTGTGGAGCACCTCCAGCCCGCATTGCAGGCTGCGGGCGCTGAGCAGGTCGTTTTCGCTGATCTTGCGGAGCTGGAGGAGGATTTCCCCGATCCTGCCGCCTTTTTCCCTTTGCACGGTCAAGGCGGACTCGATGCTCTCGGCGGAGATGCTAAAATTTTCCTGAAGGATTTCACCGAGCAGGCGCATGTCTCATCCCCTCTTGTTCCGGGAAAAACCCTTTCATTGCCCTGGACGCCATCACCAAGACCGATCGCCCGATCCGCTCATTTCTGGAGCTGCACCCGCTGCAGCCCCGCCTGGGCAGACCCGCGCAGCAGATCGTTGGCGGCTAGGCTGCCCCCGCCCCCCCCTTCCTTCGGGGTCGGCAGGGCCAGAATTCGGCGATAAAGGGCTTCCGCCTCGCGCCATTTGCCCTCGCGCTCGCAGACCTGCGCCAGGTTGAGCATGGCGGCGGCGTTGTCGGGATTGATCTTCAGCGCCTGGGTAAAATACTCCCGGGCCCGCTGCAGATCGTTCTGCTGAAGCTTGGCGAAGCCGATATCGTTCAAGGCCACGCTGTGGGCGGGATTTTCCGCCGGGTGGAAGAACTGGTCGGCCGGGTCAGCCGCCACCCTGTGCACTTCTTCCATCACATCTCGCTTCTTCTGGTACAGGGCAGCAAGTTCAGCCGGATTTTCAACGATATGCGGAGTGATAAAGATGTAGAGGTTAGTCTTTTCCTGTAGGTTGCCGTGCGACTTGAACAGCCACCCGAGCAGGGGGATATCGCCGAGCAACGGCACCTTGTATTCACTTATAGTGTCATCCTGGCCGATCATGCCGCCGATCACCACGGTTTGCTCGTTATGGACCACCACGGTGGTTTCCGCAGTCCGCTTGTAAGTGGTGGGGGCATTGTTGTTCGTATCCTTGAGCTTGATCACCTCCACCCCGATCTCCAACCGCATCACTTCCGCTTGGTTGACCTGGGGGGTGATGGTCAAGGTGGTGGCCACATCCTTGTAGTCGTAGTTGGTATAGTCCTGCTGGGTGCCGGAGGTGGTGTTCTTGCTGGTGATGTAGGGCACGTTCTCGCCGACCCTGATCGTGGCCTTCTTGTTGTCGGTAGTCAGGATCTGCGGAGTGGCGATGACGTTGATATCGTCGTCGCTTTTATAGGCATTGACCACGGCGCCGATATTCTCAAAGTTGACTCCGCCGATATTGATCCCCTTGTCCAGAACGCCCAAGGTGACGCCGGGCGGCAGACTGCCCGCTTTCATTGTGCTGAGGCTCGGATAGGCATTACCGGCGCCGTTGCCGCTGAAGCCGCCGATGACGGAGCCGTTGCCGCCGGCCCATTCGACGCCGATATTGAATTCCTTGGTGACCTTGACCTCCATGATCAGCGCTTCGAGATAGACCATCCGCCGGGGGATATCGAGTTTCTTGACGATCTCCTCCAAGGCCTCGTACTCCTCCTGGGGACCGGTGACGATCAGGGCGTTGGTCGCGGTATCGGCCACCACCTTGACCTCTTTGGAAATGGCCGCACCGCCGGGAGCCGAGCCGCCAGGCATGCCGCCGCTCTTTCTCCCGGCCAGATCGTCGGGCAGATTCATCAGCACCTTGACCAACTCTTCCGCCTTGGCGTGCTGCAGGTAAATCAGCCGCAGGTTGCCCCCTTTCCTGGGCGCGTCTTCATCCAGCTTGTCGATCAGGGCCCGTATCCGCTGCATGGCCGATTTCGAGGCCATCACAATCAAGGCATTGGTGCGGTCAAAGGGAATCACCTTGACGGTCTCGACCCGCACGCCTTTCTGCGCGGGCCCGGCCGCGAACAGCTGGCTGACCGCCTTGGACACGCTGTCCGCCGATGTCCGGTGCAACGGGATGACCACCATTTCATCCGCATCCGAAGGCACGTCCACGGCCCGGACGATTTCCAAGAGCCGCGCGATGCTCGTCTGGTAGTCGGTTATGATGAGCATGCTCGAACTGGCATGGGAAATCAGCACGCTATTCTTCGACACCAAGGGGGTGAGAAGGTTCCGCACCTCCTCGGCAGAGGCGTATTTGAGGGAAACGATCTGGGTGACGATCCGGTCGTCTGCCGAAAGCGGCTCACCGTCGCGCAGGGTGGAGATATTCTTGGTCCGCGCCGTGACCGAGGGGACAATCTTGGTCACCGATCCGCTCGGCACCGCAGCATAGCCATTCACCTCAAGCACCGACTCGAACACCCGCCAGGCATCCTCCGCAGAGATACTGGTGGGCGAGATCACCGTCACCTTGCCCTTGACATCGCGGTCAACCACGAAGTTTTTCTGAGTCAGTTCACTGATGTACTTGATGAACACGTTGATATCGACTTCATTGAAATCAATAGTGACGAAACGTTGTCCCTCGGCGCCGCTCTGCTGGGTGACTCTCGGACTGGCCGCCTCCAGCCGTGGCGCCGAAAAGGCCAGGGGGAGGAGAAGTGCAAACCCGATGCCGATAAACCAGGAGGATGTTCTCATAATCGTTCACATAACAGATGAGTGGCCGCTGTCCGGCCACCATGCAGATTCATTGTTCCGTCGGACCGGGGCCGTGCCGACAACTGAATCCTATTGCCCCGGAGGAGGCGTTTCCGCCTGCTTTTCCCCGCCTGGATCCGGAGGCGGGGGCTCGCCGCCAGGAGGCTGGGATTCGTCCTCTCCCGGCGTTGGTTGTGCCGGTTGCTCGGCAGCCGGGGGTGGCGCATTACGAAAACTGATCCGCCGCAGAGGCTGCGCTTCCGGCACCTTGTTCTCGACCGCTCCGCCGGGCGCTGACTCCGGAGGAGCCGTTTCCACTCTCCGGGCGCTGATCCGCGGCTCGGCCACCCCGCCGCCCTGGTTGTCGCTGCCGGGATCCTTGATGTTCAAAACTTCCTCGTGGCCGTTGACCGACAAAATCACCTTCCCCCTGCTGATCCGGTTGATGCGCGCGCCCTGGATCTCGCTGCCGGTGCGGTAGAGGTCTTCCAGCTTGGTGCGCTCGTCGCGGATGATAGCCCGGGCGTCATCCGAGTCGCCGGTCACTGTGCCGAGCAGCACCAGGCGCAGCTTGGTTTGTTCCAGCCCGTCCTCTCCCCCTTGGAAAGATGCGCCTCCATGCTCGGCCGATCCCTGCCCGGCCTGAAAAATGTTCCGGGTCACGATGACGCCATAGCCCGCAGGAGTCAGAGCCTCCGCATCTTCTCTCTCAGGCTGGGCCGGCTCGGCCTCTTCCCGCTGTATTGCTGGCGCGGAGGGTTGCTCCTGCAAACGTTTCTCCACCCTACCATACCAGAAGGAGATGCCGGCATACACAAGAAGAGCGATGACCGCCAGACGGAGCGCAATGGATCTCAACGTTATCTCAGCTCCTGTTCCAGGGTTTGCACGAGCATGGCGTGTTCTCCGTAATGGATGCCCGGGCCGGCCAGGTCGCCCATTATGCTGAACGACAGCGGCTTGTCCTTGAGTTGCAGGCGGAATGCCTGCAGATTCACGGTGTTGTCCAATCCTTTGAAAAAATTGTCCTTGAGATCGACCACGCCTTGCACCTCGATTTGCCCTTGTCCCGGATCTGGGCGCAAGGCCACTCTTCCCGCGAAACGGCCGTCAAACAGGGGCGAGGCGATCTCACCCTGCGCCAGCTCGAACACCCAGCCCTGGACGCTCACCCTGGCCGAGACTTTGGAGAAGGGCAGCTCCCGGCGACCAAGAATGGGCCGTTGCAGCCCCACCCGCCCGTTGGTCAGATCGAGCCGGGCCTCCAAGGTGGTCTCCGGGGACGATGCCGGCTGCAGATTGGCGGTGAAAGTGCCGGACACCGCTCCCTGCAGGGAGCGGCCTAGCCGACGGCTCATCCAGGGAATGGAGCTCAGGTTGATTTCCCGGATCATACCTTCGATCCGGCCGCCGTCTTGCCCGCCCCGCCAGCGCGCCATCCCCGAGATGCTCCCCTTGCCGATCTCCAGGCGATAGTCGGTCTGCACCGCGCGGGACAGTGCCGAGGCCAGCAGATCCGGCTGGACGGTCAACCGTTCCAACCGGACGAGGGGGGCCTCGGTCTCCCGCACTTCGTATCCCTTGATGGCCCGGACGGTCAGCTTGAGCGGCAACTCCAGGGCCGCGCCCTCCACCCGCCATTGCAGATCCGGCCAGGTGCGGCCAAGCCGCTCCTCCAGAGCGCGGCGGACCGTTTCCGCGGGAAACAGCAGCCACACCCCCAGCATCAGAACGCCCGTGCCGTAGAGCGCATACCCGAGAATAGTCGCCAACCGTCTCAAGACGGACTTGCCCATGCCCGCGCCTTTCGCTTTTTTTTAGGGAGACGCGACGTCGCCAGCCTGATCGATGCTCATCATCGTCAGGGTGACATCAAGCGTTCCCTCCTCCTTGCTGTTATCCTGGATGGCGATCTTTTCTATGCCGACCAACTGGTCCGGCGCCTCGACCTGTTCGAGGAAGGCGACCAGTTGGGCCAGCCCCAAGCCCTGGAGTCGCATCTCGACCAGGCTCTGCTTGAACTGTTCGTACTCGGTCGATTTGGACGGTTTCATGTAGGCGATCAGCTCCTTGACCTCGCTGACGGCTGATTTCTCCTCCAAAAAGGAAAACAGGCTAAACTCCGGGTCCCGCTGGGCGAGCCAGGTAGCCAGGGAGCCCGTCCGCTGGCCTATTTTTTGATGCTGCGCCTGTAAAAGCCGCATCTCAGCCACGGCCTTTTCCCGCGCCGCCAGCCGTTTAGTCAGTTTGGCCCGATTATCGAGCAGCGGCAAAAAGATGAATTGCAGCAGCACGAACAGCACCAGTGCGCCACCGCCGATCCCCACTGCCATTTTTTCACGCTGGTTCAGTTTTTTGAGTTGCTTCATAGACCCTCGAGCTGCAACTGGACCTCGAACCGAATAGTCCCTTTCTTCCTGTCCTTGTCTGCGGTGGCGGAAACGATCTGCACCGACTTGAATTTCGGCGAGGCGGCCAAAGCGCTTTTAATCGCCTGGACGGCGTTGTAGGTATCGGTCGTCCCTTTAAGCGTGACCGACTCACGGTCGATGTTCAGGCGGTTGACCCGCAGAGAGACGGCCTCGGGAATCCGGGCGGAAATGTCGGCCAACAGACCCAGCACCCGTTTCTCGCCGTACGCGAACAGGGCGGGCGAGACCGCGCCTTGGGTTGCCTTCATCCGGGCCTGCATTTCAGCCAGCGGGTCGTGCACCTTGGTCACCCCCGGAAAGGTCTGTTTATACAGCGTGACCATCGTCGAAAGCAGGGCCGCATCCCGTTGTTGCAGTCGATGGTAATCGTACCCCACATAACCGACCGCCCCCAAAGCCAACGCCGCGCAGACCGCCACCGCCCCCACCATCTGTTTTCTGGACGAAAAAAGAGATTTTCTGGGGGCAAACTCGTCTTTGCGAAAGTTGATCCCCGTCCGCTTGAACCCTAGCAATGCCAGGGCCAGCGCCCGATCGCAAAACGGCCCCAACCATTGAGCCCGCACATCCTTGGCGCAGACAAGCGCATTGGCGGCCAGAAGATCGACGTATTCGACCGGCAGTCCGAAATCCGCCCAAACAACTTCGGAGACAAAGGTGCCCTGGGCCAGAGGGCCGGTAAGCACGATCCGCTCCGGATGCCCGTTTCCCGTCCCGTTGACTCCGTTGCCCTCCTTGCTTTCCATCCGGAAAAAGTCCAGGCTCCATTCGATCGACCGGCAGAGCTGGCGGATACACTCCCTGGCCGCCTCCGGATCGACAACCTCGACCTGGCCCTGCTCGCAGTTGAACGGAGGTCGGAGGATCATCTCCTCGGGGTAGGCAAGTCGCCTGAACAGCACTGGCCGGCCATCCATCACCAGCGCCAGCGAGCCGGCATGGAGACCGACATGCACCAGGAGAAAATTCGGCCGGTCCTTGTCCTGGTGGGCCAGATGCAGGGCCAGGGCGGCTATGGAGGGCGTGACCACGGCCGGATCGACCACGTCTCGCAGGCCGGCGAGCAAGCCCTGCAGCCAGCTCTTTTCCAGCGAGAAGGACACGATGGCCGCTCCGTCCTCGCTTTTGCCGGCAAAGGAAAAATCGGTGACCACGGTCTCGACCGGAGCCAGCAGTTGCTCCTCCATCTCAAAGGGAAGAATCTGCGTTATTTTTTTGGCATCCTGAAAGGGCAAGCTCAAGTTCCGCACGCTGAGCAGGGAGAGCGACAGGCCGCACGCGCACACCCCTTCCTTCCAGCCGAGTTCCCGGCACAACTGGGCTATCGCCTCGGCGGGATCGGCGCGGTAGGGCGTGGGCAGGATGAGGCAGCCGCCCATGGTCAGCTGCCGGCGCCGCTGCTCAAGCACCACCCCGGTGATGTGGCTGTCGCCTATGTCGATGCCCAGCGATTGCATGCCTGTCATCCTTGCGCCGGCGGTCTGCACCGCCGCGTCGTCGTCATTCCAGTTTCCAAGACAAAAGCCTCTGCTGCCCGTCGTCTCCGCGATGCAGGAAGCCGGTCCCGGTCCGGCTGAACTGATTGAGGGTGGCGTTCACCCGCACCTCGAAATAGTGTCCGGCCACCACCAACTGCTCGTTGCTGAACTCGATCGCGGCGGGAAAACCGCTCACTCCCCGGTACCATCCAGGTTGAGCCAACAACTCGACATGCTGCTGATCCTCACGATAATCAATCAATTCTTGTGCCAATTTCGGCGTCATGTCAGGGGACAATGCCTGAAGGACCGGCAGGGGCGCGGTGTTCAGGTTCACCGCCCCGTTGTCGCCTAGCACGGTGATGTAGTTGGCGATTCCCTCGTGTTCGGCATCGCCGAACAAAAGCGCTGTGGTCATGCCCTTGACCAGCAGCAGTTCCTCCACGGTGGCCAAGGGGCCGTTGCGGCAGACATAGGGAGGATCCAGCCCCTGGTAATAGGGGGTTTCCGCCCCGTTGTGCCGTTCCTCGTCGTCCTCGTCGATCCAGTCGGCAATGGCATCGAGCAGATCCTCGGCCGCATCGACGCTGTCGATGGCAAAGCGGCCAGAGGTGAGGAACCGCAGCCAGATCAGGCGGTAGTCCTCCTTGACGCCGTTTTTCAGGGCGTTGACCTGCAGGCGGCCGCTTAAGTCGCTCACCTCCACCTTGAGGTCGATCTCGTCGCTGATGGACTTGAACTGCTCCGGATCAAGGGTGGCCCAGGCGTCCAGAGGCGACTCAAAGGTATTGTCCCGCTGGTCCACCGCCAGCGCCGCCCGCGCCAGACTCAGACCCGCCTGCACCATGCCGTCGAGGCGGACCTGCTCGCGCTGCGCGGCCGAAACCGTGATCTGGCGGTCAACCGTGATCATCAGTTGCAAGGTCACCGCCACCAGGAAACTGATCGTCAGCAGGGTCAACACCAGCGCGATGCCCGACTGTTGGTCCGGGCGCCGCTCACTGTTCATGTTCAGGCTCCACCGGGATCAAAACCCGGGTGGTGAAGGTCTGATAACTCTCCTTGTCCGGGTCGGTCCAGAACTCCAAGGTGCACTGCGCCGCGGCGGGCAGATTGCCGGCTTTGGGCGCGCCCTTGTTTTTCGCGGCATTGGCCTGACCTTCGCTCTTTTCTATTGCAGTCTGGCCTTCGTTCATCCCTGTGTTCGGCTGGCCTCCGCTTTCCTCCACTTCCCGCCAGTTGTCCAACTCCTGACCTTCCCGGTCGTAGTAACGGAACTCCACCGCGCGCAGGGAGTCGGCCAAGAGGAAGGCCGGCTCGCCGCCATCGTCGCTAACCGTTTCCCCGGCCTTCTCGGAGCTGGGCAGGATAAGGGTTTCCGACCGCAACAGCTTCCAGATCCGTTCGTCGTCCCGGTCGGCCCGCAGTTGATAGCGAATGCGCGCGATGCCTGCTTTTTGCTTGTCCGGGTTAAGGATCAGCCGAGCCTGCGACGCGAAATCGAGGCTGTCCGCCCGCCGGTCGCGCACCGCATGGTTCTGGCCGATGAAAGGGGCCTGGGGATTAGAGATCGCCGAGGCAAGATCCTCGGTGATCCGGCGCATGGCGGTCTGGGCCTGGAAATAGAGTTCTTCCTCCTTCTCGGTAGCCTCGACCACCCGCAGGGTGCTGGTCAGCGACAGCCCGAGCATGGCCATGACCACCCCCAGCACGGTGATCGCCAACAACAGTTCCAACAAAGTGAAGCCCCGGTCCCGCATGGTCATCGCGCCGTATTGATTTCTGGCCCACTGTTGCCGCCCATCCCGGCTTCCAGGTCGGCATCCGCCCTGGCCTTGTCCGCCTCGGTCCTGGCTCTGCCCGCATCCGCCTTACCTTGTTGCGGGTTGAACACAACGGTGCGCGCGGTATAGGACCTGGCCGAGTCGCCCTCCACCTGAACCGTCACCTCAATGGCCTTTAACATGCCGCTGCTGCCCTTAATGCCGCTATCGCTTTCGCTGACCTCCTCCACCTCCGACTTCCAGGCGAATTGGGGATAGACCTCGCCAAAATCGCCACTGCTGCCCGTGAGCTGTCCGAAATCCTGGAGACTCAACTCGGTCAGCTTCCACTGCGCCAGCATCGAGGCCATCGCATCGAACTGCGAGCCAGTGGCGATGGCCACACTCCGCGCCTGGGCGCCGATCAGGGTCACCAGGGCGATGGCGATCAGGGCCACGGCGATCATCACCTCCAAGAGGGTGAAGCCCGACGGACAAGGCTCCAGCGCCCGGCGAGGCTCACTGGAACAGGGCTTCCGTCTCTGGGGAAACATACCCTTCCTCCGCCTTCACTTTCCCAAGAAACGGCGTCAGGATCACGGACATCTCCTGACCGTCTTCCTGGCGGAGATAAATGATCGTCGGTTCGACATACCCGTTTTTATTGAAGCGGATGACCATGGCATCGCCGGCCCGGGGGCCGCCAAACCAGGACCAGGTATTCTGGACCGTCACCGTGTCGGTGAGGGATAGCCGCTCTTCCCGGGCCGCCGCCTCATCTTTTTTTCCGGTCCGCTGTTCTTCCGGCCTTGCCACGAAAAGCCGTTCACCGGGCTGGTAGGTCAACAGGTAGGGCGCCTGGCTTTGCCGGGCCATCTGCGCTGAACGATGAATCAGCCCCACCAGTCGGCGGACCGTCGTCTTCAACTGGTCGGCATAGATGAAGTCGCCGATCCGGGGCACGGCGAACGAGGCGATCACCGCCATCAGCACCATCACCACTAGCAGCTCGACCAGGGTGAAGCCCCTGTGGTCGGCGGCACGGCAAGGTTCGCCGGTCTCGGACGCGGGCATGGCCGTCTCTACTTCAGCTCCCAACTGTTGATATCCGCGTCATTGCCCTCGCCTCCGGCCTGGCCGTCCGCGCCGTAGGAAATGAGATCATAGTCGCCGTGCAAGCCGGGGCTGATGTAGACAAAATCGTTATCCCACGGGTCCTTGGGAAGCGCACTCTTTTCCAGGTAGCCGCCGGTCCGCCATTTCTTGGCTGGGGGGCCGGTGGTGGGCTGCTCAACCAGGGCCCGCAGCCCCTGTTCGGTGGTTGGGTACTTCCCGTTGTCGAGCCTGTACAGCTTCAGCGCCTGTTCCATCGACTGGATCTGGACCGCGGCCTTGGTCCGTCGGGCTTCCTCCGGTCGATCCATGATCCTGGGAACAATGAGCCCCGCCAGGATGCCGAGGATCACCATCACCACCATCAGTTCGATCAGGGTAAAGCCCTGGTTGCCAGGCACGATCCCTTGGTTGTTACGTTGCGATTTCATGTTCTTCTCTCGTGTGGAAAACACTCCGACAAACGCCCGGTCCGGGCGCGTCGCTGTACGTGGCGCGACTGCAGCCAGCGGGCCGCAAGTCCGCCCAACAAGGCCGTGCCCATCAAGGTCGCGCCCAAGCCCAGGCGCAGGGCCAGCCAGGAGAAGCCGACCCAAGGCAGGAGCAGGACGCGGCCGACGAAACGCAGGGGCGCGCTGGCAGCAACCATCTCGGCCAGGGGCGGCGATACCCGATAGTACAGCTCGACCAGCCACCTGCCGCACCGGTTGTCGAGCAGGAAGGTGTCGCGAAAATCCCTGAGCGTGTCGACCGAAGGGTGCAGGAAGGTGCCGAACGAGGCGGTGGCTATAAAACAGGCATCGGCGGTCCGGACGTTGACCTGGTTGCCGTAGTAGACATCTCCCTTGGCCGTGAGCGCGTAGGCGCGGATATAATAGAGGGTTCCGGGCAAGAGATGGCCGATCACCGCCCGGAACCCGCCGGCGCCGGCGCCGCTGGCAACCACCTCCCCCGTTGTCAACAGGCGGCCGGCAAGTGCATCCTGCCGGCTGTTTTGCAGACTGCCCAGCCTGGCGCCAGAAAGCGGCGGAGCGGCCGCGGCTTCCGGCAGAAAGAAGGCCGCCAGCGCGTCCGCTCCCAGACGCAGGAACGGCTTTTCTTCCATTGCCAGCCCCTTGCCCGTGTACAGTGGTCCGGGCTGGATGCTGAAGACCACGCCCCGGCGGACGACGTCCTGCCCGAAGGCAGCGGCGATCTCACCCTCGACGGTGACCGAATCCCTGGTGATCGCGGCGGGAACGGCAGTGACGATATGGCTGCTGCGGTGTCCCGGTTGGTCCAGGATGCGATTGATCATCTCCTCGGCCATAAAGCGGGCGGCGACCATCGAACTGGCATCGCTGCCTTCGGCGGTTCCGACCACTATCCGGTTCCCCTGCCTGTCCGAGGCCAGGGCATAGCTGACCGATTCCCCCTCGCTGAAGGTCGTGGCCAGGATCTGCGGCATCATTTTTGTTGGCCCTGCCCCGGACGAGGCAGGCGGGGCAGAGGCCGCAATTTGGGTTTCGGCCGGGAAGAAAAGGGGAACGAA
>WRFD01000014.1 GCA_009778955.1 Desulfobulbus sp.
TGGTGTCGAATTTATTGGCCGCGTCGGTCAGGCCGACCATGGCGGCGCTGATCATGTCCTCCTTGGTCATGAAACTCGGCACCTGGGGGATCATGCGCTGCACCACCAGTTCGACCAGAGGCATGTGCTCCCTGATCAACTGAGAACGGTCATCAAGCGGCGGGACCGGAGGAAACATGGCAACTCTCGGTGGTTAGAGGTCAACGGGCACAATGCGGGTCATTTTGCGCCGAATTCAAGCAAGCGTTTCCAGAAAAACTGAATCGAGCCCTTGGGGCCGAGCGTCTGGGGCTCCTGGACCACGGTGCGGGCCAGGGCCTCGAAGGCTTGGCTGGTCCGGCTGTCCGGGTAGAGCTGCACCAGGGTCTGCTGCTTGCGGATGGCGTCCACCATCAGCCTGTCACGGGGAATCGAGCCGATGTAGTCGAGCGAGATATCCAGGTAGCGGTTGGCCACCATGGTCAACTTGCGGTAGACATCCAAGGCCTCGTCCTCGTTTTTGATGAAATTGACGACCAGGTTGAAGTGCTTCTCGTGGTACTGGTTGGAGAGCAGCTTCATCAGGGCGTAGGCATCGGTGATGGCCGTGGGTTCCGGCGTGGTCACCACGATAATTTCCTGGGCCGCGGTATTGAAGTAGGTGACGTTTTCCGAAATCCCCGCCTCAGTGTCGATGAGCACGAAGTCGAAGTCGTTGTTCATCGAGTCGAGCGCTTCCAACAGCCGCATCTTCTGCTGGGAATCGAGCCGGGTGAACCGTTGGACCCCGGAACCGGCCGGCAGGATCTTGATGCCCTCGGGGCCGTCGACCAGGATCGATTCCAACCCCTGTTCGCCGGAAAAGAAGTGGTTGAGGTTGTGGCTCGGGGCCAGGCCGAACACCACATCGATGTTGGCCAGACCGAGATCGGCGTCGAGGATCAGCACCCTCTTGCCCATGCGGGCGAGCAACACGGCCAGATTGGCCACCACGGCCGTCTTGCCGACGCCGCCCTTGCCGCTGGTGATGGAAAAGACCCGGGTCGCGGTCTGGCCAGACTTGGTCTCGGGCCGTTCCGGACTGGTCGGACTGTTCATGGCCCGCAGGGTACAGGCCTGGTCGGTGGATCGTGAGGCGTGATCAGCCATGCTTACAGGCTCCCATGGTCGTTCAGGATGAGGGCGGCGATATCCGCCGGAGCAGGCATGAGCAGATCCTCCGGAACCCTCTGGCCATTGGTGAGAAACGAGATTGGGGTGTCATTTTTGTAGTGGATGTTGAGCAACACGCCCAACTGATCGCATTCGTCGATCTTGCTGAAAATGAAATTGCTGATCGGCAGGACCGAGAAGCGCCGGATCGTTTCCTCCAGTTCCCGCTCCCTGGTGGTCGCCGACAGGAGCAGATGGTTCTCGATTCCCAGTTCCGGGCGGAGGAAGGCCGCCAGTTCCTGAATGTCGAGTCCGTTTTTCGGGCTGCGGCCGGCAGTGTCGATCAGCACCAGGTCGACATCGCTGAATCTCTCTAGGGCCGCTTCCAGTTCTTTGGGGGTGATCACCACTTCCAGCGGCAAGCGCATGATTTCGCCATAGACCTTTAACTGTTCCACCGCGGCGATCCGGTAGGTGTCGATGGTGATCAGCCCGATTCGCCCGCCGTGGCGGCTGAGGTAATGGGCCGCGATTTTGGCCAAAGTGGTGGTCTTGCCCACGCCGGTCGGCCCGATCAGGGCGATGCGGCGCTGCCGTTGCGGCCGGTTGTCCAGCACGTGAACCGTACTGAACAACCGGCTGATCGATGTCTTGAGGATGGCGGTCAGGCCGGCGCCGTCAAGGTGACGCGCATTGTCGATGGTTTCCCTGGTGAAGCGGGCCACCACCTGGGCGGTTTCCTGGTTGATGCCGTAGCCGGTGAGCAAGCCGGTCACCGGGTCCATGGGAGCAGACCGGCCAGCCGGCACGGCAAATTCGGGTTCAACGTAGGGGCTGCGCAGGGAAGGGGAATCCAGACCGGAGATGCGGTGAGTCAAACCTTTGACCAGAGAGCGCAGTTCGGCCAGTTCCGACTGGACGCCCTGATCGGACGGCGCCGGCTCCCTTGGACCCGGGAGGTCCTGGCTGGCCGGTTGCGGGCGGCCGTACGGCGGGGAAGGTTGTGGTTCGGGCTCTTCCCGGCGCCACAACTCCTCGTAGGTCAGTTCGGGCTGGGGCGCTTTGCGTTCCCGGGATCGGCCGGCGCGGGCATGGCCGGTTGCCCTTGGCGTCCGGAGTTCGGGCGCAGGCTCTCGCCAGTTGTTGTCCACGGCGGCGGTAATTTCCATCGTCGGTTTGCCGAGCACGCCGAACGAGCCGTTGCGGATGGTGCGGGTGGAGAGGATCAGGGCATCGGGGCCCAGCGCTTCCTTGACCATTTTCAGGCCAGTGGCCATGTCTTTTGCTTCAAAGACTTTAACTTGCATTGATGGTCACCGTTCCAATGGATTGAATACGAACCTGCGGGGTGATTTCGTTGTGCGACAGCACCGCCAGGGTGGGAAAATACCGTTCGATCAGCCGGCGGACATGGGGCCGGATCTGCGGCAGCACCAGCAACGCGGGCTGCTGGCCGGCCGCTTCGGTGGTGATCAGGTTGTTGAGACTCTCAAGGATCTTCTGGGCCATCTTCGGATCCAGGGCGAGGAAGCTGCCCCGTTCCCGGTGCTGGATGGCGGTCTGGATCGATTCTTCCGCCAAACGGTCCAGGGTGATCACCGGCATGGTGCCGTCGGGCTGCACAAAAGCGGCGGAGATCGACCGCGACAGGGCATGGCGAACATATTCCGTGAGTATGTCGGTATCCTGGGTCATGGCGGCGTAGTCGGCCATGGTTTCCAGGATCGACCGGAGATCGCGGATGGAGACGCCTTCGCGGAGCAGGTTTTGAAGCACCCGCATCACGCTGCCCAGGCTGAGCATCTGCGGCACCAGTTCCTCGATCAGCTTGGGATAGGTCTTGGCCAGATTGTCGATCAAGGCCTGGGTTTCCTGGCGGCCGAGCAGTTCGTAGGCGTGATTCTTGATCACCTCGCTGATGTGGGTGGCCATGACCGTGATGCAGTCGACCACGGTGTACCCGGCTATCTGGGCCTGTTCCCGTTTGTCCTCGGTGATCCAGATGGCCGGCAGGTCAAAGGCCGGCTCCTTGGTCGGCAGACCCTTGATGGTCTCGGTGACCAGCCCCGGATCCATGGCCATGTAGTAGCCGGGCATCATTTCAGCGGTGGCGATGTTGACCCCTTTCAGACTGATGGTGTACTGATTCGGGTTGAGCTGGAGGTTATCCTTGATGTGCACTGGCGGCACGATGAAGCCGCTGGTCTGGGCAAACTGCTTGCGGATCGACTGGATGCGGCTGAGCAGTTCGCCGTCCTGGGCGGCGTCGACAAAGGGGATCAGACCGTAGCCGACCTCGAATTCGATCAGGTCGACGTTGAGCATCCGCTCGTAATCCTGGTCGGGCTTGACCGTTGGTTGCGGCCGTTCGATCACGGTCTCCTCCGCCATCTTCGCGGCCTCCGCCTTGTCGAGACTGTAGGCGGCAAAGGCCAGCAGCGAGGAGATGACGAGAAAGGAGAAGAACGGCATGCCGGGAATCAAAGCAAACCCCAGCAAGATGGCCGATACTACCCATAGGGCCTTGCTGTAGCGGGTGAACTGGGTTTTGAGTTCCGAGCCGAAATCGTTGCGGCCGGCCGAGCGGGTCACCAGCATGCCGGCGGCGGTGGAGATGATGAGGGCCGGAATTTGCGCGACCAGGCCTTCGCCCACGGTGAGGATGGTGTAGTTCTTGGCCGCATCGGCCAGAGGCATGCCTTTCTGGAGCACCCCGATGATGAAGCCGGCGCCGATATTGACCACGGTGATGATGATGGCGGCAATGGCGTCGCCGCGGACAAATTTCGAGGCGCCGTCCATGGCGCCGTGGAAATTGGCCTCGTTGGAGATCTCCTCGCGCCGTTTGCGGGCCGTGGTTTCGTCGATCAGGCCGGCGTTGAGGTCGGCGTCGATGGCCATCTGCTTGCCAGGCATGGCGTCTAGGGTGAAGCGGGCCGCAACTTCGGCGATCCGGCCCGCACCCTTGGTGATGACGACGAAGTTGATGATCACCAGGATAACGAAGACCACCAGGCCGACCACGTAGGAGCCGCCGACCACGAATTGGCCGAAGGCCTCGATGACCGCGCCGGCCGCGTGCATGCCCTCGTTGCCGTGCAGCAGGATCAGCCGGGTGGAAGCGACGTTGAGCGACAGCCTGAACAAAGTGGTTATCAGGAGGATGGCGGGAAAGATCGAAAATTCCACCGCCTTTTCGGTGTAGAGGCTGATGATCAAAATGAGGAGGGCGATGGTGATGTTCAGCGACAGGCACAGATCGAGAATCAGCGCCGGCAGGGGGACGATCATCATCATGAGGATGCCGATCAGGCCCACCGCGGCCATGATGTCGCTACGCCGCAAAAGATCGATCGGCTTAATCCTGCCGAGCAGCGTTGCGGTTCCTGTTGCTTCCATTTACTTTCCGCCCTTCAACGAATAGACGTAGGCCAGGATTTCAGCCACCGCCTTAAATAGCTCTTCGGGGATCGTCTGCCCCACTTCCACCTTGGAATGCAATAATCTTGCCACCGGCGGATTCTCGACCAGGGGGATGCGATGCTCGCGCGCGATCTCGCGGATCTTCGCCGCCATCAGCTCCTGCCCCTTGGCCAGGACCAGCGGCGCCTCCATCTTGCCGGCTTCGTACTTGAGGGCCACGGCGACATGGGTGGGGTTGGTGATGACCACATCGGCTGTGGGCACGGCGGCCATCATGCGCCTGCGGGCCATTTGCTGCTGGATGGAACGGATTTTTGACTTAATGTGCGGGTCGCCCTCGGTCTCCTTCATTTCCTCCTTCTGTTCCTGCTTGGTCATCTTCATCTTCTGCTCCATCTCCCAGCGGACATAGGCATAGTCGAAGATGGCCAGCACGATCATGATCCCCACCACCTTGGCCATGACCAGGGCAGCGGTCTGGGCGAGGTAAAGGACAGTGCCGTCGACCGGGGCGTCGATCAGCAGCAGGGCTTGATCGAATTCGTTCTTGAGGGTCTTGTAGGAGATCCAGCCGATAAGCCCCACCTTGAGCAGCGACTTGATCACCTCCACCAGGGAACGCTTGGAAAAGAAGCGGGCCATTCCCTTGATGGGGTCGAGCTTGGTCAGGTCGGGGATCAGCGGCTCGGCGGTGAACAGCCAGCCGATCTGGGCAAAGGTGGCGAAAAAGCCGACCAACAGGGCCACGAGAAACAGCGGCCCCAGCAGCAGGGCCATGGCGGAGCCGAGGTAATAGGCGAGGTTCATCATAGAACTGACGGTGACCGCGTACTCGCCGCTTCTCTGCCAGACTGCGGCGAGCATCTCCTTGAGCGAGTCCCAGAATATGGGGGCGTAGAACAGCCAGAGCAGCAACGCCACGGTGAACAGGGCCGCGGTCTGCACTTCCCTGCTTTGGGCCACCTGGCCCTTTTTACGAAAATCCGCCCGTCGTTTCGCGGACGCGGATTCAGTCCGTTCCCCACTGCTTTCTTCTTCAGCCATGGCTCGTCATCGAGTACGGACATCCGCGCGGCGGACGTCGTTTGCTGGCCGGGATGCCGCCCCATGCGGCAGCCTCGTGGAGAATATGGTTGCAACAAACGCACCTGAAGGCGTGGCCGCTTTTTGAGCGGGCGTTGAACGGAATTTCAGATATAACTATCTTGTATTGCTGGTATTATTTGAGCAGATGCAGCAGGACGAGGATGTTTTCCCCCATGGTGTCAAATTCACGGCGCAGGATGGAAAAGGTGGCGGAGAATGTCAGGCCGATGACAATGAAGGCAATGCCGATGTTGAGGGGAAAGGAGAGCATGAAGACGTTGAGTTGGGGAAAGACCCGGGCGAGGATGCCGAGCACCAAGTTGGTGAGCAGGAGCAGGGCCAGGACTGGGGCGCTGAACTTGACGCCGAGCACGAACATGTGGCTGCCCTGCCTCATCAGGTGCTCGATTGCCCCGCTGGAAAAATCGAGGGGGCCGGGCGGCAGCAGCGCAAAGGATTCGACGATGGCGCGGAAAAAGAAGTGGTGCATGTCTAGGGTCAGGAAGACGAACAGGGCGAGGATATTGGCAAACTGGCTCATCAGCGAAAGCTGTTGGGATGTCTGCGGGTCGAAGATGTTGGCGGCTGAAAATCCCATCTGGTAGCCGATGACCGTGCCGCCGAAGCTCGCCGCGGCAAAGACCATCTGGGCGACCAGGCCGATGAGGGCGCCGATCAACACCTCGTTGATCAGCAACACGCCGAACCAGGTCATGGAAATCGGCGCCTGGGGCGTGTAGGGCGCCATGGCCGGGAACAGGAGCAGGGCGGTGATCAGCGCCAGGCCGATTTTGACCTGCCCGGCTATCTGGTTGCCGGCAAAGGTGGGGATGGCCGCCAGCAGGGCCATGATCCTGGCGAAACAAAGAAGAAAATTCTGGGCTTGCGACAGGGGGATGAACGACAGGTCCATGCGGTGGGGCCGGCTGCCGGTCCTAGTGGCCGACGGTGGAGATCTGGAGGATGATGCCGGAAGTGAAGGTCACCAGTATATTCATGATCCAGGGGCCGAAGATCAGCAAGGTGATGAAAACCGCGACGATTTTGGGGACAAAGGTCATGGTCTGCTCGTTGATCTGGGTGGCGGCCTGGAAGATGCTGATCACCAGGCCGACCACCAGGGCCGTGACCAGCATCGGGGCCGAGGTCAGCAAAATGGTTTCCACCGCTTTTTTGCCGATTTGGACGACGGTTTCAGGCGACATAGGACCTCCGAAGGCGGCGGGAAGGAAGGCGGGGTTAGCCGAAACTCTTCATCAGAGAACCGACCACCAATTGCCAACCGTCGACCAGCACGAACAAGAGGAGCTTGAACGGCAGGGAAATGACGATTGGCGGCAGCATCATCATGCCCATGGACATCAGCACCGAGGCCACCAGCATGTCGATCACCAAAAACGGCACGTAAATCATGAAGCCCATCTGAAAGGCGCGTTTCAGTTCCGAAAGCATGAAGGCCGGGATGAGAATCGCCGAGGACACCTCTTTCTTGTCGGCCGGCTGCGCCTCCTTGGTGATGTCGATCAGCAACTGCAGTTCGTTTTCCTGGACCTGGGAAAACATGAAGTCGCGCATAAGGTCCACCGAACGGGTCAAGGCCGCCTGTTGGGTTATTTTTTCCTGCATGTAGGGTTGCAGGGCCTGGGTGTTGATGGCGTTGAAGGTCGGGGCCATGACGAAGAAGGTGAGGAACAGAGCCAGGCCGAGCAGCACCTGGTTGGGGGGCGTGTTCTGGGTTCCCATGGCCTGACGGACGAACCCCAGCACAATGACGATCCGGGTGAAGGCGGTGGTCATCAGGAGAATGGCCGGGGCGACCGTGAGGATGGTGAGCACCAGCAGCACCTGGATCGCGGTCGAGACCTCCGCCGGGGTGTTGGCCTGCTTGACGCCTAAGGAAAGGGTGGGCAGGTCGATCGCCTGGGCCCATGCCGGCGTCAGCAACAGGAGCAGGCCGAGGCAAAGATAAAGCCGCTTCATGGCTGTTGCGCCAAAATGGCCTGAAAATCAGCCGGTTTGCTGGCCGGATCGGCGGACAGGTCGGCCAGGAGATGGATGGAGTCGCTGCTGATTCCCAACAGATATTCCCGGCCGCGAACCTCCACCAGGGCCAGAGTCGCCTTGGGCTGTACGGGGCGCAATTCAATGATCTTGATGGCATTGCCGCTGGTCTTGCCCAGCAACAGACGTTTTTTTGACAGACCGTAGAGGGCGAAAATCAGGCCGATCACCACCAGCAACGCCCAGCCGGTCTGCAACAGGGCCGAGGTCATGTCCGGCGATGCCGTGGCCCAGGCCGATGCCGGCCAGAGGATCAGGAGGGGCGCCAAAAAATAGGGCATGGTCTTATCCCAGGTTTTCGATCCGGTCCGACTGACTGACCACCTCAGTCAGCTTGATGCCGAATTTGTCGCCCACCTTGACCGCCTCTCCCCGGGCGATCAGGCGGGAGTTGACGTAGAGATCCAAGGGCGCGCCAGCCTGCTTGTCGAGTTCGACCACGTAGCCCTCGCCCATCTGGAGCAGATCCTTGAGAAGAATCCGCGCCCGGCCGACCTCGACCGAAACCTGCAGGGGAACGCCGTAGAGAAACTCCAACTCCCTTGCCAGCTTACCCTGGTCGGGCTGATGCGCTACCGGCTCCTCCTTGTTTTCCTTCAACAACTCGGCGGTTTCCTCGGGATTGAGCGGGTTGAATTGCTGCGGTTCCAGCGCCTCAGGTGTTGCCATGAATGCCTCCTACTCGGTTGCTGTGGCGACCGGTGACATGAAAAGCCTTCTTGCCGTTCCGTTCTCCGGCGACAGCCTGGAAAATGGGTTGATCCTCGATCAGGATGGTCAGGGGCTGATCGGGGTTGTATTGCAGGTCGATGATGTCGCCGGGCTGGAGGTTGAGGACCTTGCGGATGGTCATGTTGATGTGGCCGGAGCGGGCGATCACCAATGAGTCCATTGCCAGCGCCTCGTGGACCAACTGGTTGGTCCAGGTATTGGTCCCCTGGACAATGGTGACCAGGGCCTTGAACCGTTCGCGCAGCGGTTCGAGGGTGGGGTAGGGGATGATGTGCTGCATCTGGCCGCACAGCTCGTTGCCCAGCCGGATATTGAAGCGGGTCACCAGCACTTCGGTCTCTGGATCGACAATGTTGACCAGGCGGAAATTGTTTTCCATCTTGCTCAACATCACCTGGATGTCGGCCACCGGCCGCATGGCGTTGGTGAACTCGTTGCAGATGTCGAGCATGATGGTCTTCAGCAGGGAGAGCTCGATGGTGGTCAGGTTGCGGTTAAAGGCCAGCGATTCGTTGGAGTGGGACGAACCGAGCATGATCTCCAGCAGGGTGAAGGCCATGAGGGTGTCGAAATGGAACAGGCAGCCGTGTTTCAAGGGCGAGGTGCTGTAGACGCCCACCGCGCCCTGGTTGTTGAGATCGGCCAGGCTCTGCTGGAAGATGGTGGTCGTGGTTTCCACGCGTTCGATCACAAAGTTGCGCAGCATGATATTGGTCAGGCTGGTGGAGAGCCGGCGACTGAAATTGTCGAGAATGATGTCCAGGTTGGGGATGCGCAGCTCGCCGCTGGTCCGGATGCGTTCGTAGACCGTGAACAGGTCGAGGCGCGACGCCGGCATGTTCTGGCGCATCGGCCAAGGCTGGCTGCTTTCGATCAGATCCGCCGGGATCTTGCCCGCCTTGATGGCTGCCAGCAGTTCGGCGATCTCCTGTTTGGTGAGTATCGGCTCCACGAGGCTCACTGCACCACAAAGTCGGTCAGATAGATATTATTGATCTTCCCGGTTTTAAGAAACGAGTTGATCTTGCTTTTCAGTTCGGCCTTCACCTGATTCTTGCCTTGGATATCCTGCAATTCTTCGAAGGTTTTGTTGCCGATGATCAGCAAGATGGTGTCGCGGATCTGGGGCATGCGCCTGTTGACCTCATCCACGGCGCCATCCCTGTCCAGCTCGAGCGAGAGCGAGGCTTTGACATAGTGCGGGGCATCCGTGCCTATGATGTTGACGATGAACTCCTTGATCTCCACCATGGGGCCGATCTTCGGCTCTTCGGGAGCCGGCTTGACCAGCGCGGCCGCCTTGCTTTCTTCCTGCTGTTTGTGGAGCAATTCCGCCTGGTTGGGTTTGAACATCAGGAAGTAATAGCCGCCGCCGGCCAACAGGCAGACCAGAACCGCGGCCACCATGATGATCAGCTTCTTTTTTCCGCCATTTTTTTTCGTCTCTTCCGTTTTTTCAGGTTTTTTTTCCGCCATGATGGGGTTCCTTTCAATGTGGACTGTTCGCGAAAAACGGGAACGGTTGCCTGAATCGTTAATAAATCAAACAATACTCCGCTGTTGCTTGTTGCGCTGACAGGCGCATGCGCCGGACTGAGCAAAGAGCGGGGTTGAAATATCGCCCTCGGGTATCCGGCTCATCGGTGACCATGCAAAGAAAGTACCATTGAGAGTATAATTCCATCTCCAGGTCAAGCAAGATGAGATGAGCGCCTTGCAACTCGGCAGGGGAGATGCGTTTTCTCGACTGAAAGGGGCAACCCTCTGTTATGGCGATATTTTTTTCTAACTGTGGCCGGCGAAACGACCCCAAAACATCCCGCGTCTTTGCAGGGGAAAGAGAACAAGGAGCGCCTGCGGCAAAAGGGTAAGAAGAGAAGAGAGAAAGAGAGTGGGGAAGGAACGCGGCTCCATGACCAGGTGGTCATGGAGCCGCGTGTCGGAATAATGACTTGGATCTGTGGTTTATCTTTTAAGGTTGATCAGGTCGCTCAGCATTTCATCCACGGTGGTGATGATCTTGCCGTTGGCCTGGAAGCCGCGCTGGGTGGTGATCATGTTGACGAATTCCTGACCCATGTCGACGTTGGATTGCTCCAGCGAGTTGGTGAATATTTTGCCCAGTTCTGGTCCGGGAAGACCGATCCGGATGGCGCCGACCTCGGCCGGGGCGGTGTAGCGGTTGGCGCCGGCCAACAGCAATCCGCTGGGGTTCTGGAATTTTGCCAGAATCAGTTGGGAAATGTTGATCTGGCGGCCATTGGAGTAGGTGGCCACAACCGCGCCCTGGCTGTTGATCGCGACGTTGGTCAGCGCGCCGGGCGCGTATCCGTTCTGCGATTGACCGATGACCGATGAGGCGCTGTCGTATTGGGTGCAGTCGAAATTAAGGGTGACGGTCGAATCGGCGGCGCCGTTCGTCCACGGGGGCAGATTGATGGTCACGGTAAAGGGGTCAGGCTTGCCGTCGCCGGTGACATCGGGGGGCAGACCATTTTGGTCGAATACCATGCCTGCCGCCGGGCTGAAATCCAAGGGGGTAGCGGTGGTGTCGTTGTCGACGCTGTAGGCGGCCTCCCAGGTGTTGGTGAAATCGTCAACCAGGCGCCAGTAGGCGGTGAGTAGGTGCTCTTGCCCTAAAGAGTCATAGAGTATGCTTGAGACCGAATAGGTGTAGCTGGCTCTGACCAGGGGATCAATGACCGGATAGGTTGCCGGGTCGATAACTGCCGAGTTTTCGTTCAGGTTGGTGCTGAAGGTTATCTCGGTAGTGGGAGCGGCGCCCAGCAGGCCGATATTGGCTACCCTGATGTCCGTGGGATCGTTGGGGAGCAATTCGCTGTTGTTCACGGGGTCAAACGCCTTGCCTTGGACGCGCAGACCTTCCGGGGTGACCAGATAGCCGTTTTGATCGAACCGGAAGGAGCCGGCCCGGCTGTAGAAGGGGATGTCGTTGCCCGGTTCCTTGAGCACGAAAAAGCCGTTGCCCTCGATGGCGACATCGGTGCCGGACGCGGTGCTTTCGAAGGTGCCCTGGCTGTAGATGGAATCGACGATGGAAAGGCCGACGCCTCGGCCCACCTGGGACTGGCCGCCGGAGCCGTAGATGCTGCTCGATAAAAGATCGGAGAAAATGGTGCGCGAGCTCTTGTATCCTATGGTGTTGGTGTTGGCCAGGTTGTTGCCGATGACGCTCATCGCCTGGGAATTGATGTTAAGACCAGTGACGCCGCTGTACATTGCACTCTGAATGCCCATAACAACCTCCTGCGTGGGTGTGAAAATCGGTGAATATCGCCTTATGGAGAGGAGTCGCCGGCCGAATGGGAACCCTTTGGCCGCTCTTCTCAACTATCCCCGCGCCGTCCGTTGCTCAAAGATGATGGTATGTGTTGCAGACCGCCCGTCCGTTGGGGGTCTGGATGAGTGCCGGGGCATGGGGGCCGCCGGCCATTGGTCGGGATCAACCGGAACTGTTGCCGGTCGTGTTCTTCTGGTTGGTGTACGCCCCGTATACGGAGGAAAGTCTGAAATCTCCCAAGGCGGTGACGATTTTCGCCTCGGTGCCGCTTAAATCGATGCCAGTGACCTGGGACCGCACCAGAGGCGTGAGCGAGGCGCTTGTGCCGCCCGCGCCTTTGGCGTTGATGGCGATCGAATAGGTTCCTGGGGCCATGGTGTTGCCCGCGCTGTCCTTGCCGTCCCAGGTCAGGAAATGATTGCCTGCGCCAAGGTCGGACGCATTGAGCGTGTTCACGACTTGGCCGGAACTGTTTTTGATCACCAGGCTGGCCTCGGTCACGTTGCCGTCGATCCTGTAGCCGATCTGCACCGGGTTGTCGCCAATCACGAATTGGTCGTTCTCCACCACCACGTCCTGGCCGATCATGCCCAGCACTCCGTACAGTTGGGAACTGTAGGTCGCTGCGGTCAGTCGATCCATCGAATCGTTGAGACTGAACAGTTGTTCCAGTTGACTGTACTGGGCCAGCTGCGAGGTGAATTCGGTGGGATCGGTCGGGTTGAGCGGGTCCTGGTTTTGCAATTGAGCCACCAGCAGGGTGAGGAACTGATCCTGGCCGAGCGCGCTGGTCTTTGACTTCTGAGTCGTGCTCAGAGCGCTTGCGGCTGCGGTGGCGCTGTTGGTTGAATCGATTACTGCCATACTCTACCTCCTGCCTCAGACGAGGACGCTGAGAGTGCCGGTGGTGCTGTCGTCGCCGGCGATCTCTTCAATTTCCTGAGTAAAATCGGATTGGTTGTTGACGTGGCTACCCGGAGAGGAAGCCTGTTGCCGCCAGGCGTTGTTTTCTTGGAAGCGCTCGCCGCCGGTCTGGCCATGGGCCCCAACCAACACTTCCACCTGCTGCAACTGCAAGCCATGTTGCTCTAGGGCCTCCCGGAGCCGGGGCAGATTGCGGTCGATCATTTCCTGGGCCTGGGGGTTCTGGACCACGATGTGCGCCTTGATGTTATCCTGAGCCACCTTGATTTCCATTCTTAGCTCGCCCAGCTCTTCCGGATAGAGACGGAGATTGATCGTACTGTCCCCCATCAGCTTGTTGGCCGAGAAATGGGCGATCATCTGGTCGACAACCGTGCCGTCGGGCACGGTCATGCCGGAGGGCAGATGCATGGCGACCGAGGCGATCGGAGTGCTGACGGAAGTTGACTGTCCTGTGCTCTGCGGCTGGATGGCCGCGGCGAGCTGGACAGGTTCCTGGTTCATGACCGGTTCGGTCTTCTGGGGGCTGGGCTGCTCGCCGGCGGCAGCGGGTTTCACTGCCTCGGCAGCGGGAGCTTGCTCCTGCTGCTTGGCAGCCTGCGAAGCGCTGTCGGTCTGGGAATCTTTCTCCGATTTCGTCGCGTTGTCGGCGTGATCCTTGGGCAGATGGGAGCGGATGTAATTGCCGTTCACATCGATCGGCTGCTTTTCAGATGTGGTCGTGGTCGATGCGAAAGAGTCGTCTTCGCCTTTTTCCTCGCGGTGCTTGCCTTGGTGGATGGTGATGATCTGGCCGTACTCGTTCTGGACGACCATAGAGGCAGCGGCTTGCGCCTGGGCATCTGGAGCGGGAGCTGCGGCCGGGGCAGTGGCGGCGGGAGCGGAAGGCGCAAGCGCCGCGGCGTCAGCGGATTCGGTCGCCTGCGGGCCGGCGGCGGCAACGGTAATGGTCATCTGCGGCTGTTTCGCGGCTGGTGTCGCTTGATTGGCCGTCAAACCGGCGATTACGGAGGCTATGGCGGCGGTCGTGGCCGCCGGCGCGCCGGGATTGGCTCTGTGGACGACAGGCGCGTCCGCGTCGGCAGCAGGTGCGGCTGTGGCCTGGTTGGCCGGCATCTTGACGGCCGGCATTTTGATGACCGGCGTCTTGACGGCCGGAGTCTCGATGGCGGGCGTCGCGGCCGGGGCAGCAGCGCCAGCCGATTCGCCGGTCAACTGGACCGGAGTCGATTGGGGGGCTGGCTGCTGGTTCGCCTGTTGGCCGGTCATCTGAAGGGTTGACTGCTGAACAGTGAGTTGTGGAGTCTGTGTCGAAATATTGGCGCGCGGATCATGGCCGGTTCCGGCTGTGACGCTGGTGGTCAGGTCGGCCAGCAGCCGCCCCACGACCGATTCGCGATGCTGCAGGCCGATGGTCAGCGGATTGACCTGCATGCTCTCCTGCAGGGCCGTATCGGTCTTGGCGTCGACCTGAACGGCCGGTTCCGGATGCTGCGCCGCCGTGCTGGCCTCACCGTTCGGGTTGGCGGGTACGGCAGGGACGCCTGCTGAGGCGCCCTTGAGTTGAGGCGAGTTGATTTTTTTCGCTCCCTGAGGCTGGGGCGCGTCATGGGTACGGGGACCGCGTGGATGCTTCTGGGCGGCGCCGGCCGGGGAGGTCGATGCGGCGGCCTGTTGGCCGCTCGCGTTTTTCAGGTGGGAAGCGAAGCCCTCGTTGCCCGTGTTGGGTGATGGCGCTGATTTGGGCGCGGCGGGGGCCAACAGGTCGGGGGAGACGATTGCAAGTGCTGGCATAGGCATTATCGAGTATCCGTGGTGGAAAAAGCGATGGTCAGTTTGGCCGCCTTCTCCCGATCCAGATTGTTGAGAATTCTGGCGGCGGATTTGGTCTTCATTCTGCCGAGGATGGAGATCGCCAGTTCCTGATCCATTACGGCCAAAGCCGCGGCAGCCTTCTCGGCGCTCATCTTTTCGTACATCTTGGCGAGTTCTCCAATTCGTTTTTGCTCCTCAATGTCCTTCTGTTCCAGAAGTTTTTCAATTCGAACCCGGAGCTGGTTGAGTTCTTCAATTTTCTTATCGACCTCAACTTCCAGTCTCTTTAGCTCCTTTTTCTTGTTGTCCAGCTCCTCCCGCTCACGGGCGAAAGGTACGCCTTTGGCCTGGAGGCTCTCCATGATCCGCCGCTCTTCCACTGAGCCGTATTGCTGCTCCCGGGCGGGCTGGGGCGCCGGGGGCGGATCTTGTTGCTCGGCGAGCGCCGGCCACAGGAGAGAGAGGAGGATCAAGCCGGCAAGAAAGAATTTTTTGTATGTGTTCATGGTCCGCTCCGAACTATGTTGCGGGCAAGGATGGCGTCAGCGACAGACGTCAACGTTGGTTGCGCTCATAGGAAAGCACGGCGATTTCATCGAGCATGGCCAACTGTTTCTTTTCCAGAAACACGGCATAGGCGGCATTCTGCTGTTCCCGCAGCTTTTCGATGATTTTCTTGTCCTTGCTCCTTTTCACCAGCATCTGTCGTCTCTTGGCCACCAGGGCCTGTTGTTTGATGAGTTCGTTTTGGCGCGTCTCAAGTTCCCGACGCACCAGGTCGATCCGGGATTCGAACAGGCGCAGCCGGTCCACCGTGGTGCCCTGTTCCTGTTCTTGCCGCAAATCGGCGTACAACTCCGCTAATTCCTTTTCGGTCCGCAACAGCGCTTCCTGAAGTCGCGCCTCGGTTTCCAGGGCGTGATACATGGATTGGCGCGCCGTATCTTCAAGCTGCTGACGGTATTTGACCACCGCATGCATGGAAAACGGCTTCATTCGTCGCCCTCCTCGCCCTGATCGGTTCTTCTGCGGTCAAATCCCTTCTTGCGGCCTACCTGACGCCGGTCGGCGTCCTGGCGGTCGCTGACCAATTCCCCCATGGCGGTGAGGGTATCCTCGAGGGGGCAGGATTCTTCGTATCCTTGGGTGAGGAAGGCGTTGATGGCATCGATCCGGGCAATGGCATAGTCGATTTTCTTGTTGCTGCCCGCGGCATAGGCGCCGATGTTGATCAGGTCTTCTGATTCCCGGTACACGGCCAGGACGCTGCGGGTCTTGCCGGCCAGCTCCTGATGCCGGTGGGTGGTGATGTCGCGCATGACGCGACTGGTGGAGAGCATCACGTCAATGGCGGGATAATGGTTCTTGGCGGCAATGGCGCGCGACAAGACAATGTGGCCATCCAGGATCGAGCGGACCGAATCGGCGACCGGCTCGGTCAGGTCGTCGCCGTCGACCAGCACGGTGTACAGGCCGGTGATCGAGCCCTGGTCTTGGAAATTGCCGGCCCTCTCCAGCAGTTTGGGCAAGGTGGCGAACACGCTCGGCGTATAGCCTTTGGTGGTCGGCGGTTCACCGATGGACAGACCGATCTCGCGCATGGCCATGGCAAACCGGGTGATCGAATCCATCATCAGCAGCACGTTCTTGCCCTGTTGACAGAAATATTCGGCAATAGCGGTGGCCACAAAGGCCCCGCGCATCCTGAGCAGCGGCGACTGGTCCGAGGTGACGGCGATGATCACCGAATGCGCCAGGCCCTCCAGACCCAGGTCGCGTTCGATGAACTCTTTGACCTCGCGGCCGCGCTCGCCGATCAGGGCAATGACGTTGACATCTGCCTTGGCGAATTTGGCCATCATCCCCAGCAGCACGCTTTTTCCCACCCCGGAGCCGGCCATGATGCCCATGCGCTGGCCGATGCCGCAGGTGAGCAACCCGTTGATGGCCCGGATGCCAAGATCGAGCGGCTGGTTGATGGCGTCCCGCCGCATCGGGTCGGGGGGCAGGGAATACAGCGGTTTTTCATGGGGCAGGAACATGGGGGGGCCCTGATCGAGGGGGAATCCCATGCCGTCGAGCACCCGGCCCAGCAAAGCGTCGCCGACGTTGATGGCGGCCTGCTCCTTTTTGACCAGGATGCGGCTGCCCGGCCCCAGGCCGCGCAGCTCGCCCAGGGGCATCAACAACGCCCGGTTGTTGCTGTAGCCGACAATTTCGGCTGGGACCTGCGGGCCTTCCTGGAGCGGGGTAATCTCGCAGAGGGAGCCGATGGAAGAGCGCGGGCAGGACCCTTCGACCACCAGGCCAACGATGCGGTGCACCTTGCCGTAGGTTTGGATGGGGGAAAAAGAGCTGAGGCGGTCGGCGAGCAATGGCATCGGGTTTCAGGGCGCAGGAGCCGGAAAGGTTCAAAAAGGCGGCGCCGACAATGGCGACAGGCCGGGTTTACGCCTCAGACGGCGTTTCTCCGGCCGGCGCCCCGGAGACCACCTCGAATTCGTTGTCGGCAGGCGGAATGAAAACAGGTTGCTGTTCGAGGAATTCCTTGGTGTTGTCCAGTTGGAGTTCAATCGAGGCGTCCACCGTGCAGCTCGCCGACTCCAGCAGGCACCCGCCCCGGCTCATGCTCGGGTCGGTCTTGAAGACGAGGCGCGAGAGGCCGCGGATGGAGGCGATCAATTCAGGGGCATTGGCCTCGGCAACGGCGAGATCGTCGGGATGCAGGGTCACGTAGAATTCCTCACTCTCGATGGCCTGTTCCAGAGCCGCTTCCAAGGTGGCGGCGATGACGTTGCGTGAGGTGGCCAGCTCCTGTCGCAGAATTTTTTCCGTCAGCAGAATGACCAGGTTGGTCAGTTCGGTGCGGTTGCGCTGGAATAAGGTTGCGCGTAGCTTGTCGTTTTTTTGACAACCTGCGGCAAAGGCCGCGACAGCCTGGCGCAGTTCCATTTTAAGTTGGGCCGCCACGTCGGCCATGCCGCGATTGTACGCCTCCTGGCGGATGGCCTCGATATCAATGGCGGGCGGTGCTGGTTCCGGCTCAAGCGTCGGCGCGTGTTCCAGTTCGTTCAGCGCCTCAGGCGGCGGCTCGGGAAGCTCGGGTTCGGGCAGGGTTTCCTGAACAGTGGGCTCATCGGCAACAAGCGCCTCGACCGGGCGCGCCTTCTCTTCACGGGGAAGGGCAATGTTGTGGCGGATCAGGGTGGTGGGGGTGAACAGGGGATCCAGCTTGAAAACTTTAGACGAACTCATCGCCGCCACCCTTGCTGCCCAACACCAGCTTGCCCTCTTCCTCGAGCTTCATGGCGATTTTGACAATGGTCTGCTGCATGGCCTCGACCTCTGAGAGCCGGACCGGACCCATGGCTTCCAGATCGTCATTGATCATATCCGCGGCGCGCGAGGACATGTTGGCAAAGATTTTGGCCTTGATCTCGTCGGAGGCGGTCTTCAGGGCCAGGGTCAGCGAATCGTTGTTGACCTCGCGCAGGATCAACTGGATCGAGCGGCCGTCCATAGCGCACAGATCCTCGAAAGTGAACATCATCTTACGGATGTTGTCGGTCATTTCCGGATCAACCTGCTCAAGATTATCCAGGATGTCCGAACCTAAGTTGTTGGTCATGCTGTCGAGAATCTCGACCACTTTCTTCAATCCCCCGACCTGGCGCTGTTCCTGCGCCCCGATTACGATCCCGATCTCCTTGCTCAGCGCCTCCTCGATCCGGTCGATGACCAACGGCGAGACCTTGTCCAGAGTGGCGATGCGGTGGATGACATCGGCCCGTTTTTCCTCGGGCAGGTGGGCGATGATCGCGCCGGCATGCTCGGTGGTCTGGGTCGAGAGGACCAAGGCCAGGGTCTGGGGGTGTTCGCGTTCGAGCAGCTCGACCACCATGGCGGGGTGCATTTTGGATATGGTTTCCAGAGGACGCGCTTCAGTGCCAGTGACAAACTGGCGCATCAGGTGGGTCTCGCGGTTCTTGCTGCCGGAGCCTGCGATCAGTTTCTTGGCGAATTCCTGGCCCTTGACCACCAGACCGGCCTGGCTCTCGGCGCACAGCTCGAAATCCTCCAGCACCCGCATCTTGATCTCGTCGGGAATATGATCGATGTTCGCCATGCACCGGGTGACCTTGAAAATCTCTTCGTCGGTCAATTCCCGCATCAGTTTGGTCGCCGTTTCCTCGCCAAGGCAAATGAGCAGGATCGCCGCTTTTTTCAGACCTGTCAGTTTATCTGCCGCTGTCATGGATCCCGTTGTTTGCGTAGAAGATACCAGTTCGAACAATCACCGCCAGACGGTTGAGGCGCTGTTCATCTCTGTTCATGAATCCATCCCTTGACCACATGGGCGCTGAACACCGGATCGTTCTCCACGCCTTTTCGCACCTTCTCCAGGGTGCCGACCGGCGGCGATTCCATCGCGGCCTTGTAGGCTGCCCCACCGATCAGAACGTCCGCATCATCCGGTTTGAGGCCAGCAGCCGCATCCCTGCCCTGTTCCGCTTCCATCTGTTCCACGGTTTTGTAATGCTGGGTGGTGTCGCGACTCAAGGTTTTCATCAGCGGCCTGATCAAGAGAAAATAGAGCGCCAGGCAGCCCAAGGCAAGGAGACCGTAGCGGACGAGCGGCATGTACTGATACAACCGGTTGGCCGCTGCTTCGCCTTCACCGCCGCCGTCAGCCCTGTCGGCGGTGTCGAGGAACGGCATGGAGGTGACCTCGATCTTGTCGCCGCGGGGCCGGTCCAGCCCCAGGGCCGAAGCCACCATGGTCTCCAAGGCCTTGAGTTCGGCCGGCGAACGGGTTTCGGTCCGGGCCGCTTCCCCATCCTTGGCCGGAACGGCCTTGTCGGCCACCAGCACCGAAACCGAAAGCTTGCTGATCGTGCCCATCGGGTTGACCGTTTTCGAGACCACCTTGCTGATTTCATAGTTGGTGGTTCGCTGCGACCGGCTGGTCGGCGCCGAGGCCCCGGCGATCTGGGTGGTGTTGCCTTCCAGGTTCGACTGGACCCCGGGAACGCCGCCAACGATTTCCGAGCCCGATTTTTCTTCGTTGACCTGTTCGCTGCGAACAACCGGTTCCTCGGGATCGAAGGTCTCTTCGGTTTTCTCGGTCTTGGCGAAATCAAGGGTGGCGCTGACCCGCACCATGGAGTTCTTGGCGCCGAGCGACTTGTCGAGCAGGGCCTGGGCCCGGTCTTCAAGCCGTTGTTCCACTTGCATCTGGAACTCCAGCATGTCGGGGGAAAGAGCGCCGAGCAATCCCTTTTCGCCCAGCCGCGACAGCACGTTGCCGTTCTGGTCGATAATCGTCACCCGCTGAGGATCCAGGCCCTCGATGGAACTGGACACCAGGTGGATGATGCCTTCGATCTGGGTTTCGCTAAGGCGTTTGCCCGGAGCGAGTTTGATGATGACCGAGGCCGTGGCAGGCTGTTGCTGATCCTTGAACAGCCGTTTCTCCGGCAGGGCAAGGTGCACGCGGGCGGTTTCCACCGGGCCGAGCGAAGCGATGGTGCGGGAGAGTTCTCCTTGCAATGCCCTGGAATAGTTTACTTTCTGGACGAAATCGGTGAGCGCGAACGATTGTTTGTCGAAAATTTCAAAACCAACGCCGCCGCCCTGGGGCAGGCCGAGTGAGGCCAGGCTCAGGCGGGATTCGTGGACCTCCTTGGCTGGAATGAGGATATTGTGGCCGTTGTTGTTGAGTTGGTAGGGGATGTTCTGGCCTTTGAGCCAGTTGATCACCGCCGATGCGTCGGGATCGGCAAGATTGCCGTACAGCAGCTGATAATCCGCAGTGCGCGCCTGGATGATGATCAGGGCGAATATGCCCAAGGTCAGGGCGGTCGCGGCCGCCAGGGCTATTTTTCGGGGCAGGGGCCAGGCAACTATGGTCGCTGCCAGCGCCTGCCAGCCGCTTTTCAGTTTCGAGGCCGAAGTGGCGTCCGTTGGTTGTTCAGCCATGGCGGTGCTTCCCTGCGTTCATTGTTGCCCTGGTATAACTGGCTTTCGCGATATTCAACGGATCACACCTGCATCCGCATGATTTCCTGGTAGGCGTCAATGGCCTTGTTGCGGATCTGAACGGCAAAGCGCAGCGAAATATCCGCTTTTTCCATGGCGATCATGGCTTCGTGCAGGTTTTTCTCGCCGCCGCCATGGAGTTGCTGGATGGCCAGGTCGGCATTCTGCTGCTGCTGGTTGGTGTCCGCCATTATGGCGCCGATGATGTCGCCGAAGGTGGTCGTCGCCTGGCGGGCCGGAGAGGCTGCTGAGACGGCCGGAGTGGTCAGGGGGCCGATAGCGTTTATCGCTTCCATCTGTTAACTCCCTATGTCGAGGGCTTTCATGGCCATGCGCTTGGCCGATTTGATCGTGGTGGCGTTGGCCTCATAGGAACTGGTGGTGGACATCATGTCCACTATTTCCTTGAAGACGCTGACGTTGGGCAGCGCCACGTACCCGTCCGGCCTGGCGTCCGGATGCGAGGGATCGTAGACGAGCTGGGGCGGACTGTTGTCCTCGATGATCTTGGCGACCTTGACGCCCTCGGAATGCCGCTGGTTTTGCATCGAGGCGGCGAGCTGCCGCTGAAACGGAATTGGCTCGGTCTGGAACACCACGGATTTTTTTTTGTAGGGACCACCCTCGGGGGTCGAGGTGGTTTCGGCGTTGGCCAAATTGGAGCTGATGGTGTTCAGCCTGGTCTGCTGCGCCTTCAATCCCGAGGCGGCTATGTCGAAGGTGGTGAAAATATCCATGACAGACTCCTGTCTTAAAAGTGGAGGTGTTGCTCTGTGTTAGCAAATTATGCGCCACCATTGGCGGCATATTTGAGCATCGATAATTTTTTGTTGAGCATGGTGACCGCTGTTTCGTACAA
>WRFD01000015.1 GCA_009778955.1 Desulfobulbus sp.
GATAAGGAGCTTAAGTTGACGCTTAAGCTAGGGGTGGGGGAAACTCCAGGCTCAAATACATCATCCCAGAATAATACTGCCAACCTGACATCTGAGAGTGCAATAGAGGGAAAAGGCGCCCCTGTCGCCAGTAGTCAACGATCTGGCGACAAAATTGGCTCTGTGATCGGGGCCTCCAAAAACATAGATAGCCAGCTTCCAGACATCAATCCACTTGATACAAAACATCCATCAAAGGCGAAGGCGCAACAGATCGAGGACTCGTTCAATTTTTCTGGATACAACAAGGAGAGGATAACAGTCGAGTTCCAGAAGATGGACCTTCACAATGTGTTCAATTTCCTTAGGCAAGTAAGTGGCGTGAACATCGTTGTTGACGAATCGGTACAGGGATCGCTCACTTTGATTCTTGATGATGTCCCTTGGGATTTTGCCCTTGATATTATCTTGAATCTTAAAGATTTGGAAAAGGAAGAGCGGTACAATACCTTAGTGATTTATCCCAAGAAAAAAGAATTCAAATGGCCTGATAGAAGTCAAAATAACCTTAGTTTTCAGGCGGACGCCAAAGTAGTTGAGCGCGAATCCCTGACAATCAGGCAGCTAGCCGGGCAGCAAGTAGAAAACCCGGTGGCAAGGAAGGAAATTAATCGAGGCGCTGAAGCTGAAAAAAACGAGAATTATGAGCAAGCTGCCGCCCACTACGAGCGAGCCTATGAAAAATGGCCGTCTAACACTCAGTTGACCAATAAACTTGCTTCTATTTATTTGGTGCAGCTGAGACAATATGCCAAAGCTCTTTACTATGCTAGTATGACATTAAAACACGAAAAGGATAACAACGAAGCGCTGTTGTTGGCGGCAATTTCATCGGCTAATATGCAAGACAATGATAAGGCTGCTAGTTATTTTAATAAGTCTACCAGTGTAAAAAAACCTATCAAAGAAGCTCTGTTGAGCTATTCTTCTTTTTGCGAAGGGATTCAAAATTATAGCTGCGCCTTGGATAATCTGGCCCGTTTTAATTCACTATATGGAGAAGATTTGGACTCAATGATCAGCTCAGCGAGAATTTATGATAAAATGGGTCAAGGCCAAAAGGCTGTTGATAAATACAACAAATTACTATCAGCCGGATTTCAGATTCCTCCTGATTTAGAGAGATATATAAAAAGTCGAGTGACGATCAACTGATGAGACTTTAAAAGATTGTATTTATCAAGGCGGTTCATGATGAAATTTGCTAATTTATTCGTTTGCTGTGCAGTGTCGGTTTGCTTGGCTGGCGGCATAGTTGGGTGTGTCCAGAACAAAAAATCGAAAGAGATGTCTGCGTCACAGAATACCCTTGACAAGACTGATTCTGCCGCAGCTCCATCCCCAACTGCGCCAGTGCAACTGCCCGCTCGCTATCAGTCCCCAGGGTTTGTTTTGCCCAGCGATAAGCGAGATATGGGGCTGGCTGGCGGTGGTTCTGGCGAATTTCAAATCAAGGTGGGGGCTACAATACGTTCGACAAGCGGACCGCTTCCGTTGTGGGATATTATGAAGCGCTTGGCCAACTTGAAAGGTATGACGGTCAGTTGGGCAAGTGATGTCGATCAAAATTCTCTTGTCGATGTCGATATTTCCGCAACCGACAATTTTTACGATGCGATTGCCAATTTATTGCGTCAAGCTGATTACTTTCATGAAGTCAGCGCTAATAATATCGTTGTTCGCAACAAATCAACAAAAGTTTTTAAAATGTCGGTACCCTTTATGCAAGGAGGGTACACATCTACGGTAGGCGGTAATTTCCTTGCCAACAAAGACGCTGCGTCAGGCACAGAAGGTTCGGTCAAGATAGCAAGCGCTGATAATAAATTTAATGTGTGGGAAAATATTGAAACCAATCTGAAAAGTATTTTGCAAACTTCTTCTGTTGAACGTAAGGATGTGACAGGAGCTCTGGCGTCCTCTGGCGACAAGAAGAATTCTGAGGTTAATAAAGCGGCTCCGGCTAAAGAGCTTGCAACCACTGGTTCAGATAATGAATCTGCTATAGTTCGACCTGTTGCTCGTTATTCAGCAAAGGACGAGCCTTCTTTTGTTATTGATAAAAGTGTTGGTTTGATAACTGTGACCGCCAAACCGGCCCTGTTAGATTCGGTCGAAAAGTATCTTGATAATTTAAAGAAACATTTGTTCCAGCAGGTGATTATCGAGGCTAAGATTGTTGAAGTTTATCTCCAGGATAACTCCAAAATTGGTATCGATTGGAGTACAGTTTTTAAAGACAATCCAATTTCAGGATCTGTTTCCTTTGGCGCAGATCCTTCTACTCCTAGTGGTGGGGTGGTATACCCTCATAATTCCGGTCTTGCCAATACCTTCGTCAGTCGCGTTACTATGAGTTCCTTTAACTTCAATGCGTTAATCAACGCTTTGAATGAACAAGGCGATTCTCATGTTTTGGCTAATCCCAAGATTACCGTATTGAATGGTCAACCCGCTCTTATCAGCGTGGGTAAGGATGTCGCCTACGTCAAGTCGGTGAAGCGCGATGAAACTGACAGTGGTGGAGGTGGAACCAGGGTTACCTTTACTGCGGAGGTGGGGAATGTTGTCCAGGGGATAGCCTTGGGCGTCATGGCATCCGTGGTCGATAAAGATAAAGTTATCCTGCATTTGACTCCAATTACCACAGACATTGATAACTTGCAGCCTGATGGAAGCATTGCCATAACTTCGATTGGCGGGGGGGCAATTGAGCTTGGTTTGCCGCAGGTCAGGGTGAGAGAGATGTCGACCATGGTCGAGGTTCAGAACGGAGAAATGCTTGTTATCGGCGGGTTGATTGATAGCGTCGAAACCAAGAACGAAAATTTTATTCCTGGGTTGGGGAGTATACCTGGGATCAAATATTTGTTTGGAGTTGAGGAAAAGAAGTTGGTCAAACGGGAGCTCGTCATTCTTCTTACACCAAAAATTATTTAATATTATTGGCGAATTCGTGCGCATAGGAGATTTGATATGAAATACAGCCGCCATCTGCTCGCAGGCTTGTCAATATTTATTCTTGGTGGGTGCGGAACAACAGTTCATGAATCCCTGAAGGTTCAGCAAGGGAGTCAATACCCGATTGGCGTAGATAAGACTGTCGTCATCTTGCCGTTTGCCGATTATTCACAAGCAGATAATATTGAACGTGCCTATCGGCGTCAGCTTTTTGTGAGCGAGAACATAACAGACCAATTTGTCAGATACGGCTTCCATCTTCCAGTTCAAGATGATGTTTTTACTTATCTAGTTAGTCAGAATATTATTAAGGCACAGTCCTATAGCAGGGCAAAGACAGATACTCTAGAGCAGGAGTTGAAGGGAGAGTGGTCGCCCGCCATGAAAAGCGAACTGCAGCGCTACGTCGATTTGGCCAATAAGTCGCAAGAACAAGCCGGCGGCGATGAAGCGTCGGTTACGCGCGGTTTGACGCAGCAGGAAGTGGCCAAGATCGGCAGATATTTTTCTGCTGACTATATTGTTCGCGGTCGAATCATTCAATATAAAGAGCGGCAAGATCCTTCCTGGAATCCGCTCAAGAGGGGGTTGCTGCCATTTGTGACTGGCATAGACAGTAGAATTTTTTTCGGTCAGGCTAAGTCAGATCTATACGATGAATTGAATAGTACTGTGGTTGGCGCCGCTGAGGCTGCCTCTATATCAGGAATTACGAATGGGGAACTGAATCACGCCATTGGATGGGGGGTGGCTGGCGGCGTTATAGGAAATATGGCGCATCACTCGGGCCAGATTCCTCAAGCGGTCGTGCAGCTCCGCATTTGGGTGCAGGATGCATATACCGGCAATGTTGTGTGGACCAATCGCATCAATGTGCAGGTTTCGCCCACGTCTGTTTTGGCCGACTACCAGTATGACGCCCTCTTTGAACAGGCCACTGAGAAAGGTATCACTACTCTGGTCGATAATTTCGCCCAGACGGTGTACAACGTTCCGCCACCTGCCCCACCGGTCGTGAGGGGTAGACGTTAATTCGTCCGAAAGAAAGGTTTAAACCCCCGCCTTTCAGGCGGGCAGCATTCTGCTGGCAACTGACTTATACGGGCGGCATGGAATATAGCCCGGGCAGTCACATGAAATACAAGATCGAATACCATTTTGTTTGGGTAGCCAAATACCGTTACCAATTTTGAAGAGTTTCCCCATGTGAAGAAAAGTTACTGGGGTCAGCATTTTTGGGCACGGGGGTATTTTTGCGTGACGGCCGGTGCAATGACGCAAGAGATGATCGCCGACTACCTTTCGCATCATTTTGAGCCGAGTCCTTGCGATGGTTTCGATGTTGAATAAACCGGCTGCGCAGCCTGCCGGTATGCTGGACTTTCAGTCCGCAGTCCCAACCCACAGACTTCTAGTCGGTGGTTGTTATTCTCCCCTTACCTTCTTGCAATAGGCAAGGCAGCGAAAGCAGTCTTGCCTTTTTTTGTTTTCAGTTCCTATTGATTATTGATGGATTTGCTACGGCAACTGCTCGTGCCTGTGTCCCAAGGCTGACGGTTTTGATTTCGATGGAATTGAAAACAAATTTTGATAGACCTCGTTACCGACTTCATTCTGCCTCGTTAAGTTAACAGAAATAAAAAATGGTTCTCAGAGGTGGCGCCCAGCAAATTAACATTTAATAGGTCATCATGAGATTGGATTGTCAAAAAACAATTTTTTTATGGTCGCCCTGCTCCTGTTTTCGCGGACTCAAGCCCATCAGGCTTATGCATCCGGATTCCGTATATCTAAGTCCATCGGGGCTATAGGGCTGTCCGGGGCACGTATAGCCTACACGTGCGGGCCCTGACGCCAGTTATTGCAACCCCGCCAACATGAGCTTTTTGCCTGATCACTGGATGATGGAGACACCGTTGACAGTTTTGCAGTTACCGGCCCTCGAATACACCGATAACCGATCCCTGCCTTTGACGGCAAGTCGGATGAGGAGCTTTTCTGGATGCCGCTCTTGCACGTGACTTCCCCACAAAACGGGCGCTTGCGATACGGGTTTTCCCTGGCCTACCTTTTTGGTTTGGCCAAGCAGTGGGAGTAGCCTTTTCCCAAGGATTTTGCTGAAAAATTTTCCTTAGTTACAGTGGAAGCAAATCCGACCGTTTTCTATGCCATTACCGATTGGCTCAGCATCGGTGGATGTGTTCTCTTTATTTACGGCAAAGGTGAAGTCGAAAATGGAATCGGCCCACTCCTGTCGCCCATAGCAATTTCACGCTCATCGGATGAAACCGAGGCCCAGTTGGGTTACAACCTTGCGGTGTCGATCCGCCCCAACGAGCGTTGGACCCTGGCCGCCACCTACCGTTCGAAGGTCACGCTCGACCTGGATGGTTATGCCGACATGCAGGCGGGGCCTTTTGGGGCTTATTCCAGGGATGGCGCCGTGTCCATTACCCTGCCAGCGGTGCTCAGCCTGGCCACGGCTTTTTCATTTGATCGGCTGACTGTGGAACTTGCCTGGGATAGAACCTATTGGTCGTCTTTGCGTGAGCTGGATTTTTCGTACTCCAGGAGCTTTATGGATGATCCGCTATTTGCGGATTTTGATAGGGCGCTCGTGAAAAATTGGGATGATTCCGCATCTACCGCATAGGACTCGCCTACGATTGGAACGAGCGCTGGACCACTACCCTTGGGTTCGCCTATGACCGGAACCCGGTTCCCGCTCACACCTCGGGGTTTGAGCTGCCGAATGCGGACGCCATGGTTTTACTCTGCGGGAGCACGTTATCGCTACTCCCCGAGCACGGAATTCGGCCTTTCCTACATGTATTATCGGACTCTCAGCCGATCGGTGGACGCAGCCGATGCCAACCTGTCGGACATAAATGGCCGTATCACCGATGGATGCGCCCATGCGGCGACCTTCGGGGTGATCATGACCTTCTGGGGTACAAAGAGATGCTGCCGGAATGGAGCTGTCGGTCAGCGGCGGAATAATTTCCACGGAACCAGCATCGGCACATCCTGGCAGTAGGATCGGTACGGGGCGCCAAAAGTGTGGTGCAGCTTGCGCTCTTCGAGCCAGGCGCCGGCCACCAGATAGACCGTCAGCAGAATTCTGACGAGTAGGGTTACATCGGTGAACCCTGGCAAAGACCAAAGCAGAGCGATGCCACCGCTGTACCACGGGTGCCGCACCACTTGAAGGATGCCGGTTTGCTGAAAAAGGGGCGGAGCGGCGGTTTGGCCCTGGCGAAAATCTCTCCATTGCCGCAGGCCTAGAAAGCTCTGCACGTCGTAAGCCCATAGGCCGCCGACTAGCATGATCAGGGCGTAGAGACCGCCCGCCATCCTGACAGGGACAAGCCAGGCAGGCATAGCAAGCGGCTGCTGCTGCGCTCTGGCGGTCAGCCAAAGCAGGGGAAGGAGGCTGGCCCCGGAAAAACAGACATAGCCAAGCCGGTGCAGCGCAGGCCAAGCGCCGCCCTTCCGTTCGATCCAGCCAGAGGCAGCGCGGGTGATCAGCAGACTGTGAGCAGCGCACCATGCAAGCCACAAAATGATCAGCCCGAGCCGTATCGTCACGCCTCACCTTATCAACACAACCGTTTGCCCCCCATTGTTTTCCGATAAACCGCGAATGGTGCCTTACGAGCCGTACTTTCTCTTTTGGGAGTTTCCCACTCTCAGGCAATCAGGCGCGCCGCCTGGGAAAAACAGCAGCTGCCGCGCGTCTCGGGCAATCAGCAGCCGCAGTTCAGAAAAGCTTCCTTGGTAAAATCCTTGTCCGGTTCGATTGGGTATTGGCCGTTGAAGCAGGCCAGGCAAAAGTGGTCGTGCGGTAGGCCTGTTGCTTCGACCAATCCTGCTTCGCTCAAATAATGCAGCGAATCAAGGCCAAGATAGACGCGGGTGGTCTCCACCGTATTGCTGGCGGCAATCAGTTGGTCGGTGGAAGGAAAATCAATGCCGTAATAGCAGGCGTGGCGGGTCGGAGGGCAGCTGACCACCATATGGACTTCGGCGGCGCCGGCATTGCGCAGCGATTTGACCCGGCTACGGCCGGTAGTGCCGCGAACGATCGAATCCTCGACGATGATGACCCGTTTGCCCTGCAACAGCGACCGGACTGGATTGAGTTTGATCCGCACCGAAAAATCGCGCATCGATTGGGTCGGTTGAATGAAGGTGCGTCCGACGTAGTGGTTGCGGATCATCCCCATTTCCAAGGGGATGCCCGAGGCGCTCGAATACCCGATGGCCGCGTAGTTGCCCGAATCCGGAAAGGGCATGACGAAGTCGGCCTCGATTTTCGCCTCCTTGGCCAGGATTTCGCCCATCCGCTTGCGGGCGGCGTACACGTTGAAGCCGAAAACATTACTGTCCGGCCGGGCAAAATAGACATGTTCGAAAATGCAATAGCTCTTGCGGGTCGGCGCCCAGGGGAAAAGCGAGGTCAGCCCCTGCTCGTTGATGATCAGCACCTCGCCCGGCTCGATGTCGCGGATGTATTCGGCCTCGATCAGATCAAGGGCGCAGGTTTCGGAGGCAATCACGTGGCCTCCGTTGTCGAGCATCCCGAGGCAGAGCGGCCGGAAGCCGTTGGGGTCGCGGACTGCGATCATGGTGTCCTGAGTCATGAGCAGCAGGGCATAGGCGCCCTGGATGCAGGAAAAGGTGGTTTTAATCGCCTTGTGCAGGCCCTTGTCCAGGTGGCGCACCATCAGGTGAATGACGATTTCGCTGTCCATGGTGGTCTGGAAAATCGACCCTTGTTGCTCCAGGTGGTGCCGCAGGGCGATGGAGTTGACCATGTTGCCGTTGTGGGCGATGCAGAGCGGCATCCCCTTGTGGGTAGCCATGAATGGCTGGGTATTGATGCTATTCGATTGTCCGGTGGTGGAGTAGCGGACATGACCGGTGGCCAGGTGGCCTGAAAGCCGTTGCAGGGCCTGCTCACTGAAGACATCGGCCACCAGGCCCATGTCTTTGTGAATCAAAACCTTCTTGCCGTCACTAGTGACAATGCCGGCGCTTTCCTGGCCGCGATGCTGGAGGGCGTACAGGCCGAAGTAGACGAGTTTGGCCGCATCCTGGTGGCCGTAAACTCCGCAAATCCCGCACTCATGCTGGGGTTTGTCCGAAAATTGCTGGTCCGTTGCAAAGGTGTTCATAGCGTTTGTTTATCATGATGTCGGATGCGCCAAAAACTGAAAGGCACAAAGAACGATTCCTTGTGCCTGTATTTGGGATGGTCCGGCTTATGCAAAGATGATTATTTACAACCAGATTACACGTTTTTTTTCAATAAAATATCGGGTAGCTTGTGAGAATAAAATCGCACCATGAATCAAGCATGCCCAGAGGCGAAAAAAACATGACCACCGTACCCGTCAAACTGACCGCCACCGTCAAGGCTGCGGGCTGAGCCGCCAAGCTGGGTCCGGGGGACCTGGGCCGGTTATTGTGCGGGCTTGAACTACCGACAGATCCCAATCTGCTCGTGGGGACCGAAACCTGCGACGACGCCGGGGTGTACCGTCTCAACGACGACGCCGCCCTGATCCAGACCGTCGATTTTTTCACCCCGATCGTTGACGATCCCTATGATTTCGGGCGGATTGCCGCCGCCAATTCCCTATCCGATGTGTACGCCATGGGCGGCAGGCCGCTTTTGTGCATGAACATCCTGGCTTGCCCGACCAAGTCCATGGACCCGTCGGTGTTCCGGCGGGTGGTCGAAGGCGGGTTGGCCGTCATCCGGGAGGCCGGGGCGCTGTTGGTGGGCGGCCATTCCATCGAGGATGCGGAACTGAAATACGGGCTATCGGTCACCGGCCTGGTCCACCCGCAACGGGTCCTGCGCAACGGCGGCGCCCAACCGGGGGATATGCTTGTCCTCACCAAACCCCTGGGAACCGGCATCCTGTCCACGGCGATCAAGGGCGGCCTGGCTTCGGCGGCAACGGAGCGGCGGCTGGTGGACCTGCTGGCCACCCTCAACCGCCTGCCCATGGAGATCATCGCTGCGGACGAGGTGTTGCGGGCCGGAGTGCACGGCTGTACCGACATCACGGGCTTCGGCCTGTTCGGCCATGTGCATGAGATGGCCGAAGCCTCGGGCGCATCCATTCGTCTCAACCGGGAAGCGTTGCCCATCTTGCCGGAAGTCCTCGGGTTTGCAGGCATGGGCATCATCCCCGAGGGGGCCTACCGCAACCGCGACCACTACCGGCAGTGGGTCCGTTCCGATCTGCCCGAAATGGATTCCCTGGAAATGCTCGGCTACGATCCCCAGACCTCGGGCGGCCTGCTGCTGGCCATGGGGAGCGATGCCGCCCTGCGGCTGCAAGACGAACTGGGCCGGCGGGGTTATCTGCCGGAGTGCCGGATCATCGGCGAGGTGCTGTCCGGTGCGCCCGGCCTGATCTGCCTGGCCTGATCGCTCAGCAGGACGGTTCGGTCAGCAGGGCGATGAGCAGCCGAGTCAGGGCGACCATGTCCTGCAACTCCACCTGTTCGGTGGTGGAATGGACGTTGGTCATGCCGGTGGCAATGATCGCCGTGGCTAGACCGTAGCCGTTGAAAATATTGGCATCAGAACCGCCGCCCGCCCGTTCGTAGGTCAGCTCCATGCCAATGGACCGGGCCGCCTCCTCCACCCGCATCAACACCGGATTTTCCCGCTGCAATTGCATCGCCGGAAAATCCTGCACGACTTCGATGTCAACCGCCGGCGTTCCCTTGGCCGATCCGGTGGGGTCGGTCCAGTTCGCCACCGCGACGGTGAATATTTCGCGGATTTCGTCGGTCACTCGTTCGAGTTTTGCCATCGAGTGGCTACGCACTTCACCTTCGATCACCACCTTTTCCGGCACGATGTTGGCGGCGGTCCCACCCTTGATGGCGCCGAAGTTGGCGGTGGTTTCCTCGTCGATCCGGCCGTTGGGCGTCTTGGCCAGGGCCTGGGCGGCAAGCAGCAGCGCGTTGACCCCCCATTCCGGATGCAGGCCGGCATGCGCGGCCACACCGGTGACGGTGACGGTCAGGCGGTTGGCTGCCGGGGCATGGGTCACCACCCGGGCAAAGCCGCTGGAGTCCAGGGCATAACCCTCGCGGGCGCGCACCAGGGCCGGATCCAGAGCCTTGGCCCCCAACAGCCCCATTTCCTCGCAGGTGGTGAGCACCAATTCCACCGGCCGATGCGGCCGTCCGCTCTCCCGCAGCACCCGCATCGCCTCGATGCAGGCGGCAATACCGGATTTGTCGTCGCTGCCCAGGATGGTGTCGCCGGAGCTGGTGAACAGGTCGCCGTTCCGCTTGACCCGTACGCCCTCGGCTGGCTGGACCGTGTCCATGTGGCAGTTGAAGAAGATTGGCGCGAGCTCAAGGGCGCCGGGAAAGAGGATGATCAGGTTGCCGCATTCCGAGCCGGTACGGGCGGCGGAATCGTCTTCGATGATTTCCGCAGCTTCTAGTTCGCGGAAGATCTGTTGGAGGCGTTGAGAGATGCGGCCTTCCCGGCGGGAAGGACTGTCTATTTCGCAGAGTTCGGTGAAGGTGGCAGCCAGCCGTTCTCTATGCACTTCCATGACTCGACCTCAGCAGGACGACGGCATGGGCGGCAATGCCCTCGCCTCGTCCGGTGTATCCCATTTTTTCCGTGGTGGTTGCCTTGATGTTGACAGCAGTGGGGTCTGATGCGCAGCACCGGGCCAGATTGTTTGACATGGCGGCCAGGTAGGGCGCCAGTTTGGGCCGCTGGCAGACAATGGTGATGTCAGCGTTGCCCAGGCGAAAGCCCTGTTGGGTAGCCAGGCCGTAGACCCGGCTCAGCAGAAGCAGGCTGTCGATCCCCTTGTATTGCGGATCGGTGTCGGGGAAATGGCGGCCGATATCACCGGCTCCCAAGGCGCCGAGCAGCGCGTCGGTCAGGGCATGGGCCACGACGTCGGCATCGGAATGGCCCTCCAGGCCCAACTCGTACTTGATGCTCACGCCGCCGAGAATCAGTGGGCGGCCGCTCACCAGCCGGTGGGCGTCAAACCCGTGGCCAATCTTCATGCTCTTCTCCCTGGCGGCCAGGGCCGCCGCCATGCGCAGATCTTCGGGAAGGGTGATTTTGCCGTTGCATTCGCTGCCCGCAACTACCCGCACGGGAATACCGACCGCTTCCAGCAAAGAGGCCTCGTCGGTGCCGACAAAGCCGGTGCGCTTCGCTTCGGCAAAGGCGTGTTCCAACAACTGCCGCCGGGCCGCCTGGGGTGTTTGCGCCTGCCAGAGATGGCTGCGGTCGACCGTTACCATGATCGTGCCATCGTGGTCGACCCGTTTCAAGGTATCTTTGACCGGCACTGCGGCGATGACCGCACCAAAGCGGGCCGCCTCCTCCAGACAGTGGAGGATGGTTGCCGGGTCCACCAGCGGCCGGGCGGCGTCGTGGACCAGCACCAATTCGATTTCAGGAGGCAGTTGCACCAGGCCGGCATACACCGAATCCTGGCGGGTGGCGCCGCCGGCGGTGATGTGCAGCCTGTCGAGATGGTGGGCCGGCAGATGGGCCTGAAGCAGGTCGATGGTGTGGTGGAGATAATCGGCTGGGGCCGCCACCGCCACGGTCCGGATGGCCTCGACGGCGAAAAAGGCCCGGCAGGTCCAAACCAGGATGGGAAGGCCGGCCAACTCAAGGAACTGCTTGGGTTGGGCATGGCCGAAACGGGAGCCGGCGCCGCCGGCCGGAATGACGACCCCGGCTGGCGGCAATGGGGACATGTTGCCGTTCACGGTAAAAAAGGGGGATGAATTGTAAGCCGAATTCTGTTTCCGTCCGGAGACGGACCATGATCATTTTTCTAGGATGACGGTTGCCCGGCATCTCATGCAACCTACCCGGAGGCTTCGGACGGGCCGCCCTCAAACGCCTCTCTATTTGGTCTTGCACCCGATGGGGTTTGCCCTGCCCCCCATGTCGCCATGGAGGCGGTGAGCTCTTACCTCGCCATTTCAACCTTGCCTGTGAGCGCTCGCGCGTTCCATCGGCGGTGTCTTTTCTGTGGCACTTTCCCCCGGTTTCCCGGTGTTCGCGTTACGAACCACCGCGCCCTTCGGTGTTCGGACTTTCCTCTCCGGCTTAAGTCGGAGCGATCATGCATTCATCCCCCATATCCTGCATCGCCAGTCCCGTGGTCAGGGGCTGGCGTCAGCCGTGCCGTTGGTCAATGCCCTGGTTGGCCAATTGGTCGGCACGGGTGTTCTGCGCGCGGGGCACATGGGTGATCGACCAGGTTTCGAACTGGTCCAGCCGTTCCCGCACCTGGTGAAACAGAGGCAGCAGCGTTTCGTTTTTGACCTTGTAGAGTCCCTGGACCTGGCGGACGATCAATTCCGAATCCAAGAAGATGGCCAACTGGCCGCACCCTTGGCACAGCGCCTCTTCGAGGCCGACGAGCAGCGCCTTGTACTCGGCGACATTGTTGGTGCAGACGCCGAGATATACCGAGCAGGCTGCCAACTCCTCGTCCTGCTCGTCCAAGAGGACCGCTCCGGCTCCGGCCTGCCCGGGATTGCCCCGAGAAGCGCCGTCGGTGAACAGGCGGCAGCGGCATGCGGTTGCGGCGTTGTCGGCCGGCATGGTCCTGACGGGCGGCACGGCCGGCACAAGGTTTCCTGCCGCTACCGACGGACGGCTAAGGAGCAGGCCGCGAATGGCATCGGGATGCTGGTCAGGAAAAACCCGCCGGAGGGTGTCGTCGTCGAGGTGGGCCGCCAGTTGCAGCAGGATGTGGTCCCTAGTCGGCAACTCACTGTCCATTCGTGACTTCTTCGGCTTCCTTGTAATAGAGGATACGCTGGCAGGTTGGACAGAGATTGAATTTTTCCGCCTTGCGCACCTCAATGACCTGTTGCGGCGGCAGGGCCATGTGGCAGCCCTGGCAGACGCTGTCGGTGACGACCACTACCGCCAGCCCGTCGCGTTTGGCCAACAGCATAGTGTATCGTTTGAGGTAAGGTCCCTGCAAGGCTGCGGTTTCGACCTCCCGTTTGCAGAGCACCGACCTCTTCGCCTCCTCGATGCGCTGGATTTCCTGGTCGACCTTTTCGATCTCTTCGGTGAGCAGTTGCTGCTCGCCTTCGCACAGGTTCTCCAAGGTGGCGACTTCTTGCTCCAGTTGTTCGATCTGCTCGATGAATTGGAGGATGCGGTCTTCCGTTTCCTTGACCAGCCGCTTGTTCTCTTCGATTTCCTTGAGCAGGGCCTGGTGCTCCCGGCTGGTCTGGACCTGCATCATTTTGTTCTGTCGATCTTTTACCCGTGCTCCCGCGTCGTCGTGCTCAGCCTTGGTTTCCGACTGCTTTTGGTTGAGCAATTCAATCTTGTTGCGGAAATGGGTAATCGCCTCCAGTTTTTCGGAAATGGCCTGTTCGCGGTTGGCGACCGCTGTCCGATGCTTGGCGATGACATGGTCGAACCCGGCAATTTCGCTGTCGATTGCTTGCAGTTTGATGAGTTTGAGTATTTCCTCTTTCAATGATGAACTCCTCGGTCGGTGGGTCTGAAGTTAACAAAGGAAATGAAACGAATGGCGATTGGGTGGCGGTGAACGTTCATGCCAGATTCAATGGCGGTTGCTGGGCCGCAAGGTCGACAGTGATATCCCAGGAGCGCGCCTCGATTTGCTGCCGCAGCATGTCGCGAAAAATTGGCATGGCAGGCTGCTCGGTGGCAAAGTGGCCAGCGTCGAGCAGCCATAGGCCCGCATCCGCTGCCCAGCAGGCCACCGAATGCTTGACCTCGGCGGTGACAAAGGCGTTGGCGCCCATATTGAAGGCCGCTTCTGCCAGGTCGGAGCAGGAGCCGCCGCAAACCGCGACCGTCGTCACCCGATGGGGCCGTATCCCGGCTTCCAGGATCCAGGGCGGCGAGCATGCCTGCCGGAGCCGGTCGAGAAAGGTGCTGGCATCGATTGGCGTGGGCAATATGCCGATGCGGCCCAGTCCGCAGTCGAGACCGCATTCCCCGCGTGACGGCACCAGCGGCCGGGCGTCCACCAAACCAAGGGATTGGGCGAGATGATCGCTGACGCCGCGCTGGACCGAATCGAGATTGGTATGGCAGGCGATGACGTTGATTTGGTTGCGGGCGGCCATGGCGATGAATCGACCGGTGGGGGTGTCGGTGCGGAGGGCTTTCAGGGGCCGGAAAATGACAGGATGGTGGGTAAGGATCAGGTCGTACCGCTCGGCGGCGGCTTGATCGATCAAGGCGACAGTCGGATCGAGCGCCAGGAGGACGCGCCGTACCTGCTGGTTCGGGTCGCCGACCAGCAAGCCGACGTTATCCCACTCCTCAGCCAGGCCGGCAGGGACGATCTGCTGGAGAATTGTCAGGAAATCTTGAATGGTAGGCACGTGTTATTCTGTAAAGAGAAAGAGGTACATCCCTTTGGAGATGTACCTCTTCACAGGCATTGTCGGTAATGCCCTGCGTTGTCGCAGCACTGGCAGCCAGGAGCTGTTCAATGTTTTCAATGTCAGGGTTAAGGTTGCGAGGGCCAGGAACATTCGCTCCGCTCTTCAAGAAAAAATGGTGGGCCCACCTGGACTCGAACCAGGGACCGACCGGTTATGAGCCGGTGGCTCTAGCCAACTGAGCTATAGGCCCGAATACCACAATGAACCTGACACATTACCAAGTGTTGAGAAAAGGTCAAGGCTCTTTTTGAGTTGTCTCCGAAAAACTGAGGCATGGAAAACGATTCCTGGTATATTGCGCCAGGTCTGCGTAGGGTAATCGTAAACCATGTTTTACTCCAAGCCGCATTGAGACGCTTTTTTTGCGGTGCGGCGGGCAACAACAAGAGGCGTTTTGATGGTGTACACCAACCTGCTCTATTTTCTGGTGGCGATTTTTGTCTTTTCCACCAACATTCCTGCGGCTCGGCCGACCCTGCCGCCTCTGTGGACCCTGGCCGCCCTGGCCGTGATCTATTGGGGATTTTCCCATTTGGCAACCCGGATGTTCAACCGGTCGACAACAGGGGCGACCGACTATCTTTCGGCGGAAAAAAAACTGTCATTCCTGGCGGTGCTGGTGTTCGGCGCTTGCATCTATCTTCTTGATCTCAAATATTATCTGAAGCCTCTATCCTTGAGCGGTTTGTTGCCGGTGCTGACCGACGCCGCCGGACTTGGCTGCTTTTTCCTCCTCTTGATCGTGATGTGGCTAGCCGCCAGGCCGAGCTACCAGCGACTTTCTCAGCGTTCGTATTCCCGTGGAGCCTTTGTCGGCGCCAATATCAAGGCCAACCTTCCCATTGTCCTGCCCTGGCTGACGCTGTCTTTGGTCTTCGACTGCCTGCAGCTTTTGCCCATTCCCGGATTGAAGGACGTGTTGCGCTCGTCATGGGGCGATCTCGTCTTGTTTGTCCTGTTCCTCTTTTTCCTGATCCTGGTCTTTCCCCCTCTGGTTCGCGCGCTCTGGGGATGCACGCCCCTGCCGCCTGGACCGCGGCGGGATCGGCTCCAGGCCTTTTGCCGGTCCCAGCGCTTTGAAGCCAAAATGTATGTCTGGCCGCTTTTCGAAGGGCAGGTGCTGACTGCGGGCATCATGGGCATCCTGCCCCAACTGCGCTATCTGTTGATTACCCCTGCGCTGCTGGAAACGTTGAACGAGGAGGAGCTGGACAGCGTGCTGGCGCACGAGATCGGCCATGTCAAACACCGGCATTTGCTGCTGTATGTCCTAATGTTCCTCGGATTCAGCTTGCTGGCCGGAGCGGCAGCCAAACCCTTGCCCCATCTCATCCTGTCGAGCGATTTTTTTTACAGCCTGCTTTCGCATCTGCCTGTCGCCCCCGGTAATCTGCTGGGCGTGCTGGCAGCCCTGCCGCTTTTTGTTTTGCTCCTGGTCTATTTTCGTTTCATCTTCGGTTATTTTGTCCGTCATTTCGAACGTCAGGCCGATGTCTATGTCTTTCGCGCCGTGGAGACGGGAACTTTCCTGATCCATGCCTTTGAGAAAATCATCCTGTTCGGCGGCGGAAGGCGGGAGGAGAAAAACTGGCACCATTTCGGCATCGGCGAACGGATCGACTTTCTTGAGCGCTGTGAGCGGGATCGCAGCTTGATCGACCGGCACGGCCGCATGCTGCGGCGCCATCTGATCGCCTACTGTGTCTGCATCGCCGTGGGCGTCTTCTTCCTGCAGCGGATCGATGTCGGCAAACTGTCCGAGGGCTATGAGACGAAATATACCGAGGCGGTGTTGCTCCAGAAAGTCCGCCAAGAGCCCGGCAACAGCCTATGGTTAGTGTATTTGGGTGATTTTTTGCAAAACCACAAGATGGAGCGACGGGCGATCGAAGCATATGAAAAGGCACAGGCGCTCACACCGTGGAACGCGGATCTCAACAATAACTTGGCCTGGCTGCTGACGACCGCTCAGGACAAGGATGTGCGCGACCCGAAACGGGCCCTATCCCTTGCCCATACCGCCGCACTCCTGAAAGAACGCGGCTATATCCTCGATACCCTGGCCACGGCCTACTGGGCCAACGGTTTGATCGAGGCGGCGGTGGTCACCGAGTTCCGGGCCATCCGCCTCGATCCGGACAACAAGGCATACTACCAGGGGCAGTTAGAAAGATTCAGACGGCAGCGGTGGGGTGAGTAGCCGCAAGCAGTCTCTGCCCATTCCTTTTCAGAGCATGAAGGTGGGCAGTTCCATTTCCATGCGATTGAAGGCAATGGTGAAGGCCTTGACCACCTCGGGGTCGAATTCGGCACCGGCCCTGGCGACGATGGCGTCGCGGGCCTCTGCGGGTGACACGGCTTGTTGCTCGTGGTTGCCGAAGGTCAGGGTGTCGTAGGCATCGGCCACAACCAGGATGTGTGCTCCCAGGGGAACATTGTTCCCTGATTTTTCCTCGTGTTCCCTGACCGGGACAACCTTTTGTTTCTAGGAGCCAAGGATGAGAGGAGGGATGCGAGCCACTGACCCGCTGGGGAGATGTTCGTCAATGGCGTCGCCGCCGGCAGTCCTCTCGCCTGACGCTTCGTTCTGGACAAGCCATTGGTCCAAGGCCTTGCGAAGGATGGAGCGGCTGAGCCGCATCCGCCCGAGATCGTGCAACAAGGCGGCCGCACGGATATCCTCGATGTTGTTTTGGTCGAGTCCTAGGTGGGCGGCAATGCGCGTGGCATAGATCGATATGCGGAAACAATGATTTTTCCGTTCCTCGTCATGGGTGGTAAGGCGACGCATGATCAGCAACAAGCCCTGGTAGGTTCTCTTGAGTTCCTGCGTCTTGCTCTTGTTCCTTTCGTGCAGGGTGCCCATGGCAAAGGCGGTTGCCAACAGGATGCATCCCTAGGAAAGGTGGTGCAGCCACGGGCTGCCGCCGGGCCCAGCCAAGGGGAGCTGATTGGCGTTTTCGGGAGCCAGCAGACAGACCAGCCCGGCTAGGAGGATGCTGGCGCAAGCGGTGAGCAACGACCAGCTCTGGCCGAAAAAATAGGCCGCAACCACGGCCGGTAAGGTATAGACGCCCAGCAGCAGGGATTGCGGGGCGATGACCTGGTTGAGCGTCCAGGCGATGGCCAGCATGGCGGCAATGATCAGAAGTTTTTTTGCCGATCCGCCTTGGGGGGATCGGCAGTCAAGGGACCGGTACGGCAAAGAAGCGATGGCAGGGTAAAGTGCAGCTTGATTCGGACACCTTCGGCAGGCTCGTTCGGCTCCGGCAAAGGCGCGTCGCCCGCCGTGTCGTCCGGCATGGGAGCGAACCTGGCCTCGGCCCCCAGTTCGTTCAGTTGGCGGATGACGAGCAGGCTGGTCTCTTCGGCGATATTGCGGCTCAGCACCATCGGCAAATCGTGCAAGAGGGCCGGGATTCTGTCCGGGGGAATGCTCTTGGCCCGTTTTTCGAGATAAGCAATGAGTTTCGGTCGGCGGTCGGGGAAAGTGCCGTCAGGATAAGAGAGCCTTTGCTGGTCTGCATAGCTGCCGCCCGTGGGGAATGAACCGGGAGATCTTGACTCTTGTGGTTGGAATATGGGCTGACGATGTAGTATGCCGGCAAGGGAAATTATACGGGGAAGCGCTTCCTGGTTCAAGCTATGACTTTATTTTTTGGATTTCGGCATGAAGCGACAATTGCGCACTGGCCACTGGCTTCCGGTATACTGAAGCCAGTACGGCCCCCCCACGCAGTATGTTCCCCTCATCCTCCCAGGCGTGTGATGGCGAATAAAGAAGCAATAGCCCGTAAAAAAAACAACAAACTGCTTGAAGAGGCGGGTTGGCGTTTTTTTCCGGCAAACGGCAAATCCGCCAATATCCGTCTTGAGGCGGGAACCACGATCAAGCAGGCTGAGCTTGACGTATTGGGGCAGGACTTCGGGCAGAGCAAGAAGAGATTTATCGATTTTTTGCTGCTGGATGCCAATAATTTCCCGCTTATAGTGCTGGAAGCCAAGTGTCTGCGTTACTGTCGGCATGATGACCACCGGCTACGACTGTCCGGACATTCTCAATCTGGCGTTGATGCGACCCATTTTTTCCCCCACGGAATTCATCCAGACCAAGGGCCGGGGTACGCGCACGCACGATTTCCGCAATGAACTGCGCAACGAAGACATGAAGGCCATGGTGCAAAAGCCCGACAAGACCGCCTTCAAGCTGTTTGAAAAAACCATAACCTTGATGAACCATCATGTCTCAGCCTCTCATTCTGGTTACCAACGACGACGGCGTCTATGCGCCGGGCATCCGCGCCTTGCACGAGGCGGTCAGTTCGCTGGGCGAGGCGGTCATCGTCGCGCCTGAACGAGACAACTCTGCGGTCAGTCATTCCCTGACCATGAACCGGCCGCTACGGGTCGTGAAGTTGGAAAGCCAGATCCACACCATTGACGGCACGCCCACCGACTGCGTCACCATCGCCATCAACAAGATTTTGCGCCGCAAGCCCGATCTGCTGGTCTCGGGGATCAATCCCGGACCTAACCTGGGCGACGACATCAGCTACTCGGGCACGGTGTCGGCAGCCATAGAAGGCACCATGTATGGCATCCCCTCGCTGGCGTTTTCGTTGGGCGGCAATCCGCCCTATGATTTCGAGGTGGCCGCGGCGGTGGCCTGGAAGCTGGCCTCCATGGCCCTGGCCATGCGCCTGCCGCCCAACTCCCTGCTCAATATCAACATTCCGCCCCTGCCTGCCGGCGCGATCCAGGGCATCCGCTTCACCCGCCAGGGTCGTCGGCGGTACCGAGACGCCATTCAGGAGACCTTCGACCCCTGGGGTCGCAAGCATTATTGGATCGGCGGCGGCACTGCCCACTGGTCTGGCGGCGACGATACCGACGAAGAGGCGATCCGCAGCGGCTGTATTTCGGTCACGCCGATTCAGCTTGATCTGACCAACCACGATGGCTTGGAGTATCTGGCGCGGCAATGGAAGATGTGATCGCGCGCTTGCCGCGGCAAGGGGTACGCTGATGCCGTTGCTGGGGGCGGGCTGCACCTGGCCTTTGATCGGATTGAGCGGACAGGCGACGGAGCGTTGCAGATTTTCACCGCCAACCAACGTCAATGGCGAACATCTCCCCTGCGGCCGGATACCGTTGATCGATTCAGGGAACGATGGGCGCAAAAACGGTGACATGCCGGTGGCCGCCCATGCTTCCTATCTGATCAATCTGGCCACTGGGCCGGACAAGGCGGAACAATCGGTGACCAGCTTTGCCGAGGAGTTGCGGCGTTGTCTTCAATTGGGCATCGGCTTGGTGGTGATCCATCCTGGCAGCCACGGCGGCGCCAGCGTCGAGATTGGGGTGGCACGGGTCGCGCATCATCTCGATCTGGCCTTGGAGAGCGCGGGAGTGCTTGACGCCGACCTGAAAGTGATGCTGGAAACCACCGCCGGCCAGGGCGCCTCGCTAGGTAGTCGGTTTGAAGAATTGGGGGAGATGCTGGCCACAAGCCGTTTTCCTGAACATCTCGGGAGCTGCGTCGATACCTGCCATATCTTTGCCGCTGGCTACGATTTCCTCGCCGCCGAAGGCTATGCCCGCACCGTGGAGCTGCTGGAGCGGCATGTCGGCTTGGGCCGCATCCATCTCCTGCACCTCAACGACTCCAAGAAGGAGTGCGGCAGCTGGGTTGACCGGCATGAACAGATAGGCGCAGGGTGCATCGGGCGGGAGGAGCATCCGATAGTTATGGCGCCTGCGCCGCCTTTGATGCCTGTTGATAAAATCGTATAGATTTGACATTGGTTAACTTTTAAAAACACTGTAAAAATTGCATTTTTATGGTGTTGTCACTTCATGAAAGGAGATGATGCCATGGATGCTGCTGTTCATATTGAATTCGGACTGAAGATGTTTTCAAAAAAATGACTATATAAATGGTTTTGCCAAAAGTTTTATGTCGTTTTCGATGTCATCTATCTGATATCCTCAATCTCAGGCCAGGAAAATATCAATACGATGTTCAAAAAGTTGCGGCTCTCTTGAGCTCCAAGGACACCTACGAAGAATCCGCCGACATGCTCAACGAGATCTATCGATTCGGC
>WRFD01000016.1 GCA_009778955.1 Desulfobulbus sp.
AGCGGAGCGCAGAGATGCTTGTAACTGTGCGCGGTCAGTTTTCTGAGTTTAAAGGGATGGGGCGCCATTTTCATAATCTCCTGAAACAAAAGGATTCTTGTGAAAATGACCGCGCGGTATCCTTAATGATTTGTCAATAAAACGCAGCCTGTTATGCGATTTTTTTACGCCAAAAAACTCCATGCAAATTCCCATCCGGACAGTACTGCAAAAAAGGAGAGATATGAACATCTACACCAAGACGACCAACCTGCCGTTGCCATCCATAAACCAGCTCCTGATTTTTATCGTGCTGGCCCTGATCTGCGGAATCGGCCTTGCTTTTGGCCTGCACACCATGATCGTCGGCCACCATCATACCTTTGGCACGACCAGGGAAGTGCCTTGGGGCCTGCTTGTCACCCCCTATGTATACTTCGCCTGTCTGGCCACTGGACTGTGCATTGTTTCCGCGCTCGGCCAGGTGTTCAACCTGGCGCCTTTCAAACCCCTGGTGACCAGGACCGTCTTCCTCTCCTTCGTTGCCCTGGCAGCGGGCTTGATGTGCATTGGTCTGGAGCTTGAAAATCCTTGGCGGGTTGTCCTTTACGCCTGGTTCTCCCCCCAGCCGTTTTCCAATATCTGGTGGAAAACAGCTCTTTACAGTTGCTCGCTGGTGATGATGATCTGCAATTTCATGATGCTGTTGGTCAAACGTCCCAAGATCGCCAAGGGATTTGCCCTGGTCCCCTTCGTGCTGCTGACAGTGGGCAACCTGAACATGAACTCGGACATGGGCCTGCTAGGTGAAAGAGGATTCTGGAGCGACAACTACATGCCGATCTACTTTCTTGCTCTCTCGATCATGACCGGCTGTGCGGCCATTCTCCTGCTCAACTGGCTTGCCTGCAAGTTTAACTCCGAAAGCTCCGATGCCGAGCACGAAAAGGCCTTCCACGCCACGTCCAAGCTATTTTTCGTCATGCTGCTGGTTCTGGCCTATTTTTCAGCCGTCAAGGTTATGGGTGGATATTTTCCCCGCCTTGCCAAAAATCCCGAAGCCATGATGCTGCTGGTCCAGGGTGACTTTGCCCGCAATTTCTGGCTCTGCGAGATTGGTCTGGCCATTCTGCTGCCCATTGCCCTCTATGTTCTCGCCCAGGGGAAAAAACTGGCGATCATGGCCCTTGCCGGCGCATCCTGCCTGATCGGTGTGTTTGTCCTGTACTACCACCTGGTCATTGTCGGCCAACTCATACCCCATTTCCATCAGTACAATGTGGTCGGCCTTCCGCAGTACTATGCCTACACCCCGACCCTGCATGAGATCATGATCTCAGCCGGCAGCATCTTCTTCTTTTTGAGCGCATTCATCTTCGGCGAGATGCTGTTTAAGAAAATCTACGCAAACTGAAACCGACAGCCGGCTCGCCTGCCCAACCAATCGACCTGGGCAACGGGCCTGGCCCGAATCACGAGACCCACAGGAATGAGCATGAAGAAAAGACTGATCCATGCAACAACCCTGCTGGGCATATTTGCCCTGGCTGCCATCGGGGCAGTAAACGCCGAGGACAAAGGTCCGGCCGATATCGCCCTGCAAGCCGCGATTGATCCCGCCAACACGCCAAAGCCGGCTCAATTTCCCCACGGCGCGCATCAATCCCGGCTGGACTGCGCGATCTGCCATCATGGCAAGGGACCGGAGGACGGCAAGCGCATCGCCTATGCAGCAGGACAGAAGATAGAGAAATGTGAAACCTGCCATAACAGCAAGGCCGGCATGCCGGACAAGGTGAACACGTTCAAGAACGCCGCCCATTCCCTGTGCCAGGATTGCCACCGAAAAAGCAGGCCAGAATTGGCTAACTGCACAACTTGTCATGGAAAATAATCGATCCATGCGGATAATGCGCGGTGTTCTCCAACGGCTTGCGTGACGAAATTCCGGGCAACAATTTTTTATTTGCTTATGGGAAATAAAGTCTATAATTGAGCGAAAAAGCGGCGGATATTCTTCAACCGCAAGTCTGTTCATCCGCCATAGGGTGGAACAACAACGCGGCCATTGCAACCCAAGGGCATTCTCTTGCGCCCCCTTTGCACCCACTGCCCGGCCTTGCACCCCATCTCCGCGCTTTTGCAGTTCTCCTCATTCGCTTTAATTTGCCTGGGAAGCCGTTGCGACCATATGAACAAGATTGATGCAATAAGATCAGCACCCGGAAGCGCCCCCGACATCGACCTTACGGTTTGCCCAGAACGCATGGTGCCCGGCTACTGGGAGCGCATTTTTACCAACATGGAACTCCCCTGCCTCCTGGTGCAGCCGGACGGGATCATCATCGAGGCCAACAAGGCGACCCTGAAAGCGGCGAAGAAAAATAGACAAGAAGTGATCGGCCAGGGGATATGCAAGATCATTCATGGGGGAAGCTGGCCGCACTTGCCTTGCCCTCTGGAAGAATTTCTGAAAAACTGCACCTTGAATGTGGAGGAAACCCGCCTCCCCGGCCTGCACGGCGAATATCTGTTTTCCATCATACCCATAAAGGACGCCAACGAGACAGTCGACATGGTCCTGCTCACCGCCCGTGAGATGTCCAGCGACGAGGTCCGCAAGGTGAACTATATGCGCAACGGCAAGCTGGCGGCCATTGGCGAGCTGGCGGCCGGCGTTGCTCACGAGATCAACAATCCCATCACCGGGATTATCAACTTCGCCCAAATCCTGCTGGACAGCTATAAATTTGATCCATCAGGAGTGGAAATGATCAAGAAAATCATTGAAGAAGGCGAACGGATCGCCAGCATTACCAGTCATCTTATTTCATTCGCGCGCGAAGACATCAGTGTGCGGAAACCGGTTAACCCTGCAGAAATCATCTATTCAAGCCTTTCCCTGGTCAGCCATCAGTTAAAGAGAGACGGCATCACCCTAGTGACCAATATATGTAATGACATCACATTGATCGATGCTGACTTTAAAAAATTACAACAGGTCGTGTTGAACCTGATCAGCAACAGCAGATACGCATTGAACCGGCGATACCCCAAGGCAAACAGCGGGAAACTTCTTGAAATTTCCTGTGATTTTATGAATAGCGATGATGGATGCCGGACATGCAGGATTATTGTCAAGGATTACGGCACTGGCCTACCGCAATCTTTGCTGGATCATGTTTTTGAACCATTCTTCAGCACTAAACCACCAGGAGAAGGAACAGGACTTGGGCTGAGTATTAGTTATGGAATAATCAAAGAGCACGGTGGCAACATATCGGTTAATTCCATTATGGAACAGTTTACCGAAATGATCATTGACCTGCCGGTTTGCATGCGAGCCGATGGATAACAATATATATTCTTCGAGAATCCTGATTGTCGACGATGAAGATTCAATCAGGCAAACATTTAATATTTTTCTCAAAGCTGAAGGATATGAGTTTGTCAAAACCGCATCAAATTACGATGAAGCCATCAATGCTGTCCGTGAATCCGAATATGATTTGATCATCAGCGATATCGTCCTCACCGGATACAGCGGAACAGACCTGCTCAAGGAGATCAGGGATCTGGGAGCAAAATGCCCGGTTGTCATGATCACAGGATTTCCCAACCTCAATACAGCTGCAAAATCGATTAGATATGGCGCATATGACTATATCTCCAAACCGGTCAACAAGGAAAGTTTGCTGCATTTCACCCGGCTCGCCCTTGAGCATTGGCATGTCACCAAAAAAACCCAGCTGCTCCAACAGGAAAACGAGAAATATCGCAGATATCTGGACACCATCTTCCATTCGGTGAGCGACGCCATCATCACTGTCGATTCCCGGATGGACGTGGTGCAGCTCAACGAGAAAGCGAAACAGTGGCTCTGCTACGTAGATTTTGAAAAACACCATAACCTCCTGCAGTGGCCGGTTGACACCCTGTGCCATGCCTTCATTGACGATGTCCACAAAATTCTCCAAGGCGGCCAGGAGGTCCGGAAGCATATCATCGAGTGCGCAACCCCGGACCATGCCACCAAGATGCTGAGCATCAATGCCTCTCCTATGCGGGACGAGAACAACGAGCTCCAAGGGGTGGTGATTGTCGCCCGCGACCTGGAAACCACCAAGACCTCGGAGCGCAACCAGAGCCGCACATCCTTTCACGGTTTTGTGGATTCAAGCCCGGCGATGCAAAAGGTCTATGGCCTGATCGAGAACATCGGCAAAGTCGATACCTCGGTGTTGGTGACCGGGGAGTCCGGAACCGGCAAAGAACTGGCGGCTGAGGCGCTGCACGCCGAAAGTTCGCGGCACAACCGGCCGCTCATCAAACTGGATTGCGCCTCCTTTTCCGAAAATCTGCTGGAGAGCGAACTGTTCGGGCATCGCAAGGGAGCCTTTACCGGCGCCGACCGCGACAGGGCAGGCAGACTGCTCCAGGCCGACGGCGGCACCCTGTTTCTGGATGAGATTGGGGAGATTTCGCCGAGAACCCAGCTGTTTCTGCTCCGTTTCCTACAGGAAAAGACCTTCACCCCCTTGGGCTTGGACGAACCGATCCATGTCGACGTGCGCATCATCGCCGCCTCCAACGTCGATTTCCAGAAAATAGTGCGGGAGGGGAAATTCAGAGAAGATTTGTACTACCGCCTGAAGGTCATTGAGATCCACCTGCCTCCCCTGCGCGAAAGAAAGGAGAACATTCCCTTGCTCGCCAACTATTTTCTCATCACATTCCGGAAACAACTCGGGAAGAACATCGCCTCCATCTCCGATCAGGCATTGGAATGCATGCTCCGCTATTCCTGGCCGGGCAATATCCGCGAATTGAAGCACGTCATCGAACGGGCCTGCGTGCTCTGCCAGGACGGGGTGCTGCAAGTCAAGCATCTTCCCGTTGAGTTGCAGACGGCATCGTTTAAGGAAATTGAACTGGCAGAGCCGCTTGCGCTTGCACCCTCCGCTTTCCCGCCCACCTCCTTGGATCTGGCTCATCCCATGCCTCCGTATCAGTCAGAAGAAGAAAAATTGCGCAAGGCCCTGATCTACGCCAACAACAACCGGGCCAAGGCCGCCAAACTGCTGGGCGTTTCCCGCTCCACGCTTTACAGGTGGATGGAACGGTATCAGCTCACCGAGGAATAGCCGCACGGCCAACGCCTTTTCCGCCCGCTTTTTGGCGCATCCGGACCAATCATCCCTTTCCCCTCCACTGCCGCCTCCATCGCCCGCCCTATCCTTCCCGCTTGCGCAATCAGAGACCGTTGTCGCCCCTGAGAAAGGCGGCGACCTCCCGCCACCAGCCTTGATTAGCCTTTTTGTCATGGTGTATGGTTGGCGCCCGGCATCACCCATAATTTCTTGACTCCATTGAGCCCGGCGTAGAGCAGCTGTTGCCCGTGACGGACCGGAATCACCTCGTCCTCACCTGCAAGAAGCACCGCCACCGGCTCCAGGTAGTGGTGCAGGTTGGCCACGCTGTCGTATCGATCGCGCAGCAGCCATCGGAGCGGAACAAAAGGATAATGGGTGGCGGCGACATTGGCCAGGCTATTCCAGTCGTCCATGAAAAATCATTTAATAGTTTGAAATTACTTGATAAATGTTGAAAATTACATCACTGTAAATTGCAGGATACAGCATGATAGCTGGTGATTTTCAATGCAGCCAAAGAGACAGATAGCAGTCCTCATGTTGGACATGTTCCGCAGCCGCTTGGCACATATTCTAAACCACGGTCACTCCTTGTACCGGCTGAGTGGGCTGGGAGGTGTTCTTGAGGGGGGGGAATTTGGTAAACTGTATTCTGAGGAAGGCCGTCCTGGCATCCTGGTCCGCTTGATGGTGGGCCTGACGTGCCTGAGCCACGCCTTCAACACCTCGAATGAGGAGACAGGCGGTGGGTGGAAAATCCGCACCACCAATATTTCTGCGGCGAGGAGTATTTTCGGCATGCTTTTCCGATCGATCGGTCTTCCCTGTGTCGCTGGCGGAAGCGAATAGGGAAAGAGCTGGTGGTATCGGGGAAATAGAGCATGTGCCGTTGGCCCAGCCCAGAAACAGGGCAGCGCACACGATGAGGTAGGCCATGCAGGCCAACAGAGCGATTTTAGCAAACATTGCACTCCTCCAGAAATCGACACTCCCAAAAAAGGTGGCAATGGCCTTCGTTCTTACAAACCAATTCACATCAATATTACGATATTAAACCCGTCATTGTGAGGAGCGAAGCGACGTGGTAATCTAGAAATATATGGTGTAGCAGGATTGCTTCGCTCACAACAACAGAGAGCATAATAGAAATTTTGACTGAGAATTGGCATCAAACCTAATGAACGCCCGGATCAGAACATGCAGCATGCCACCTTCTGCCAGCAACTCATCATCAAGTTGGAATGACTGGCGCGATGGACGATATTTCGGCATACGGTCGGGAACGTCAAGCGACTTATTTATCAGCCTCAATTTCTACAAAAAACCCATGACAGAACAAAGTCTTGGCGACGGACAACAAGGAGGGCGAATGCGCACCGTGCCCATGGCCGATAATTCTGTTTTTTATTGAGAGCAACAGTGATATAGAGAACAGATCAGCCTGCGCCGGACAGTTCTCTGCCCAAGCCCCGCATTCAATGCTGCAAACTGACCGGCGGCAAGCCCCGACCCGTTCCAGACCATCGAACCACGGCAGCGTTCACCCGCCGCCCCGTGCGGCGCGCCCCTTCAACGCCCCGGCATTTCCCGGGAAGAACAGACGGAGTTGCCATGCATGCCTCACTCATCGACACCATCAGGCCCGGAGGGATGACCAGACGCCAGTTCATCAAAAGCGTCATAGCGGTCGGCGCGGTCTCTTCTTCCGGATTCCTGTTTTCCGGGCCAGCCGACGCTGGTCCTAGCACTTCGCCCGGCACGGTTGAACGGCTCATCACCTTAAACGTCAACGGCCAACGACGCCGGGTCGATGTTCTACCCCAGGAAACCTTGGCCCAGACCCTTCGCAACAAGCTGGGGCTCACCGGCCTCAAGGTCGGCTGCGACCGGGGCGAATGCGGGTCCTGTACCGTGCTGGTCGACACAGTGCCCCAATATGCCTGCTCCCTCCTCACCCACAGCGTACGGGGGAAAGCCATCCTGACCGTCGAAGGACTGGCCCGTGCCGACGGAAAACTGCATCCCCTGCAGCAGGGCGTCCTGGACGAACAGGGCTTCCAGTGCGGCTATTGCGCGCCCGGTTTTCTCATGGCCACCTTAGGTTTTCTTGCCACTAACCCCAATCCCACCCGGCAGGAGCTGGCCCACGGCGTTTCGGGCAATCTCTGCCGCTGCCAGGACTACGACAAGATCCTCACCGCCCTGATGCGCGGGGCTGAAAACATGCGAAAGGAGTAAGCCATGGCGGAAAACGACGCTCTTTTCACCCCCAAGCTGACCGGGCGCGATTATGTCACCCCTGACCTGCGCGCCAAACTGACCGGCAAGGCCCGCTTCGCCGCCGACTTCCGTGCCGAGGGCATGCTGGTCTGCAAGCTGCTCAAAAGCCCTCTGCCCCATGCCCGGGTGACGCATCTCGATCTCCGTGCGGCCCTGGCCATACCCGGTGTGCGCGCCATCCTCACAGCCGACGAACTACCGCCCCCGGCCGATTCCGTCTCCGACAGCGGCGCGGTGATCAAAGCCAGCCCATGGGCGGAACGGGCCCTGACCATGGAACCACTTTACCAGGGAGAACCCATCCTGGCGGTGGCGGCCATTGACGAGGCAACGGCCAACGCGGCCATCGAGGCCGTCGATATCGCCTACGAGGCGCTACCCTTTGTCATTGATCCCCTGGACAGCCTGCGGCCAGGCGGCGCCAACGCCCGGACCGAGGGCAATGTCTGGCTGCCGTCGGCCAAGCCCGGCGAACTACCGCAAATCGGCGAGCTGAAATGGACTGCGGCAGAATTCGGGGCTGCCGGTCAAAACCGGCTGCCCCTGGGCAAAGCCGCCGACCAATGGTCGTACGGCGAGGTTGAAGCCAGCCTGTCACAGGCGGCGCTAGTCTTGGACGAAACCTTCGTCACCCCCAACGTCAGCCACCAGGCACTGGAAACCCGCTCCGCCCTGGCCTGGTGGGAAAACGGCAAGCTCCACCTTGCCGTCGGCTCCCAGAGCACCAGCCAGACCGTGCCGGCCATCGCCAAATGGCTCAACATGGACGTCAACGACATAACCGTGATCAGTGAATACACCGGGGGCGGCTTCGGCGGAAAAGGCACCGCCTCGGTGGCCGCAATCATTCCGGCACTGTTGGCAAAGAAAGCGCACGCCCCGGTCATGCTGCGCGCATCCCGTGAAGACGAGCAGTCCATCGGCAGGGCGCGGCCCAGCCTGATCGGACGCATGCGGGCCGGTTTTGCCAAGGATGGCCGCCTGTTGGGGCTGGACATGTTCGTCGTCATGGACAACGGGCCCTACGAGGAGCAGAACGACGCCCGCACATCAGGCCGCATAACCTCCCTGCTCTACCAGCCCCAGGCCATGCGCTGGCGCGGGGTGGCGGTACTCACCAACACCCCGACCCGCGGACCCCAAACCGCGCCGGGCGGGCTCCAGGCCAGCGCGTTGCTCGGGCCTGTCCTGGCCAAGGCAGCCCGCCGCCTCGGCCTTGATCCTCTGGCCGTCTGCCGCATCAACGCGCCCGAGGGCCGGCCGCCGGTCGGCCCGCCCAAACCGGACGGCAGCCTGAACGCCGCCACCAGCGCCTTTGTCAAACAGGCCCTGGACCGAGGGGCGGCAACCTTCAGATGGCAAACGCGCCGCAGCCGGCCGGTCCCGGTCAGGGGATCGGTCCGGCACGGCATCGGGGTGGCCACGGGCTGCTACGTGGCCGGCACCGTCGGATTTGACGGTCTGTTCGTCATCACTCCCCAAGGGCGCCTGCGCATCCATACCGGGATCGGCAACCTCGGCACCGAGTCCTTCAGCGATGCGCAGCGGGTGGCGGCCGACACCTTGGACATGCCTTGGGAGGCCTGCGAGATCGTATGGGGCAACACCGGTCGGCACCTGGCCTGGAGCTGCGTTTCCGGAGGGAGCCAGACCATCCACGCCATGTCGCGGGCAGCGCTGGCGACCAGCCTGGATGCGCGGGCCAAACTCAAGGAGATCGCTGCCAAGACCCTAGGTGGCACGCCGGAAGACTATGTTGTCGGCGGGCAGCGCGTCTTCCGCCGGGATAGCGGAGACCAGGGCCTGAGCTTTGCCGATGCCGCCCAAAGGGCCATTGAGCTAGGCGGGATCTACGACGGCCACCAATGTCCGGCCGAGGTCAACAAGGCAACCCAGGCTGCGGTCGCGGCCCTGGCCGGACAGGGGCTGGTCGCCGTGGCCCGCGACACCTTTCCCCGCGACGGTCAGACCTACTCCTATGTCGCCGCCTTTGCCGAGGTAGAGGTGGACATCGAAACCGGCAAGTATCGGGTCACGGACCTGCACGCCGAGGCCGATGCCGGCATTGTGGTCCACCCCCGCGCCTTTGCCGGTCAGTTGGCCGGCCGCTCCATGCTCGGCATCGGCCACGTCGCCACCCAAAAATGGTTCTACGACAAGGAACACGGGATACCGATGTCCAGGCGCTTCTATCAAAGCCGCCCACCGAGCATCCTTTGTTTTCCGGAACAATTCACCTGGGGTTCGGTCGGCATTCCCGATCCCCAGACGCCCATTGGCGCGCGCGGCATCGGCGAGCCGCCGACCGGAGCGGCCTGCGCGGCAGTGCTGTGCGCCCTGAACGACGCTCTGGGGGACGACAAATTCCTCCGGGCCCCGGTCATGGCCGATGCGGTGCTTGCCGCCATTGAACCTGAGAGCCGGCAAACGGCGGTCGGCCTTTCGGCCAATGTCTAATCCTGATCAGATCGCCGGCCGACCGGCGATAAGGAGATACGCTTATGGCAATCATACGTGACGGCATGCCGCCCTTTGACCTCTTCCGGCCGACAAGCGTTGGCGACGCCCTGGCCCTGGCCGGCCGCCTCGGCGCCGATGCCTGGATACTGGCCGGAGGCTTTGATAGCCTGGAACGGTTCAAGGACCGAATCAAGCGGCCCAAGGCAGTGATTGATCTCGGCGCCATCGACGAGCTACGCGGGGTGCGGCGGGAGGGCAGTGATCTGGTGATCGGCGCCATGACCACTTTGACCGAGGTCAGCCGCCATCCGGACATCCGCGAGCGCTTCGGCCTGCTGTCCGAGGCGGCAGCAGCGGTGGCCTCGCCCCAGATCCGCAATCAGGGCACTCTTGGCGGCAACATCGCCCAGGATACGCGCTGCTGGTATTACCGAAGCGGCTGGACCTGTTACCGGGCAGGCGGCGGCACCTGCTTTGCCGGCGAAAGCCCGCAGGGGCAAAACCGCGAGCACGCCATCTTCGGCGCCGAAGGCTGCGTGGCGGTGAACCCTTCCGACACCGCGCCGGCCCTGGTTGCCTTGGAAGCCCGTCTTCTCATCAAGAACCCCAAGGGCGGACGGGAAATCGCGGCCGAGGATTTCTTCGTCGGCCCGGACCAGGATATCACCCGGCTCAACATCCTTGCCCCCGGTGAGATGCTCACCGCAATCCGCCTTCCTGCGACCTGGTCCGGCGCGACCTTTTACTTCGAAAAGGTCAGCGACCGGCCGGTGTGGGATTTTCCCCTGGTCAACATTGCGGCGGCCATGCGGCTTACCGGAGATCGGATCGACCAATCCCACTTGGTCCTGGGGGCTGTGGCAGCCCGCCCCTGGCGCCTGCTGGAGGTCGAGGCTGCGGTGGCGGGACGCGACCGGAACGATGTGGCCGAGGCGGCATCGCGCCTTGCCCCCAAGGGCGCGGTCGTCTTGCCTCAAAACGGCTACAAGGCGGTGTTGGCCGCCAATCTGATCAAACGCGCCCTGCTCGGCAACAGGGATGCTTGATCCAGCCATTGCGACGCAGCCGGGTCAAGCGCACCGGCTTTCCGTGAACCTCCGCCTTGTTCCGGGCCGGCGGCGCCTGTCCGCCAGGCCGACCTAGGAACCACACGACCTATGAATGCATTTGCAGATATCGGCCAACGGTGCGACGCCATCGAGGAATGCTACGAATTCATGCTGGCCTACGCGGCCCAAGGCATTGACGATGACCGACAAAGCCGCCATGGGGGACAGCTCCGCGACCTGCTTTCCCGGGCAGTTGACGCCGCCGCCGGCTTACCCGAGGCCTATGCCGGGATGCAGGCTGTGGTCGATCCTGCCACGATGCCCAGCTACAACAATTTTCTCGAACTCCTGAAGGCGGACACAGGCAAGGCCCTGGTGACCATGGAACTCGTGCTCGTCCAGCCACGCATTCCGTCGCAGCTCATCGACAATCTCAACGCCTCGCTGCACATACGCACCCTGCTGACCGACATTTTCCTCCTCGACGAGATCCTGCGCCTGCGGCCCGCGCCGTAACCGGCCTTCGACATAGTGCCAGGTCATCTGAGACCGGACATATATTTCGCTGGACATTCAGGTTGTGCTGGAGTCCATTGATGCCTGTTCAGGTGTTCCTTGGAACCGAGAGAGGGAACCCCTTATGAATCGGGGACGAACGCCGCACCAAGTCACTGACTCTTTGGTTGGGAAGACGCGGCAAGTAGGACGAACCGTAAGTCAGAAGACCTGCCTGAATGGAAGTTGGAGACGACTGCGTGGACGGCGGCGTACCCGTTTACACATTCCTGAGGATAAATAGGGCTATCCCGGATCGATTCCTGTCGATCCGGGATTTTTTTTATTCTTCTACCCTGCCGAGTTCCCCGCCCATCCCCCTACATGCAGCCGATCCAACCATAGCCGTCGACGCAGATCTCAAACGGACGGCGGATCATTTGCCGCTCCTGCCCAAAATCCGTGCGCTGCCCTACGACAGGCGATACCACTCCTGACAACGGAGCAACCCCACCATGGATGGGCTTATTCATGGCTTTTCCCCACCTCAAACTCAAAAGAAGAATCTCGTATGTAGCGTAACTTGATGAAAAAACAATGGATGGCACTGGCCTTCGCGGCCCTTCTGCTTGCCGGTTTTCAGGCCAAATCGTGCCTGGCCGCGAAGCGTGCAGTCAAGGAGAACAAGGGACCGGCCATCCTGCTGGTCACCTTCGGCGCCAGCGTGGAAAGCGCCCAGGTGGCCTTCCGCACCATAGAGCAGCGGGTCAGGGCAGCCTTCCCCAAAGCTGAGGTGCGCTGGGCGTACACATCCAAAATCATTCGAAAAAAATTGGCGAAAAACGGCATACAGATCGATTCGCCCGAAATAGCCCTGGCCCGGCTGATGGACGACGGCTACACCAAGGTGGCTTCGCTTCACATGATTCCGGGCTTCGAATTCTATGAGTTGTACGACAACGCCCGCCTGTTCAGCCAGATGGCCGAAGGCTTCAACAAGGTGGAAGTGGGTTGGTCGCTGTTGATCAGCGACGCCAACATGGACAAGGTCCTCAAGGAAATCCTCACCCGGATGGGCGCCCAAGGAACGGAAGGCGGAGAGGCAGTGGTGCTCATGGGACACGGCACCCGCCACCCCAGCGATGCCATCTACAGCGCCATGATGTACAAGGCCCAGAAAACAGACCCCAATGTGTTCGTGGGCACAGTGGAAGGCTCACCCTTATTTGAGGAAATCAAAGAGCGACTAGTTCAGAAGAAGATCAAGAAAGCCTATTTCATCCCCTTCATGACCGTGGCCGGCGAACATGCCATGAACGACATGGCCGGCGATGAACCCGACTCCAAGAAGAGCCAGTTGGCCAAGGCGGGCATCGAAAGCATTCCGGTGATGAATTGCTTGGCTGAGTACGACGCCATCGCCGACATGTGGGTCGAGCAGTTGAAGGCGACCATGCCCATCTGCAATAACGGCAAGCAATGGCGGCGGCGCCGCAGCCGATTACCGTGTTCGAGTGCACCTCCCAGCAGGATGGCCAGGAGGATCGTCAGCTCAAGTTCCCGGTGACTTTTTCCGTGTCCAGGATTTGTATCCGATTGCCAGTTGCAGGGCCGAAAAAAGTCGCCTGTCATGATGGGATTTTTCCTCGCGGTGCTCGTCAACTGACGAAAAAGGTGCCTGCCTTCCCGGAACTGCCCAATCAGGCCACCGCGGTTGTCAATCCGCCACCGGCAGCACCAGCATCCCGTCCAGCCGGTCGAGTAGAGTCCCCCTAGAGAGGTGGAGAAGCTCCTTTCCTGTCTCTAGGGTGCTCAGGATCGTCCTGCCGATGATGTATCTTTGTTCGGGGCAGTTGTCGGGCTTGTAGCGAAGCGCCCAGATGGTATGGAGGACGACCGGCTTATCGTCGCGTAGACCGGCGTACAGCATGATGTGGCCTGGATGGTGGAGCAGGGTTCGGAAGGGAATCCCCAACTCGTGGATGCGCTTTTCCTTGTCAACGGCGGAAAGTCCCGCCAGCGACACCAACGGTCCCGCATTGATCTGCCTGGACGAATTACGCGGCAGCCAGATGCCGAAGGCGAGCAGGAAATCCCTGGTGGTGGCCGAGCAGTCGCGGTTGCGGTACATCTCGCCCCATCCGTACGGCGTCTTGAGCAGTTCGTTGCCGATATCGGCCACGGCTTGGGGAGCAAACAGCAACGGATGGCGGCGGGCGTCGGCCTTAGCGATGCGGGCCGTGGCGAAAACGGCGTGGCGGTCGTCGGCGCCAATTGCCGCCTCAACCACCCAGTGGTCCTGCTCCTCCTTGACCAGCGGATAGAGCGTGCCGATCTTCGGCTGGGGCAGGATTTTGCCCTCTCCAGTCCGTACTTGCGCGAAATCTTTGACCACCACCAGATGCTCCGCCGTAAGCAGCCGGTCACGCAGGGCGGCATCGGCGAGCCGGACGGCATCGGGCTCCACCCAGCCGTTGGCGTAGGAGGTTTCGATGTAGAGCCAGGCCCCGTCTTTGCTGGCATGGAGGATGCGGACCGGTTCGTTGGGCTTGATTTCGGTGAACTGGAGCTGGTCGAAGGGCGCGTCGTCCGGCGCTTCGTAAAACGGCCTGTTGGTGGGCAGGACCCGCACGAAGGTGGGCTTGACCACGATGGCCGGCTGATTGATCGAAGGCAAATGCTCCATGTCGGCCAGGGCCAGCAGCGACCGCATGCGCACCGGGTCAACAGGTAGCCTGTTTTCGCCGTACCAGGTCCCGGCCGCCAACTGTTCAATCCCCCCGGCCGCCGTCTGGATATTGAACAGTGGTTCGGCCGTGGTCCAGGGCGCGAAGTGGCGCCGATCGAACTGCTGCTTGAGTCGGCGCCTGTCCCCCTCATCCATCGGCTGGCTTAAGGTCTCGGCCAAGGACTTGATATCCTGGGCAATGGCGCGGATATCCTCAAGGGGCGCCCTTTGCTCCGCCGCATCCGGACAAGCTTCCTGGACGGGAACGGTTTGTTGCGGCTCCTGACGGACAAGGCTCCCGCCGAACAGGAAAATGCACCCGGCAGTGGTTGCCGCGGTGATGGCGACTAGGATGCAGTTGCTTTGCAATCGACTCATGGTATTATCGTTTGTGCAAAGGGAACGACGGTGCCGGGCTCCTGCCGGACGGGAAGGTTTGCGCTGGGAGCCCGTCCGAGCTTTGGCCGCAGCTTTTCCGCTGGTTTGTATGGAAATGTAACCACTTTTAGGGAGAATGCGCCGTGAAAAAATTCATATATCTGGTCATGATTCTCCTGGGCGCCCTGTTAGGCCAGGGTGCTTTCGCCGCTGACTGCATCCAGGGAGAGGCAACCCGTATTTGGGTCGTCCCCCGGGCGATCAAGCCCGGCGTGCCGGTCAAGGTCATGGCGGTCTCCACCGCCAGCCCTATCGCCGGGATGTTCCTGACCGATCCGCAGGGCGCAACCAGGGACTTGCCGGTAACGGTGAGCACGGGCGGCATGCCGTGGTGGGGCATAGTGGAGATCGATCACTTGCCGGACAGTGGCCACTACCAGGTGGAAGCGCGTGCAAACGACGATTCGTCGGCCTGCCAGGAATTGTATCTCGACGCCGTCAATCGGGACAAACCGGTCTGGGACGAAGCGCATGAGGCTTTTTTCGCAGCCTGGATCGAGCATCTGTTCGACGGGTCGGTTGATCAAGACTTGAGTTTTTCGTCTCTGGAGCCGGTGCTGCGCGATCCCGAGCGCAACTTCCTCTATGATTCCCTGGGTACACATGAAGACAAGAACCTGCCCGCCACCCCTGACTGCGCCGATTTCCCCTATTTTCTCCGCAGCTATTTTGCCTGGAAAAATGGTCTGCCGTTCAGCTATCGGTTTTGCAATCGCGGCTCGGCGACCAAGCCGCCCACCTGCGCTGCCGCCATCATCAACACCGATTTCGTGCGACAGCCGGCATCGGCGGCGGTTTTCAGGACGGTGAGCGCCCGGATGATGGATGCGGTGCAGTCGGGCAACGGCCGCACCGGACTTGCCAGCCAGGAAACTGATTTCTATCCCGTGCCCCTGCGGCGCGAGACGCTTTGGCCGGGAACCATATACGCCGATCCCTATGGGCATATACTCGTGGTGGCGAAATGGGTCGACCAAGGGGCCGATGCGCCGGGCATCCTGTTCGCGGTCGATGCCCAGCCGGACAATTCCGTCGCCAGAAAAAGATTTTGGGAAGGTACCTTCCTGTTTGCCCGGGTTGCCAGCTCCAATCCCGGCTTCAAGGCATTCCGGCCTCTTGCCGGCAACAACCGGCTGTTGACCAACAGCGAGTTGTCGAACTATTCGCTGGAACAGGGCGAGTTGACGCCCGAGGCATTTTACGCGCAGATGTATGCCTTGATTAATCCCGAGGGACTGGATGCCAAACAGGCCTATGAAGCGGCGTTGACCGCCCTGGTGGAACAACTGGAGACGCGGGTCAAGTCGATAGATAACGGCGAGGCCCGTTTTCGCAAAAACAGCGCCACCATTGCCATGCCGCAGGGGGTGGCCATCTTCGAAACCATCGGCCCCTGGGAAGATTATTCCACCCCATCGCGGGACATGCGGCTGATCATTGCCATGAACGTACTCATCGATTTTCCCCAGAAGGTGCGAAACTACCCAGAATTGTTCCAGTTGACCGCCGAGCAGGCCCAGCAGGCCAGCAAGGAGATCGAACAGCTGCATGCGCAGCTGACAGCGGAACGGACAATTCACTACACCCGCACCAACGGCAAAGAATGGGAACTGACCGTCGCTGATGTGCTGGCGCGCAAGCCGGCCTTTGAGATGGGGTATAATCCCAACGACTGCGCCGAGATCCGCTGGGGGGCGGCGTCGGGAAGCGAAGAGTACGCATCGTGTCGGCGGCATGCCCCGGCGGCGCAGATCAGACAGATGCAGATGGTGCGTGACTGGTTCCGGGAAGCGATGCGGCCGCCCCGTTGAGACGGGGCGCACGGATTGCCGCCATTCTTTTTTTTTACAGAACAACAAAACTCTCACGCCGGGGTGACAGGATGCAAGGCCATGCAGACCCCTGGCCCGAGGGGGATAAAACACCGGCCAAGAGGAGGAGGGTGAAAGTTCAGGAGCAGTTGGTGCGCATCATGATTTCACGCCTTCAGCATCGCATGGTGACGCTGATGATCAAGCTCTGGCAGATGCATGGAGGGCATCATTGACGAACAAACCGGCGCGCGGTTGACCGATTCGATCGGTGTCGCCCGGTCGACTGGCAGCGGGCCGCCCGCTATGCCTTTATAATCGCGATCAGCTGTCTGGTGATCGCGGTGGGATCGGTCCTGACCGACCGGCTGCTGATGGAGCTGCTGGAGCGTATCTTCGAGACTCCACCCCTTGTGAAATGCGGGTTTTTCGCGGCCGTGACCACCGGTTTTTTTTGGTTTGGGCTTTTTCTCCGCAGAAAGTATCCGCACCGCACCTACAGCAACGAAGCCGTCTTTTTTTCGGGGTTCTGTCCCTGGCGGTGACCGTGTTCTTTCTCGGCGTGGCCTTTGGCAGCGGAACCGGACGCTTTTCGGTGCCGTTCTTGATCGCCACGATTCTGTATGCCTTGCTGGGCCTGGATGGGCGCCGAGACCGGTTACATCTCGGGCTACGGCATGTATTTCCTGGGTATGAATTATCCGCTCCGCTTTGTCCTGTTCGGAGCCATGTTGACCGGCCTGGGGGGGTGTCGGGCCAGCACGTCCTGCGCCGTAAAGGCGGGACAACCTTGATCAACCGCCTGTTTACGATGTCGCCCCAGACCAAGGTCATCGGCCTTCTGTACCTGTTTGTTGCGCTCTGGTTCATGTCGATCTTCGGCAACTACGGCGACCCCGATCTCTGGTATCGTGCCCGGCAGTACCAACTCCTCCACTGGTCGTTACTGCCCGGCGCCGTTGCGGTCGCGGCCATTTGGTATGGCCTCAGACACGATGACGGCGTGATGCGCGGCTTTGGCCTGACCTTTCTGTTCATAAACCTGTACACTCGATTTTTCGAGTAGTTCTGGAACGCGACCCACAAGGCGATCTTTTTCGCGGTGCTCGCGGTCAGCTACTGTTATCTGGGCCGCCGAGCCGAAACGATTTGGCGCCTCGGAGAACACCGATTGCCGCCCAGCGCAGATGCTGATGCGCTGCCGCCGCAACCTCGAGGCGGGCGCGACTGACGGTGGCTGGCGGATCAGGGGTTGCTGTCTACTGGGGAATCCGGTTACTATGGACGCTTTGTCGCCACTAAAGCGTTATGGGCGTTTTTTCTTCCAACCTTTTGTTGCCCTGCCATGACTCCAGCGATCAATGCGGCCAGGAAGGCCGGCATCCCCTATCGGATGCATGCATATGACCACGATTCCGGCTCGGTAGCCTATGGCGAGGAAGCGGCCCATAAGCTGCAAGTTGAGCCTGACCGGGTCTTCAAGACCCTGGTGGTCGAGATCGACAACCGACAGTTTGCAGCCGGGATCGTACCTGTCTCGCGTCAGTTGGATCTCAAGCTCATGGCCAAAACTCTGGGCGCGAAGAAAGCGGCTCTGGCCACGGCGCACGACGCCGAGCGGATGACCGGATACGTGCTGGGAGGGATCAGCCCTTTGGGGCAGAAAAGACGACTGGCAACGATCATCGATGCCTCGGCCGCCGCCTTTGCGACCATCTTCGTCAGCGCCGGCCGCCGGGGACTGGAATTGGAGCTTGCCCCGGCCGATTTGGGCCGCCTGACCAAGGCCCAGTTCTCGGCGATCGGTAAAGAGGCGACTGGCACAACCTCCCGGACAACGGGTGCTTCCGGAGAAATTTGACTAAAACTTCAAATTGTTACAAGTGAATGAACCAAGAAAAAGCGCGATGCGGATGGTGCGGAACCGATCCCCTGTACGTTGTCTACCACGATACCGAATGGGGTGTGCCGGTGCATGATGACCGGCTCCTGTTTGAATTCCTCGTGCTCGAAGGAGCCCAGGCTGGCTTGAGCTGGCTGACCATTTTGCGCAAAAGAGAAAACTACCGCCAAGCCCTAGAGAATTTTGCCTGCGAGCGCCTGGCCGGGTATACTGAAGATGACGTCGCCCGCCTGATGGCCGACCCCGGAATAGTCCGCAACCGGCTCAAGATCGCCTCGACGATCAAGAACGCGCGCGGCGTTCTGACCATCAAGGAGGAGTTCGGCTCCCTCGACGCCTTTTTCTGGCGGTATGTGGACGGGGCGCCGGTACGGAATCGATGGCAGCGCCTTTCGGAGGTTCCGGCGCGGACGCGGTTGTCGGATCTGATGAGCAGGGATTTGAAAAAAAGAGGGTTTAGTTTTGTCGGCTCGACCATCTGCTATGCCTTCATGCAGGCCGTCGGTATGGTCAACGACCACCTGACCGGCTGCTTCCGCCGCCGGGAAGTTGCCCGTCTCGGCTAACATGTCGCATCATCCCGTTTTCTTTCACCATCGCAGGAGGAGACCATGATCACCACCATTACGGAATTCGAACTTGCCCAGCCGCTTTCGCGTGCGCAGGCCAGGGAGATCTTTCTGAGCACCGCGCCCAAGTACCAGGGCATGCCCGGCTTGATCAGGAAATACTACTTTATCAACCAGGAGGGTACCAGGACGGGCGGCGTCTATCTCTGGCAATCCCGTAAGGATGCGGACCGCATGTATACCGATGAATGGAAGGCGTTCGTCCGCGGCAAATACGGCGTCGAGCCTAGGGTCAGCTACCTGGAGACGCCGGTGGTGGTCGACAATGGCATCAACCAGATCATTGCCGACGATTGAGGCCTCACACCCGGCGCGGTCCGCCGTGGAGTGCGGCCCCTGCCGACCGGGTCGGAGCAGAAGAGATATGGTATGAACAATATTCAAGAAAAGGATTGGGCAGAGGAAAGCTGGCACGGCCATACCGGCATGGATAGCTCCGACGATTACTGCAGCGCCCCGCCGGAAACCGGGCCGGTATCCGACGACGAGGTCCAGCAGGAGCCCGGCGACGGCAGCGGCGAATAACCCGCCGGGCAGCTCAGTCCTTGATTTTTCAGGGGTGTCCGGCCCTCCTCCCCCCCCAAAAAAAAACAAAACATGCCCATCGGCAAGACGTTCTGGCTGGCTCCGGGCACGGTGCGTCGCCTCTTTGGCTTACAGGCGAAAGTCGCCTGAACGTTCGGGCTGGCAGGTGACTTCCTCGATCCGGACCCGCACCACCCCTCCTCCCGGCTTCGGCCACTCGATTTCATCCCCTTGGGAAAGGCCCAGCAGAGCGCTGCCCACCGGGGCGAGGATGGAAATTGACATGCCCTTGGCATCCATGTGCTGGGGATAGACCAGTTGCAGGCAAAACTCCTCCTGCGAGGGGGCGATCTTGAAATGGACGGTCGAATTCATGGTCACCACATTGGGCGGCATGTCTTTTGGTTCCCGGATTTCGGCGCGGTCCAGTTCTTCTTCCAGTTCATCCCGACAGGGGAACGAATTGGACGGCAAGGAGGCCAAAAGGGCCTCCAATCTTTCGGCATCCAAGGTAGAGATGATGATGTTTGGTTTTGCGATTTCTTTCTTAGTCATGATGCACTCAATCGGTGGAAATGTCCGGGCGGTAAAGTAAAGTCACCCAAAAATGCTGCCCCCAGCACCGTTTCTTCACATGGAGAAATTCCTCAAATATCTTCCGGGAACTCCGACCCTTCACCCGTCTCATGATCGTTGATGGCGAAACATCCGGAGGCGCTGACGCCAAAATATGGA
>WRFD01000017.1 GCA_009778955.1 Desulfobulbus sp.
GCGCTTAAACCTCACATCCGGAAGCATTGGAAAATGCTGTCGGAGAAGAGCGCGGCCTTTGTAGCTGCGATGGAGGATGTTCTGGAAGCGTGCCGCCTGCCGTATGATCCTGATTATCCAGTTATATGTATGGACGAATCCAGCAAGCAACTGGTTGGAGAGATTTATGAACCTATTCCCTGTGCGCCGGGGCAACCGCTGCGAATTGATGATGAATATGTCCGAAACGGTGTGGCCGAAATATTTATGGAGGTAGAACCCTTGGCCGGGAAACGGCATGTTGCTGCGACGGAACGTCGCGCCAGGAAAGATTGGGCGGCGCAGATCAAGCAGATGCTGGACGAACGGCATCCAGATGCAACAAGAGTCCGGCTGGTCATGGATAATTTGAATGCTCATGACATCGCGTCGCTCTATGAGGCCTTTAGCCCTGTGGACGCCAGACGTTTGGCGGAACCGGCTGGAGATGCATTACACTCCCAAACATGGCAGTTGGTTGAATATGGCAGAGATCGAACTCAGCGTCTTGAAAGGGCAATGCCTTGATCGCCGTATTCCAGACATGGCTACGATGCAGGCAAAATTGGCCGCTTGGCAAAACGACAGGAATAACCGCTCTAACAAGATTTCATGGCAATTCACCACCCATGACGCCAGAGTAAAACTGAAACGATTCTATCCGAATATTTAAATGTTACCAAGTGCTAGGATTGCGCCGTGTTTATCTGGTTTGCGCTTGCGCTTCGTCCCACGCCTCCTGGGGGCTGACTTGCGGCGATTCACTTCGGCCTTGCGCTCATCATGAGCTGTCCGCCTGCAGGAGGCTTCTCTTTTCTACTTATTCATTCAAGCAGCACTGGGCTTGAATATATTGCGCCACGGATTCCGAAAAACCGTCAACATGCGTCCATTGGCCGTAACCAATTCCATTTTTATAGCTGGCAACGTTGATCATATATCCCTTGCCGCTGGGGGTTGGGATCGCATCAGCGCTTTGCTCGTCCGTGACAACCACGACTCTGTCATAGCTTCCCGGCAACGCGGCAAGCGCCTCCCCCAGGAGCGTAATTCCATGGGCCTGGGAAAAGTGTATGGCGTCAACAAGGGCCATGCCTTGGCGCGACGGCACTTCCACCAGTTTGTCGGAAAAGGTGAAAACGCGCGATTGTTCGGCCACGGCCACGAGCAACACCGCCAGCGCGGCCGCCGCGTCCATACGCGTCAGATCACTCTTCTTTGCTAGCCTAACTTCCATTGAGCCGGAAACATCGACAATAACGGCAGTTTTGCCCGGCAAACGTTCAAGGTTTTTCGTTGCCTGCTGCATGGCCTCGTCAAGAATCGGCTCCAGAGAAGGCACAGCGCGGGCCGCCGCGATAAAGCGAAACGGCAGAGCTTGCCCGCGTTCGGCTCCTTGCAGCAAGGCATCAGTAATCAGGTTTTCCGCGACGCCCGATTCCATCATGTTCCGCAGGTTACGGAGCAAGGCCAGATAGCCGAGCTTTTTCTCCCGCAACAGGCGGGTAAAGGTTTCCCGCTTGTCCGCGCCATTGGACAGAGCCACTTCCCAAGTGTCGGGAGGAGACAGCGTCCCGGCCACGAGTTCTTTCCAGCTTGCCGCCTGTTCCTCATTCTTGGGTTTGGCATGCACCATGAACAGCACGTCCCGCAACCTTACCGCGCCTGGCCGGTCATATTTGGCAAGTTGGTAGGCGTCGAACTTTTGCATGGCCTTACCGAGTCCCAGCTTGACCTGCCGGGAAAGGGGCTGTTTGCCTTCACTCCAGTACAGCGCCAGGAATTCCGCCGGTTCATCGGCGCGTTGAATAATGCGGGCCAGAGTGCCGGCAATCTTCGGCCTAGCCGGGTGCCGCGCCAATTCTCGCAGCAACAGCAGAGGCGCATGACGCAACTTGCCTTCTTCACGTGCCTTGACGGCAAGCTCAGCCACCTGTTCCGCAGCGCAGAGCGGAGTCAGTTCCTTTATGCGTTCGGCAATGCTGACTCCGTCTTCGTAAAACGTATCTTCCCAGAGCATGCAGGCCATCACGGAACGCGCCAACTGGACCGCCGGGGCAAGTGCAGGGGCCACCGCCCCTTCGTGGGTGCGCGGTTTTCCGGATGAGAGATTGAATTTCATGACCAACTCCTATGGTAAAAAATTCGGAGGAACAAACGAGGACTGGCGTATCACAAGGCTCGCTAAACGAGCAGACTCGGCTTATGAGGCCGGCGCAGGATTTGCACCTGCTAATCGGGCGAAGTATCAGCCCTCTTCACCATCCGAATCCATTCAGGGGAACAAGCACATACAGGGTTATTGTGGATTTCGTTTTACAGACGAAGGAACTGTATGCCGCACCACCTGAATGTTTGTTTCGATTTCACCGTATATCGCATCTGGAAGAACAGCCTTCCCCACCATGCGCCTCCAAACGCTTGCGCGTTAAAGAGGTGGAGTGCGGCGCGATATCGTCACTGTTGCTTTTTTCTGTAACGATTTTTCCTATCACTGCCGTCGTCAGGTGCCATCTTTACCAAGCGCGGTTGAAAGCAGGCCAGGATGTCGACCAGGTCGCCCTGGGCCGCCATGACCGCATGAATATCCTTGTAGGCCATGGGAGCTTCGTCAAGACCGCCGGATATCAGATGAATGCCGGCATCTTCGAGAAAGCGACGAACCTTGTCGCGATCGAGGTTCTTTACGGCTGCGGTGCGGCTCATTAGCCGACCCGCCCCGTGTGAGCAGGAATTGAGCGAGCCGGCATTGCCCTTGCCGCAGACCACGAAGCCGGGGCTAGCCATTGAGCCGGGGATGATGCCCAACACCCCCTTGCCCGCTGGAGTCGCGCCTTTGCGGTGGACGATGGCTACTTCACCGCCGTGTTCTTCCTGCCAGGCAAAATTGTGATGGTTTTCCACGCGCGCTAGCGCCTCAGCGCCCAGATTTGCCAGTACATGCCGGTGAATCAGCTCATGGTTGGCCGCCGCATATTTACCCATAAGCTGCATGGCCGCCCAGTATTCCCGCCCTTCGGCACTCGCAAGCTCCAACCAGGCCAGGTGCTTCATACCTTGCGGCAAGTAAGGCCGCAGACCCATGGCTAGCTTGCTGTAGAATTCAGCGACCTGTTCACCGCTTCCCCGGCTACCGGAATGGCTGAGCAGGGCAAGATAGCTTCCCTTTTCCAGCCCAAGGGCCGGATTATCCAGGATCAGCTCGCCAAACTCGACGAAATGGTTGCCGCCACCACTGGTGCCAAGCTGTTTCCAGGCTTTGTCCTTCAAATGCGCAATACGAGGAGATATAGCCCAATCTTCTTCCATGACGGCATGGTCGCGCCGCTGTCCTTTTTCGAAGGCTGCGCCCAAACCGAAACGGGTTTCTTCTTCCAGCGCCCGAATCAGGCGCTCGTGTTTTTGCTGCAAGGCGACAACAGGCAGATCAAGCACCGTCATCCGCATACGGCAGGCGATATCCACGCCCACAGCATAGGGAATGACCGCATCTTTCACCGCCAGCACGCCACCGATGGGCAAACCGTAACCGGGGTGGGCATCGGGCATGAGGGCGCCCCGCATAGCCACGGGCAACTGAGCAGCCTTTTGCATCTGGTCGATTGCCGGCTCTTCAAGAGTAATGTCGCCCCATTTCTTCCAAGGCGCTGGCTCAACGCGCGGGATGAAACGGATTCCTGTCGGAAAGGCCTCCAGCACAGCCTCAGCCAAAGGAGCAAACAGCTCATCGATCAACAGGCTATGCGGCTCGCTCGCCAGGCGGTCGAGTTGTTCCAGCATCTCCGACTGGCTTGCGCCTGCCGCGATGGCCTTGTTGACGGTCCGCATGGCCAGAGGCATGACCTGCGGGTGATTAGGCAAACCAAGTTCGTTCAGTTCTTTCGCGCTTATCATGGCCGTATCCTTATTTCAGAATGATGCTCCATACCTTGGCGTTTTCTTGTATGGCACGCGCTTTGATGTTTACAAAGAGCGGCAGCAGTTCCATACAAGTTCTGGTGTGCAGTGAGGGTTTCTCGGTCAGAAAGCTGCCGCCGCCGGCCAGAGCCATAGGCGCCAACAACTGATCGGCCAGATGCTTTTCCACTGGCACTTCCGCTTTTAAAAAACCCATGGCCCGATTGCCCGCCTGCCGGGCGACAGATTCCGCCTTAACGTCGCGCTGCCCTATGCCGGTGCAGACCGTTGCTCCCGATTCACGACGCACGGTCACCAAAACCACGTTGCCAGGGCCTTCGACAGAGCGGGTTTGCGTGTCCACCTGTACGTTTTCGGCGGAGAGGCCAAGAGCCGCAAAATTCACCTCTTGCAAGGCTGCGCATTCCCTCTCGGCAACGCCTTCATGCAGGTTATAGGCTCGAACATGCCCGTCTGCGCCGATAAACGCGCCGCATTCATTGGCCTCGAGAATCTTCAATGCCGAAACCGGCTCAATATCGACCGTGATGCTGCCGCCACCCACCTGCATGAAACCGGGTCGATCCATGCTCGCGGATAGGCGCGGGCCAAGCTTCTCCAGCCAGGGGAACAGAGTGTCCCGCAAAAACTCAAAAGGTGGCGCATGTGGAACATGCGTGCCGCCGGTGACGGTCAGGCGCGAAGGAGCGGATGCTGTCAAAAGTGGCGGCACGATGGCTTGCAACACCATGGTGCAACTGCCGCCGCTGCCGATGTCGAAACGGTATTCGCCGGGCCGCACCAGGCCGGGAACAAAGGTTATGGCCATGGAGTTGATGGCGTCTCCTGTGACCTGTGCCCCGCAGATGGCCTGCGCCGCATGCAAACAGGTCAGATGCTGCCGTTTCAGCCCCGGCTTCGGCCGCCTGGCGCGAATGTTCACCATGCGAAAAGGGCGGGCGAGGGCCATGGACAGGGCCAGGGAGGCCCGTAAAAGCTGTCCGCCGCCTTCGCCGACGTTGCCGTCCACAGTGATGCATGTCGTATCCATGCCTGTCCCTCTTTGACCTGTTCCTTACCGCTCCAGACGCCGTTGCTTTAGGCACGGAGCCGTTGTTGTCTTGCTGGTAAAATAGCAGAAAACATGCCATTTTTCATTTTTTATATAACAACGTGAAATAGCTTAATATTTTATTTTTTACTTGCCGCCATGTCAATATCCGTTATTATTTAAAAAAATAATATACGATAAAAAAATATAAAAATGGCCACAACAATGAAAACTGTTGTCATCGGCATGCTTGGCTCTACCCTGGACCAGGGACAGGCATCGCAACGTTGGAATCGCTGGCGTCCGACGGTGGCCCTTGGCCAACATTCGGACCTGTTGATTGACCGCATTGATCTATTGTACAGCGAGGCCCACAAGCGCATCGCCGATACCGTCGTGGCCGACCTGGGCGTGGTCGCGCCGGAGACGCTGGTGCGCAGGCATCTCTTTGGGATGCACAATCCTTGGGATTTTGAAGAGGTGTACGCTGCACTTTTTGACTTTGCCCGCGCCTATCCCTTTGATACAGAAAAAGAAGAATACCTTGTCCATATCACCACGGGCACGCATGTAATCCAGATTTGCCTGTTCCTGCTCATCGAATCCCGCCAAATCCCGGCCAAGCCCATTCAGACCGGGCCGCCGCCAAAACCTTACGGTGATCCAGCCGGTATTTATGGCATCATTGATCTCGACCTTTCGCGCTATGACAAGTTGGCGGAGCGTTTCAAGCAGCAGGCCAAGGGCGACGTCAGCTTCCTGAAGTCCGGCATTGAGACCCGCAACTCAGCTTTCAACACCATGATTGACCGTATCGAGGAAGTGGGCGCCGAGTCTGTGGAGCCCATTCTGTTGACCGGCCCGACCGGAGCGGGCAAATCCCGGTTGGCCCAGCTTATTTATGAACTGCGCAGAAAACGCCGTCTGGTCAAAGGCGATTTTGTCGAAGTGAACTGCGCCACCTTACGCGGCGATGCCGCCATGTCCACCCTGTTCGGGCATAAAAAAGGCGCTTTCACCGGCGCAACCACCGACAGACCTGGCCTGTTGCGCCAGGCCGACGGTGGCGTGCTTTTTCTCGACGAAATCGGGGAATTGGGCGGTGATGAACAGGCCATGCTGCTCCAGGCCATTGAGTTCAAGCGTTTCTATCCTCTTGGCGCCGACCAGGAAAGCGCCAGTGACTTTCAACTGATCTGCGGCAGCAACCGTCCCCTCGAACGTATGGCTGCAGAAGGCCGCTTCCGGGAAGACCTGCTGGCCCGCATCAATATCTGGGCCTTCCGCCTGCCGGGTCTGGCCGAACGCTTCGAAGACATTGAACCAAACCTTGAGTATGAGTTGGACCGTCATGCGGAACGGAGCGGTAAACTGGCGCGCTTCAATCGAGAAGCCAAGGACTTGTTTCTGTCGCTCGCCACCTCTCCGGCTGCCGCCTGGCGTGGCAATTTCCGTGACCTGTCGGCCGGGGTCATGCGCATGGCTACGCTTGCGCGCGGCGGACGCATCACCGCCGACATTGTCCGGGAAGAATGGCAACGCCTGGAAAACAACTGGCAGGTTTTATCAGAAGGAAAAGAAGGACCAGGGGATGCGTCAGCTGCCAACAAGGATGATGCCGCCCTGCTGCGCCAACTGCTGCCAGACCGTTACGACAGGCTTGATCTGTTCGACCGGCCGCAGCTTGCCTGCGTCGTCAGGGCCTGCCGCCAGTCTCGCAGCATCTCCGAGGCTGGGCGTATGCTCTTCGCTGAGTCCCGCCAGAAAAAAAGCAAGCCCAACGATGCGGACAGGCTCCGCAAGTATCTGGCCTCCTTCGGGCTGGATTGGGAAGTGGTCCGGTCTGGATAGAACGTATTTAACGGCAACCGTTATTTTTACCGTCGTTGACCCGGTGCGGACCCGCATGCAGGGTGGTGTGGCAGGGGTACGGCATCGCGCCGTCCCCTATGCCGATCAAAGTTGTTCTTAGAGTTTCCAGGCAGGGCTATTCAGCATATTAAGAAGAAAAATCTCGTATTCCTCTTTCGTGGGCAGTTCCATATTAACATGGATTTGTCTGCGTTGAGCGATGGTCTTCTCTCCAGTGCGCGGGTTAAAGCCTTCCTTTTCGATATGCGTCCAGTAAAGACCTATTCCTCGTTTTTGCCAGACGGGCAGGTCGTTGAAATTAATCCCGTAGCCGAAAAGCAATTCATTCTTTTCCGCCACGGCCATGCCTTCGAGTTTTCGCGTTGCCGTCCGTTGGGAAAAGTTATCCTGGCGTAACTTCCAGTAACAATGGGCGTTCAATGCGTTACGGTGCGCGTCCGCCGCCCGCCAGCGGAAATAATCGACCACAAGCTCCTGATTCGGCAGCTCGCACAGACGGCAGTCAAAGGCCGCCGGACCGCCTAAAAGCGAAGTAAATTTCGCCGCCGCTTCGCTTGCCAGGATCGAGTTGTACTTCCTGTGTTTTCTGGAGAAGGCATCCTCTTTCAGATCAAAAAGCAATGATATTTCATCGCTTTCGGTATAACCGTAGAGGACATTGAAACCACAAATCATAAGGTGCTTGGCGGTTGCCGCCATATAGTCCCTGAACCGTTCATCAAAGGGTGCGGCGAATTTATACGTATCCTTTGTCAAACGGGAAAAGCTCCGACCATCTATCCGGGCCACCATATAGACGCCCGGCAGAACGCAGAGATCATGGGTGGTCTCGAAAACCCGCATCTTTTGATCCAGTTCTTCAAAGTGCATGGTGCCACTCGCTGACTATGAATTCTTTCTGTTTAATAGCGACATGGTACAGCTCGTCAAAGCCTTCAGACCAAGATGGACGCTCCAGCTTAGCCAAAGTCGCCTTGATGGCGACATCGGGCACACGTTCGTTTTTTGGTCGCGCGGCATTGCGGGATAATGCCTCTTCAGCCTTGGAGGCAAAATAATAGCCAATGACCTTGAATCGTTTCTCCTTGGCAGCCTGGATATAGACTCGCCGTTCAACCTCAGTCGGATTGGTGTTGTCGACGACAAAACGTTGGCCTGACTCCAAGCAGGCCGCGAGAAAAATTCTTTCACGGCGCCGGGTACGTAAAAGATCAAGAGATATCCGAACATGGGTTTGGGAAAAGTGGTCTTGATAAAAAGTGCTTTTCCCCACCGCCTGAACACCACAGAAAATTATGGCTTCCATAACATGTCTCGCTGCGACCAGATCGGCCAAACCTCGGTCAGCACTGCCTTAAACAGCGCCTCCAGGTCTGCTTTGTGTTGTTCCGCCGACAGCTTTTCCTCCTTCAAGCGATCCCATTCACCATCGACCCAAGCCGCCGCCAAGAATCAAACTCACGGCCGCTTTTGCCAGAGGCCGTCTTGCAGCAGTTCATGCGGCCGGAAGGCAGCCTTGTAGCTCATGCTGGCATGGTCAGCGATCCAGTAGCCGAGATACAAATACTCGATCTTCTGCGTTGCGCAGATGTGATTGAGGGTGAGGATATTGAGGATCCCCGGGCTGCGCCAGCCCTGGTCGGGATCGAAAAAATAATAGACCGCATTCATCCTGTCTGGGGCGGCATCGACAATGGCCACACCCAAAAGGTTGCCGTCAACCCGATAGCGGATTTCAAAACATCGGGCGATGGTGGTTATGAAAAAACCTGAATAATAACTCTCAGCACTGCTCTTCCCTTCGGGAAAACGGGTGGATAAAAAGCGCTGCAGCAGGGCCACGTTCTCCCGCGACATGGTGAGCGGAGCAAGCTCAATCGTCACGTCCTGGTTTTTCTTCCAGACTCGGCGTTGATTGCGGTTCGGGCGGAAGTTCTCGGTCCGCAGCCGGATGGGCACGCACAACTCGCAGTTGCGGCAGCGCATGTTGTAGATGCAGTTGCCGTTGCGCCGGTAGCCGTGGACCAGGAACTCGCCCATGGCTTCGTCGGAGAGCTGCCCGAAGATGGCCTGATGGTAGATGGCGGCCGTGTCCATGCCGTAGGGGCATTCGGCCACGGAGTGAATAAAAAAACGCTCCAGGTTGTCGGCAATCAGTCCGGGCCATCCCTGTCCGCCGCTCTTTCCCCTTCCCGCCACAACACTCCCCCCTGCCTCTACACCTGCCACTGATCAAGCATGGCATCGGTCACTTTGGCAAAATCGACTCCATTGGCCCCGGTCACTTGCTCGCGCTCACAGTTTGTCCACCTTGCTCCCATACTTTTTCAGAGGGCAAGCTTTCCCAGTTCCTGGGGGGTATTGACGTTGCGCCACGACGACCTCAAGGCAAGGGGCGGTTGTGGGGTGATCACTCCCGCCGCCTGCCGCAGCCACTGCATCCGCCTCTGACCGGTGGCGGCCATTGTTTCCAGCAGCGAGCGGCACTGTCTGTCATAGTAGGCCAAGAGCGGCTCCACGCGGCCGTCGCCCGCCAGATCCGGCAGAACCGCCATCACGCCGGGAGCGCGGTTGGCGAGCAGCCATCGCAGGGCGCCTTCTTCCAAATCCGGCAGATCACAGGCCGCCACTAACCAGGAAACATTGGGATAACGACGAAATGCCGCCAGGATACCAGTCAGCGGCCCTTCAAGACCGAAAACATCGTCCACCCGCGGAACCTTGGCAAGGGCGGGAGGAAGAGAACCGGCGCCGGCGATGATCACCTGGTGGGCGCAGAGGCGAAGATGAGCCACCGTGCGCTCGATCCAGGTACGGTCTTCCTGATAGATGAGGTGCTTGGGCCGCCCCATGCGGATGCTTTTGCCGCCGATCAGTACACAGCCCCACACCGGGGCGGACGCCCTTTGGTCAGGGTTGCCGGTCATATACTGTCATCGACGGCGGGAAAGAGGCCGGCATCGGCCCCCCGGCGCAACAAATGTCGCACCGCGTGCATCCCTTCTTCCCCGAGTCCCATGGAATAGTCGTTGACATAGAGGGCGATATGGTCGCGCATGACCTGCGGATCCATTTCCTGGGCATGGGCCTTGATGTAGTCCAATCCTTCCCTGGCATGGGCTTCAGACCAGCGGATACTGGCCGCGATGGCCGCATCGATTTCGGTGCGGACGGCCAGCGGCAGCGTTTTCTTAGCAACGATGCAGCCGAGGGGGATAGGCAGGCCGGTGGTTTCTTCCCACCATTGGCCCAAGTCGCGGATGCAATGCAGCCCCATGGCCTGATAGGTGAACCGGCTCTCGTGGATGATCACGCCGCCGTCGACCTGCCCAGCCGCAACCGCATCCATGATCCGGTCAAAACGCTCGACTATCAGTTGCCGGCAATCCGGCCGATACAGCCTCAACAGCAGGGCTGCCGTGGTGTAGGCGCCGGGGATGGCGATCTTCCAGTCGGCGAGATCCGCTGGTTTTTCACCCGCGCCGGTGATCAACAGAGGTCCGCATCCCCGGCCCAAGGCCGCTCCAGCCTGGAGCAGCGCATAGCGATCCTGTACATGGCCAAAGGCGTGAAACGACAGTTTGGTTATATCCAGGCAGCCTTGCAGCGCCCATTCGTTCAAGGTTTCCACATCTTCCAGGTGAACGCTGGCCAGACGGCAACAGGCAAGCTCCACCTTGCCGTGGACCAAGCCGTTGAAGATATGGGTGTCGTTGGGACAAGGGGAAAAACCGAGGGTTAAGGGCAGCGTTTCACTCATGGTGCAGTCCTTTGACGACCAGGGCCGTCACCTCGCCGCAACGGGCGCAGGCTTGGCGCAGTTGCCAATTTCTTAGATCGCGGTCTTCGACCAGGTTGGAGATGCAGCGTAATTCCAGCAGGGGCAGGCCGAAGTGCTGACAGACCCGCGCTACGGCCGCGCCCTCCATATTCTCGCACAGAGCCTGGTGGCGTGCGGCCAGCACATCCCCTCGCCTGCGGGTGCCGCTGGCGCTGTTGACGGTCGCAAACACGCCGCTGACCCAGGGGATGGCGGAGGCAGCCAGCAACGATGCCGCCCGGCGCCGCAAACTGGCGTCCAGCTCGTAGGAATCGGCTATAGCGAATCCTTCTCCGCGCAACGGCTGCACATCGTCGTTGGCGCAGACGCCGAGATCGGCGAGCACTTCCCGCTCGGCCAGACAGATATCAAGGATGGCCGCCCTGTTCCCTTTGGTCCCGACATAGGCTCCGGCAACCCCAAAATTGACCACGCCGGCCAACGGCAAGGAGGTGGCGGCCAAAAAGGCGGTCAGGCAGACCGCTGCCTCCACCGGCCCGACCCCGGTGACTAGGTCAGGATACCTGGCCGGCAGGCAAGCGCTCCGAAATGGCTCCATCTCAAAATCGGTGGCGGCGGTGACCAGGAACACGGCTCTCCCCAAAAGGCTATCAACATCAACGGGCAAGACTTTTGTCGCAATGTAAAGTAGGTTATCGTGCTTTGCAAGCAAATCACCCGGAACCTGCCAGCTCGATTTCTTTACCCATGACTGATTATTCCCACCGTCTGGAAGCCTACGATTACGACTTGCCCGCCGACCGGATCGCCCAGTTCCCGGCGCTGCAGCGCGACCAATCCCGCCTGCTCGTCCTCGCGGGCGAAAATGGTCCGCCCGACCACAGGCGGTTTACCGATCTCATCGACTATCTTCGCGCCGGGGATCTGCTGGTGATCAACACCACCAAGGTCTTTCCGGCACGATTGCTGGGAAACAAGCAGAGCGGCGGCAAGGTAGAGCTGTTTCTCCTCGCTCTTCCCCAACCGTCCGCTTCAGATGGCGCGGACCCCTCATGGCGTGAAGCGACGGCCACAGCCCTGGTCAAAAGTTCAAAACGCCCCAAGATCGGCAGCCTGCTCAACTTCGGCCCACGTTTCCAGGCCCGGATCGACGGTCTGCATCCAGACGGTAAGGCCAGCGTGACCCTGCAATATCAACCGGAGCAGGGGCAATCTCTGGAGCAGATTCTGGAAACCCATGGCCAAATGCCGCTGCCCCCCTATATCAGCCGGCCCGATGGCAACCTAGGCGAGGACTGGGATCGCTATCAAACCCGGTACGCACGTCAGACCGGTTCGGTCGCGGCGCCGACCGCCGGCCTCCATTTCAGCGACCAACTGCTGGCCGCCATTCGGGCCAAAGGCGTAGCGATAGCCACCATTGTGCTCCATGTCGGCTACGGCACCTTTGCCCCGGTGCGGAGCGAGGATATCCGTGACCATTCTATCCATAAGGAATATGTCGAAATTCCTGTGGAAACGGTCGAAGCTATCCGCCAGGCCAAACAGGGTGGAGGAAGAATTTGGGCGGTGGGAACAACCACGGTGCGGACGCTTGAATTTGCATCCGACGGACAAGGACAGGTCAGGACGGGCAGCGGCGAATGCGATTTGTTCATTTATCCGGGCTACCAGTTTAAGGTGGTGGACAACCTGATCACCAATTTCCACCTGCCCAAATCGTCATTACTGTTCCTGGTTTCAGCCCTGGCGGGCCGGGACCGGATTCTGACGGCCTATCGGGAAGCGGTGATCAATGGTTACCGCTTTTTTTCCTACGGAGATGCCATGGCCATCATCACCAGGTGATGGCCCATTTGGTCAGCCTGAAATACAAAAAACCCGGCCGCTGGCCGGGTTTTTTGTATTTCAACTATACAATCGGTCGTCAGGTCGCTGCCGGGCACTGACAGCAACCGCCGGCGCCAGCGCACGACGGTGCGCCTCCGGAATCTGCGCAGGGAGATTTTCCATTGCCGTAGCCGTCAGTGTACCAGCCTCCTCCCTTCAACTGAAACGAACTCATGGAAATCAGCTTGCGCACGCTTCCGCCGCACTTCGGACAAACCGATATCGGCTCATCGGTCATGCGCTGCTGCACTTCGAAAATCTTCTGGCATCCGCTGCATTCGTACTCATATACCGGCATGATCCTACCTCGCAACTCTCTCTATATAAATGGGTGGTGAAAAGGGGCACTAGATTGTGAAATATAGGCAACAATAATGTCTCCCCAACAGCCTGTCAACACCTGGATCATGGCGTCCTGCCATGCTGCTCAGACACGCTGAAACTCGATACGGTCCATGAACAGGGTATTGTCCCTGTCGGTGATGAAGGCGAGATCGAACAGAGGGCATGGCTGTAATCCTGTCTGCCAACGGATTCCGCCGGGATCGTCAGCACGCTCAACAAGATAGCCGCCCGTGAAAAAACCTATTCCCGGTTTGCGCGGGCAGACAATTCCATTGCCAAAGCAAACAAGAGTGACTTGAACCGCAAAACTTGCCAGGGGAGATGCATCATTGCAACCGAAGGGAGAAAGCGCCTGCCATAATTTCAGTGGGGTTGGCTTACTCACCCGGCGCTCGCGGCACTCGTCGAAACAACCCAGGCGCATCCTGCGCTTTCGACCCGGAAATGAAACAACAGGACGCTTTTCTTCTGTCAATCAGGGGGGGGGGGAAGGTTTCGATCGTATACAATTCATTGTGCCTCAACCGCCGAGCCTTTCAGGTCCCCCGGCAGCACCGGGGGACCTGAAAGCAATTACACTATACCTTGCGCCATCATGGCTTCAGCCACTTTCACGAAACCGGCTATATTAGCGCCAGCAACATAGTTTCCCGGCATATTGTACTTTTCAGCCGTATCCACACAGGTCTTATGGATATTTTTCATAATTCCCTGGAGTTGGAGATCCACCTTTTCCCTCGACCAGGAGACCCTGCCGCTGTTTTGGCTCATCTCCAGCCCAGAGACAGCGACGCCGCCAGCGTTGGCCGCCTTGCTGGGAGCGTACAATACGCCTTCCTGCTGAAAAATCTCGACCCCTTCCGGCATGGTGGGCATATTGGCGCCCTCAGCCACCACCATCACCTTGTTGTTGACGATGTTCTGGGCGTCCCGCTTGTTGATTTCATTCTGCGTGGCGCAGGGGAGCGCGCAATGAGCCTTGTGATTCCACAGGGGATTGTGGTCGCATTTGGGATCCACGGGCGTGTAAACCGCCTTGGGATAACGCTCCGCATACTCCTTGATGCGGCCTCTGTGAACATTTTTCAATTCCATGATAAAGGCGAGCTTTTCCTGATCAATTCCTTCCTCATCGAAGATATAGCCGTTCGAATCGGAGCAACTGATTGGTTTGCCGCCCATTTGCAGGATTTTTTCTATGCTGAATTGGGCCACATTGCCGGAGCCGGAGACCAGGCATGTCTTACCTGCAAGCTCCTGGTTCTTCGTGGCAAGCATTTCGGCGACCATATACATTAAACCATAGCCTGTCGCTTCCGGCCTGATCAGGCTGCCCCCCCATGTCAGACCTTTACCGGTAAAAACTCCGGTGAACTGGTTGGTCAGCTTCTTATACATGCCAAACATATACCCGACCTCTCGTGCACCCACCCCAATATCTCCCGCGGGCACGTCAGTGTCAGACCCTATGTGGCGATACAGTTCGGTCATCAAGCATTGGCAGAACTGCATGATTTCATTTTCTGACTTTCCCTTAGGATCAAAATCCGCCCCGCCTTTGCCGCCGCCCATGGGCAAAGTAGTGAGCGCATTTTTGAACGTTTGCTCAAAACCCAAAAATTTAAGAATTCCCAAATTGACTGAAGGGTGGAAGCGCATCCCACCTTTGTACGGCCCGATCGCACTGTTCATCTGAACCCGGAAACCGCGGTTGACCTGCACTTCTCCCCGATCATCCACCCAAGGCACCCGGAACATAATCACTCGTTCCGGCTCAACCATCCGCTCCAGGATTTGAGCTTTCCGATAGGCAGGGGTTGCCTCCATAACCGGTTTGACCGATTGCACGACCTCCTCGACAGCCTGAATAAACTCCTTTTGATGGGCGTCTTTCTTTTTAACTTTCTCTATAATCTCATTCATATACTCTCTTAGCTCCCATTACTTCGCTCAATGGCGGAGAAACTCACCGAGCGGTGCACTCCGCCTGAAAAATGTTGACAGGGGGTATTTTTTCTCCTAAGTGGGTCTTCATGTCAATACATTTAATAAAATTTAGCTGAATTTTTTAGAAAAAATTTAATGTCATCTCCCGTTAATAACGAATAACTGATTACATTGACACAGGTTTTGGAACTCAAGCTTCCAAGTTGACAATTTTGGTCACAGAAAATCGATCAACATACTGCAATAATGTTATGTTAACGTGAAGAACCTTTTACTTTCCGACACATTGGGTTTAGAAAACATTCAATAATATCAAAAAGAAAAGGCTTCAATGGACTGTGCCCAATATTACCAGGAGCAACAAGAGGCAAACCCGGCCAACGCGCCGATATTCGTCAGGCACGCTTGGACCGTCCGGTTGCGCCCCCATAAAATCGCCGGCATCTTTCCGGAAAGTCTTGACAATGAAATCAAGCCCTTGAAACACCAGGTCCACGGCTTTGGCGGCATGGAATACTTCACACTCAAGCTCTACAAACTCACAACTCCAGGCGCGTGCTTTCCGGATGAGCTTATTTCCCTTGGTAACAGAACAAAAAAATTGCATTGATTCTCTTCTTGTTCTATTATTATGCAGAAAGCATAGTCAATGCCGCTACTTCCTTTTAATTTTTCCTTTCAGGAGAAAATGATGAGTAAATCACTCGTTGAAATGACCGCTGAAATCATTCAATCCCAGATCAGCTCCAAGCAAATGACCACGGATGAAATAAAAGCCGCGCTTAACGACACATTCCAAACCCTTAAAGCGCTGCAAGAATCCGAGTCTGTCGTCACTGAACCAGAGCCGGAAGAGGTGAATCCTGTTATCGATCCCAAAAAGTCGATTCAAAAAAATAAAGTTGTTTGCCTGGAATGTGGCCAGGAGTTCAAGATGCTTTCTCCCAAGCATCTCAAGTCACATGGACTCACCTCCAAAGAATATCGCAAAAAACACGGTTTTTCAGCTCGTCAGCCTCTATGCGCCAAAGCACTTTCGGAAAAACGCTCGCAGTCGGGCAAAGAGAGAGGCCTGCCCGACAATCTTCGTAAAGCTATAGAAATGCGGACAAAAGACAAGGGAAAGAAAAAATAACCCTCGCCGCATCCGGAACATTCCCAGCCTTGCATTCAGGCGACAGCTGCCACAGCCCGTCGCCTGAATGCAATTTTTTCTGACTGTTATCCTGTTTCGGCGTTGCCTTTCATTTCGGTCTTGTGGTTCCGGTTCTTCCGCAGTAAATTCGCTGTCGGTCTTCTCCCCCCGCACTCCTTGATCTTTCCTTTTGACGTTTATTGCAATCAACAGGATAAAATGATTGGTATTTTTGACTCCGGCGTTGGCGGCATGACCGTGGCCCGGGCCGTTGAGCAATATTGTCCGGGATATCCCCTGGTGTATCTGGGCGATCTTGCCCGAATGCCGTATGGTCCCAAAAGTCCGGCCATGATCACCGAATACTCGCATCGGAACACCGAGTTCCTTCTGCGCCAGGGGGCAAAAATGATCGTGATCGCCTGCAATTCAGCGGCGAGCACGGCTTCCACCTTCTTGCGCAGCCACTACAGCCAAACCATCATCGACGTCATTTTTCCGGCGGTGGACAAGGCGGCTGCCATCAGCGCCACGGGCAGGATCGGCATCATCGGCACCAGGGCAACCATCAATTCCGGCTCATACGAGCAACGTCTCCAACTGACCCGGCCCGGCTGCAAGGTGTACAGCCAAGCCTGTCCGCTCCTGGTCCCCCTGGTTGAGGAAGGTTGGCTCAATCACCGGGAAACCAAGACGATCGTCAAAAAATATCTCCATCCCCTGCGCGACAAGCAGATCGACACCCTAATCCTTGGCTGTACCCACTATCCCCTGCTTAAAAGGACGATCGCCCCCCGCATCGGCCGCCGGGTCAACATTATCGACTCTTCCGTCGAGGTTGCGCTTCATCTCAAATCCATTCTCGAGGCTGATGCGGATCTTCGCGCCCAACTTTATGCCCCTGATACTCCCAGCCGGTTTTTTGTCTCCGACATGCCGGCGCCAGTCCATACCCTGGCCAGCACAATCTTTGGCCGCCTTGTTCTTTTGGAGCAGACCGATGTTTAGGCATGCGCGGCTGTACCCTCTCTTCTTATTGCTTGTCGCTGGATTTTTTTCCGGCATGCTTTCTGCGGCCGGCCTGGAACAGCGGGTGGCGTCACTTCAGAAAAAATACCAGCAACTGCACAGCCTTGAATTCGATTTTGCCCAAACCACCCGAAACGGCGGCCGGCTGAAGCAAGGCTCCGGCAATGCTGTTTTCTACCGGCCCGCCGCAGCCAAAACCGCGGCCGGCACACCGGGAATCATGCGCTGGAACTATACAGCGCCAACCGCGCAGACCATCGTCAACGACGGCGTCTCGCTTTCCATCTATACCCCTGAAGACAAGCAGTTGCTTGTCTCGCCGGCCCAGGATATGGAATCCGACATTACCTACGCTATTTTTACCGGCGCCAAAAATCTGCTTGATGAATTCGCCGCCACACCAGGAGATCCCCGTTTTTTGCTCAACGACCCGCCGACAGGCTGCGAAGCCTTGCAACTGACGCCCAGCAAGCCACATCCCCAGGTCAAAAGAGCGCAGCTCTGGGTGACCGGCGATCTCACCATTCGGCGGCTGCTCATGGAGGACCATTTCGGCGCTCTGACCGAACTGACCTTCACCAATGTCCGGCTGAACACCCTTCGTCCAGGAGATCCGCAGCAGATGCAGGCCTTGCGCGCCCTTGACCTGGCGCCCGGAACGGAAGTCATCCAACAATGAACTCATGCCCACGGCCGCAGAAGCGCCTGGCCGGCATGGTCGCTGGACCGGCAAGGACAGTGGAAAAACGTTGCTCCGACACCGCAACCAGAGTAAAGAAGGGCTGCCTGATCTCAGCCCTCTTTCTGGCCGAGCCCCGGACAAATGGGACGAGCAATTCCTCTCCAACCGCGACACCCGACCACAAATCGCATGCGCATAGCCGTTCTCTCCGACAGCCACGATCATGTGCCCAACCTCAGACGGGCAGTGCTGCGCACCAACTGGGAAGGGGCCGAGATGCTGATCCATTGCGGCGATCTTATCTCGCCTTTCATGTTGCCCTATCTTGAGCAGTTCAACGGCCCGGCTCATGTGATTTACGGCAACAACGCGGGCGACCGGCACCTGATCGCCAGCCGTTGCGCCGCATCCGCAGGCCCCATCGCCCACCACGGCGATCATGGCATTCTGGTTGCCGCTTCCTGGCGCATCGCCATCGAGCATTATCCCAACTGGGCGCGCGCCCTGGCCGCCTCAGGCGATTTTGATTTGGTCTGCTGCGGCCATTCCCACGTTTTTCAGACACAATGGCTGGGCCGCTGCCTGCTGCTCAATCCGGGTGAACTGCTGGGCAAGGACGCGCCACCCACCTTTGCCCTTCTCGACACCGCCGATGGTTCCGTCCGGCAGATATCCGTCGGTGAACAATTATTGCTGGATGACTGAAACCGTTGTACCCCCTTGCAGCGCCGGCGATGGCAGCCAAACCCGCCGGTTTTCATTCCACCCTGGTGAGCGACCATGAGTAACGAAACCTTTGCAGAACTTTTCCAGGACAAAGCCGTCTCCCGTTCAGCCCTGCAACCCGGCAGCCGGGTCGAAGCCACGGTGGTCGGCATCAGTGGCGACACCATCTTTCTCGATGCCGGCGGCAAGAGCGAAGGCATCCTCAACGCCGCCGAACTTCGCGACCCATCCGGCAATCTGTCCATCGCACCGGGAGATCGGGTGCAGGCCTTCTTCCTGGCCGCTCGGGGCGGCGAGATGTTGTTCACCACCCGGATTGGGGCAGGCCAGGTGTCTTCTCGCGAACTTGAAGAAGCCTTCCACTCGGGCATTCCGGTCGAAGGCAAAGTGACCGGCGAGGTCAAGGGTGGTTTTTCCGTGACCGTTGCCGGCCTGCGATGTTTTTGCCCCTATTCGCAGATGGATATCCGCAAGGTCGGGCAGACCGAAGACTATATCGAAAAAAACTTTGCCTTCAAGGTGATCGAATTCGGCAATCAGGGCCGCAATATTATCCTGTCGGCTCGAGCCGTGCTGGAAGAGCAGCGGCAACAGGAACGCGAGCAGTTGAAGACCTGGCTGCAGGAAGGCCTGCACGTCAAGGGCACCGTCACCTCGATCCGCGACTTTGGCGCCTTTGTCGACATCGGCGGTGTTGACGGTCTGATTCCCATTGCGGAACTGGCATGGGGCCAGACCCAACGGGTGGAAGATGTGCTGAGCCATGGCCAGCAGGTGGAAGTGGTCATCAAACGGCTCGACTGGGACAGCGAGCGCATCTCGCTCAGCCTGCGGGAGACCTTGGAAAATCCTTGGGACAAGGTCACCCAGAACTATCCGGTCGGCTCGGTCCACCAAGGCATGGTCACGCGGCTGACCGCTTTCGGGGCCTTCGTGACTCTGGAACCAGGGATCGACGGCCTGCTCCATATCTCCAAACTGGGCGCGGGACGACGAATTCACCATCCCAAGGATGTGTTGTCGGCTGGCCAGGAGCTGACCGTCAAGATTGAATCGATCGACACCATCCAGAAACGACTGGCCCTGACCCCCGAAGATTATACCGCCAAGGAACCGATGGCGGATCCGGCCCCGCAGCCGATCCCTAGGGAATCACCGTCGATGGGCACGTTGGGCGATCTGTTGCAGCGGCAGATGAAAAAGAAAAAATAGCTATTTGCAAAGCTCGGTTGAGAAACAGGCTGCGATTCTCGTTTTTCTTTGTCTGTAGGATAGGGGCAAGAGGCAGGCCCGGCAGTGTGATGAAATGGAAGCTGGGTACATAGGAACGGAGCACACTACATGACAAAGACGACATCAGCATATTACGGATTTGCCCACCTGACTTGCAGACCTTTCCTCCACGAAATCTCTAGCAGGCTGTTGAAATAGCCGATTTTTGTTTAAACGGCGGTGCTGTTCCGACTGATCTTTGAGCTTGTGGCTATAATTCTTTTTGCCGCGGCTGCATCCTGTTTGAATCGCCCAACAGTGCAATGCCGCTTCAAAAGGAGGGTTTTCTCCTTATCCAGAGGCAACCATGCCCAGA
>WRFD01000018.1 GCA_009778955.1 Desulfobulbus sp.
AGTTGAGGATAGGTCATCATTGCCCAGACCAGAATGGAAATGCCGAGGATGACTGTGCCCGCCTTTTTCATGTATTGCCAGGTGCGTTCCCAGGTGTGGATAAACAGCCCTTTCAGGGTCGGGAAACGGTAGGGCGGCAGTTCCATGACAAAAGGAGTGGAGGCGCCCTTGAGCACGGTCAACCGCAGGACCTTGGCGACGCACAGGGCGATGAGCCACGAGGCCAGGGTGGAAAGGAACAGGTAGCGGGCCTGGTGGTCCGAGAAAAAGGCGCCGATCAGCAGGGTGAGGACCGGCAGCTTGGCGCCGCAGTTCATGAAGGGCACGGTCAGGAGCGTGGCCAGCCTTTCCTTGGGGGAGCGCAGGGTGCGGGAGGCCATCACGCCGGGCACGGCGCAGCCGCCGGCAATGCCGCCGGAGATGATGAACGGCATCACCGAGGAGCCGTGCAGGCCGAAAAAGTGGAAGATGCGGTCCATCATGAAGGCGACCCGGGCCAGGTAGCCCGAGTCTTCGAGCACGGCGATCCCGAAAAACATAAACATGATGATCGGCACGAAGCCGAAGACTCCGCCGACCCCGTCGACCACCCCCGAGATGATCATCGACTTGAACGGTCCGTCGGGAAGGAGCATGTCGACCCCTTTGCTGATTAGGGTGAAAAATCTGGTCAGCCATTCGACCGGCACTGAACTGTAGCTGAAGGTGAAGGTGTACAGGCAGTACAGGATCCCGGCCATGATCAGCGGGCCGAGGAGGCGGTGGGTGACGACCTTGTCGATTTTGTCCGAGGCGTACAGCCGGTCGGCGACAAATTTGCGGGTAATCACCCCCTGGTGGATGATCGATTTGATATACCCGTAGCGATGGTCGGCGATCACCGCCTCCGGGAACACCCCGAGGGTATGCTGGAGGTGCTGGCCGATGGTCTGGCATCGGGCGATCAGCTTCTTGCCGGCCTCTGGATAGGCATCCATAGTCTTGCTGACGATCTGCCCGTCGTTTTCCAGGAGCTTGACGCCGAGCCAGCGCTGGGGATAGACCGCGACCAGGTCGGTGCAGGCCGCGATGTCGGGGGCCATGTCGGTCAAGGCCTGATTGAGGTCTGCACCGTAACTCAGAAACGCAGGCTGCGGCCGGATGCCGCCTGCGGCAACCGTCAGGACCGCGTCGAGCATCTCGTCGACGCCCTTTCCCGACCGGGCGATGATCGGCGCCACCGGCACGCCGAGCCGGACGCTCAATTTTCCGGCATCGATGGTCACGCCGCGCTTCTCAGCCGCGTCGATCATATTGAGGGCAATCACCAGCGGCACGCCCAATTCCAGAAACTGGCAGCTGAGATAGAGGTTGCGCTCCAGGTTGGAGGCGTCGACCACATCGACCACCACGTCGGGCCGGTCGTTGATCAGAAAATCCCGCGCCACCAGCTCCTCGACCGAGTAGGCGGTGAGCGAGTAGGCGCCCGGCAAGTCGACCACGCGGATCTCCTTGCCCTGGTGCAGGCAGCAGCCTTCCTTTTGCTCGACCGTGATGCCGGGATAGTTGCCCACGTGCTGGCGGGCCCCGGTGAGGTGGTTGAACAAAGTGGTTTTTCCGGCGTTGGGATTGCCGGCCAGGGCGATGGTGAGGACTGGTTCCATAATGTGCGCGGGGGAAGAAAGCGGCGCCCGGGTTCAGGCCGAGAAAAAAGTGATCAGAGCGTGCCCAGGGCGACGATGCGGGACGGGGCGGAGGCGGCGTTCATGGTTTGCGCATGGGAAAAGGGTTGTTTGGAGTCCGGGAAGGGGAAGGATCGCCGCAGCCGGAACAGCGGCAGGCGCCGGTTCTGGAGTTGCGCCATGAGCGCCACAGCCGCCGTCCGGTAAAAAACGCCGCCAGGGCCACGGCAAGAATAACCAGGAAATGTTGCATGGGTCACGCTCCAAGCGTACGGGGCTCCTGATCGGGGCAGGGCCGGGAGTTGTCTGTTTTCCTGGATTGTCTGCCGCTGGCAAGGACGCCCGCTTGTATCATTTTCCGTTTTTAATGCAAAAATATGCTTATTTTTTCATTAAAATCCAACATGTTGCCTGTTGGGGCAGACTGCAACGGCAAGAGGAAACGACATCAGGCCGGGGCGACCAGGATGGAGGAGGCGGTTGGCGCGTCCAGACTGATGGTGCCGCCGTTGACTTTGATCATACAGCGCCGGCCGCTCCCCTTGCAGAGCAATTCCAACTCGGACCCGGGAAGAACCCCCAGCATCGCCATGCGGGCACAGGTCTGACGGTCGCCCGTGACGGCGCAAACCCGCATGCGGCTGTTGCAGCACGATTCGGACAAGGGCGTCGCCGTTCGCTGCGCCCGTTTTCCGCGCCTTTTGCACCACCTGCACAGCCTTTGGATATCGCTGAGGAGGCGGCAGGAAATTTCGGGTTGTTCCTCGTTCATGCACGTGCCAAACAAATACCGGTGAAAATCGATCAGGCCGCAAGGGTTCCTGTGGCGCATTCCACAGGAAAATTCCATGAAACCATGATGTTTGGAGAATAACCTTCATGAGTTAGGTACTCCAAACAATAGGCGCTGTCAACAGCTTTGCAAGGTGGAGCGGAAAGATGCGTTTTTTTTCCGGGCAGGGAGCGAGAAGGACGATCAGTCGGCAGGAAAGGGCAGGAGAAAGAAAAATTTCCCGCATCCTTTGCGGAAGAGATGCGCAATGCGGGGACCGGCGCGGACCCAAGGTCAGGAGGAGATCTCCACCTCGATGTAATCGGCCTCGTCGTTGCGCAGGGTCAGGGTGCCGCCCATGACCCTGAGCGCCACCGGGTCGTTCAAGGGCGCCCGTTGCTTGATGGTGATTACCGTGCCCGGAACCAGGCCCATTTCGCGGATGCGGTGGCCGAGTTCACCGCCTACCTTGACGGCGACGATGGTGCCGCTTTGATTGATGACCATTCTCCGCAGGTTGACGATCGCCATGGCTGCTCACTCGGCCTCGTTCAGCTTGGCCCAGCTGTCGCGCAGGGTGACGATCCGGTTGAACACCGGCGCATCCGGTCCGCTTGCCGCCGGGTCGAAACAAAAATAACCCTGGCGCTCGAACTGAAAGCGGTCGTCCGGATCAGCCTCGGCCAATCCCGGCTCCAGCATGCAGTTGCCGAGGATTGAGAGCGAGGCCGGGTTGAGAAAGTCCATGAAACTTCGCTCCTTGTCGGCATCCGGGTCTTCAACGGTGAACAGCCGGTCGTAGAGCCGCACCTCGGCCCGCAGGGCATGGGGCACGGAAACCCAGTGGATGGCGCCCTTGACCTTGCGGCCGTCGGGCGCCGACCCGCCCTTGGTGGCCGGATCGTAGGTGCAGCGAAGCTCCACGATCCGGCCTTGCGCATCCTTGACCACTTCCTGGCAGGTGATCAGATAGGCATAGCGCAGGCGCACTTCTCGTCCGACGCTGAGGCGGAAGAATTTTTTCGGCGCATCCTCCATGAAATCAGAGCGTTCGATGTAGATTTCACGGGAAAATGGGAGGATGCGTTCACCCATCTCCGGATTTTGCGGGTGGTTCTGGGCGATGAGCTCTTCGGTCAGCGCCTCCGGATAGTTGGTGAGCACGACCTTGAGCGGGTCGAGCACCCCGAAAACCCGGCGGGCGTGCAGGTTGAGGTCGTCGCGGGCGGTGTTTTCCAGCACGCCCATATCGATCCAGGATTCGCGGCGGCCAATGCCGACCGTGGCGCAGAAGTCGCGAATGGCGGCAGGCGTATAGCCCCGGCGGCGCAGGCCGGAAATGGTGAGCATCCGGGGATCGTCCCAGCCAGAGACATGCCCCTCGTTCACCAGTTGCAGCAGCTTGCGCTTGCTGGTCACCGTGTAGTTGACGTTGAGCCGGGCAAACTCGATCTGGCGGGGTTTTGTGTTGTTGGTGGTTTGCAGGGCGTCGAGCACCCAGTCGTAGAGGGCGCGGTTGTTCTCGAATTCAAGCGTGCACAGCGAATGGGTGATTGCCTCCTGCAAGTCGGAAAGACAGTGGGTGAAGTCGTACATCGGGTAGATGAGCCACTTGTCGCCGGTGCGGTGATGGCGCGATTTGAGGATGCGGTAGAGCACCGGATCGCGCAGGACTATGTTGGGCGAGCCCATGTCGATCTTGGCTCGGAGCACGCAGGCGCCTTCATCGAATTCACCCTTGCGCATGCGCGAAAACAAATCGAGATTTTCCTCAACCGACCGGTTGCGATACGGGCTCTCGCGGCCCGGTTCGGTCAGGGTGCCGCGGTATTCCCGGATTTCGTCGCCGCTTAAATGGCAGACATAGGCCTTGCCCATTTTGATCAGTTGGACCGCGTAGTCGTAGAGCTGATCGAAATAATCGGAGGCGTAGTAGAGATGCTCCCCCCAGTCGAATCCAAGCCAGCGCACGTCCCGTTTGATCGATTCGACGTAATCGGTGGATTCCTTGCACGGGTTGGTGTCGTCGAAGCGCAGGTGGCAGACCGAGTCGTTTTCCGCCGCGATGCCGAAGTTGAGGCAGATCGATTTGGCGTGGCCGATGTGGAGAAAACCGTTGGGTTCGGGCGGAAAGCGGGTGATTGGCGAGCTGTGTTTTCCCGAGGCCAGGTCGTTGGCGACGATCTGGCGAATGAAGTCGAGCGGCTTGGAGGCGGAATCTTTTTCGGTGCTCATGAATCGTATGCTCCAGACAAACGTTAGGCGGCAGAAAACAGGTCGCCGGTCCGGCGCAGCCGGGCAACGGCCTTTTCTTTGCCCAAGGTGGTGACGATATCAAACATCGAAGGTCCGGCCGACTGTCCGGTGAGCACTGTGCGCATGGCGTTGATCAGCACCCCCGGTTTCACCGCCAATTCCTCGGCCATTTCCCGGCAGGCCTGTTCGGTCGACTCGGCGTTGAAATCGGCCAGCACGGCGTAGCGCTCGGCCAGTTGCGGCAGCCAGGCGGCCAGTTCCGGCTGTTTGAGCACGTTTTTGGCCAGCGGTTTGGGGTCGATGGCGTATTGGTCCGAAAAATAGGCGCGGCCGGCAGCAACGAAATCCTTGAGGGTGTGGAAGCGGTCGCGGATCAGGTCGAGCGTGGCCAGATACCAGTCGCGGCGACCGGCATCGTAGGCGGGATCCCAGAGAGACTCCGCCTCAAGTTCGCCGCGCACCAGTTGGCCCAGCTCAACCAGGTCCATGGAGCGCAGGTAGTGCTCGTTGATGGCGATCAGTTTGGGATCGGTGAAGAATTTGGCGTCGCCCGGTTTGAAGTTGAACACCGAGTTGACCCGGCTGATCCGGGTCAGGCTGAAGGCTTCGATCAGTTCCTCGCGGGAGAAGAACTCCTGGTCCGTGCCTGGGTTCCAACCCATCAACGACAAAAAATTGCACAGCGCCCAGGGGATGAAGCCCATGTCGCGGTAAAACTGGACCGCCACCACTTCGCCGTGGCTGCGCTTGGAGATTTTGCGTTTCTGCAAATCCAGGGTGAGCGGCATGTGGGCGAACACCGGTAGATGGGCCTCCAAGGCCTCGTACAGCAGAACTTGGCGGGTGGTGTTGGTCACGTGGTCCTGGCCGCGGATAACGTGGGTGATGCGGTCGCGGATGTCGTCGACCACATTGCACAGCAGGTAGAGCGGCTTGCCGTTGGAGCGGACGATGACAAAGTCTTCTATCTCTTCGTAATTCCTTTCTATTGTCCCTAGAACTTCGTCGTCGAAGAAGAGTTTGCCCGGCCGCCTGGGCGCCTTGAACCGAATGGCGGCTGGAATGCCTTGCGCCTCCTTGTCGCGGACCTGTTGGGCGCTGAGGTGGCGGCAGGCGCCGTCATAGCCGACCTCGGATTTTTTTTCGGCCATGGCGGTCTCGCGTTTTTGCTCCAGCTCTTCCTTGGTGCAGAAGCATTTATAGGCGCGGCCCGAGGCCAGCAACCGCTGGGCAGCGGCGATGTGGTCGGCGGCGTAATCGGTCTGGAAATAGGGGCCCTCGTCCCAATCGATGCCCAACCACTGCAAACCGTCGATGATGCCGTCGATTGAGGCCTGGGTCGAGCGCTCCTCGTCGGTGTCCTCGATGCGCAGGATCAGCTTGCCCTTGTGTTTTTTGGCGAAAAGCCAGTTAAATAGGGCCGTTCTGGCGCCCCCAATGTGCAGATAGCCTGTGGGGCTTGGGGGAAAGCGAACGCGAACTTCTTGCATGGACCACTCCTTCCATTGACGCTTGAGATGTTGTCGCGGTTTTCGGCGCGAAAAACTTAAAATATATAGCGCTTTGGCGGCATCACTTCAAGGGGAAGCTGAGCGGCGGCGTCCGATAAATATTCTGAGTTGCGGTTTCATAAAAGTTAGGGGCTAGGACTCGCTCAACAATAACATTTACATTTTGGCTGCATCGCGTAATTCCATTCAGGATGGAGATCGGCTTTCAGAATTCGCAAGGCAAACATTTCTTCGTCAGAGCCGCGGCCGAAGACAAACAGGTCATTACGGCTCCGCCGTCGGGAATGTCGTTGCCGGCTCCGTCAAGATCTGCGTCAAGGCATGCGAAGAGGCTGACAAGCCGCTGTACTTTCTCATTGTGGCTCGATCGGAATGCCGGTATATTCGAGCAACCGGCGCCTAAGAAAGGTCCAGATCCGATATCTTCTCGTTCGCCTCCCCTGTTTTGGCGGCGGGTTGACTGCCGGGACGGACCGGTTGTACGGGAAGGCCGGCAGCGGCGCGTCTACGGGCGACCCAGCGCGGAGCCCGGAATCAGTAGGAGTCTGGAAGAGTGAGTGAATTGCCATGAGTGAAAATCTTGCCCAGTGCGACGAATGCCCGGAGGGGCTGGTCAGGGATGCGTCCGGCAGATGCGTTATGCCGGAGGTGACCTTTTTCTCCCTTATTCTTTCCCTGAACACCTCGGCGCTTTTCCACATGGGAGAACTCCCGCACCCGGAGACGGGCCAGCGGCTGGTTGATCGCGAGCTGGCCAAGCACACCATCGACACCCTGATTCTGTTGGCCGATAAAACCAAGGGCAACCTTTCCCATGACGAAAACGAACTGTTGACCCGTATTCTGTACGAACTGAAGATGCGGTTCGTCAAGCTGGCTTAAGGATCGATCATTGGCTGGCATGCGACCGGCGCAGGTGACTGTTCGGGCTCCGGCCAAGATCAACCTGTTCCTCCGGATAACCGGCCGCCGTCCTGATGGCTACCACCTTCTCTCCACCTGGATGCAGAAGGTGGATCTCTGCGACGCCATCACATTGACTGCCGGCGGGAAAGGAGTTCGTTTCTCGTGCACAGGCGATGGAGTTCCCGTCGACCACAACAACCTCGTCTACCGGGCGGCGGACATTTTCCTGCTGGCGGCCCGGGGACGGACAGGCGCGCCTGTCTCCGGCGTCGCCATCGAGTTGACCAAGAATATCCCGGCGGCAGCCGGTTTGGGGGGCGGCAGCAGCGACGCCGCCGCGACCCTCCGGGCGATGAATGGGTTGTTTGATGACGCCCTGACGCCGGATGAACTGGCTCGTCTGGGCGTGCGCCTGGGGGCGGATGTGCCTTTTTTCCTTGCCGACAGCCCGGCGGCCCTTGCCACCGGGATCGGCGAGATTTTGCAGCCGGCGCCGCCGTTGCGGGGATACTCGGTTGTGCTGGTGAATCCCGGATTTCCCGTCTCGACCCGTTGGGCATATCAGACTTTTGCATTGACAAAAAGAGAAGGTGCGAGTAACCTGCCTATTTTACAAGAATGCGTTGCCGGGGATGCGCATTTTGGAGATTCCAGCGCCATGATCAGCCCGGATACGCCTTTGGTCAATGACCTTGAAACCGTGACCATTGCCCGGTATCCGCTCCTTGAGCGACTCAAGGGCGAACTGCTCCGGTGCGGAGCGGTTCAGGCCTTGATGTCGGGTTCCGGACCCACGGTGTTCGGCCTCTTTGCCGATCGCGATAAAGCGGAAGCCTGCTGCGCCGAGTGCAAGCCCCGGTTTGCCGCGACCTATCTGGTCGCTCCGGTCGGTGAGAAATGAATTCACAGCCCGTTTCGTTCGTTAGGTGATGGGCTGGGGTGTCGTCAAGCGGTAAGACACAAGGTTTTGATCCTTGCATTCGGGGGTTCGAATCCTCCCGCCCCAGCCATTTCCTTCGAAAGCAGTTGGAAAGAAGACTATGCCCAACACAATGAAGATTTTTACCGGCAACGCCAATCTGGCCATCGCCCAAGAGATCTGCGATTATCTGGGGGTGCCCCTTGGCGCGGCCGAGGTGAAGCAGTTTTCCGACGGAGAAATCGCCGTCGAAATCGGTGAAAATGTTCGCGGCGTCGACGTCTTCGTTGTGCAGCCCACCTGTACCCCGGTCAACGATCACATCATGGAGCTGTTGATCATGGTCGATGCCCTGCGGCGCGCCTCTGCCCGCAGGATCACCGCGGTCATGCCCTACTACGGTTATGCGCGCCAGGACCGCAAGGTCCGGCCCCGGGTGCCGATCACAGCTAAGGCGGTCGCGGAAATGCTGATGGTGGTCGGGATCCGCAGGGTGCTGTGCATGGATCTGCATGCCGGCCAGATCCAGGGTTTTTTCAATATCCCTGTCGATCACCTGTATGCGGCGCCCATCATTTTAAAATATATCCGCGATCGCTTCACCGATGTGGTGATGGTGTCGCCTGACGCCGGCGGCGTGGAGCGGACCCGGGCCTTTGCCAAGCGCCTCAACGCCGGGCTGGCCATTATCGATAAACGCCGCGAGCGGGCCAACGAATGCGAGGCCATGCGCGTCATCGGCGATGTCGCCGGCAAGACGGCCATTCTGCTGGATGATATGGTGGATACAGCCGGCACCCTGTGCGGCGCGGCTGAAATCCTGAAGAAAGTGGGCGCCAAGGAGGTCCACGCCTGCTGCTCCCACGGGGTGCTTTCCGGCCCGGCGGTCGAGCGGATTACCAAATCCTGTTTGAAATCCCTGTTGGTGACCAATACCATCCCGCTCAAAGAGGAGGCCAGGCAGTGCGAGAAAATCACGGTTCTGTCCGTGGGTCCCTTGCTGGGCGAGGCAATCCGCAGGATTCACAATGAGGATTCCGTCAGCTATTTATTTGTTTAACTTCGATTCCTACTAACGAGTTGCTAGATTCCCGGAGAAAGGGGGAGGTTTGTATGTTACAGGTACGTATGGATTCCAAAGTGCGCACGGTTTTTGGCAAGGGGCCGATGCGACAGTTGCGGATGAGCGAGATTACGCCGGCCAATTTGTACAGCGGCGGCAAGCCCCCGGTTTCCCTCCAATGCGAGACGTCGAAGCTGTACAAAGACCTCCTGTCTATCCATGGCCGCAATGCGGTCGTCAACCTGCAGGTCGAGGGCGACAGCATTGGCGAGCGGCACGTGCTGATCCAGGAAGTTCAGAAAGACCCGACCACCGGTCATCTGCTCCATGTCGATTTTCTCGAGATTGATCTGAAGAAGGCCGGCAAGTTTATTGTGCCGATCGAGTACGTCGGCACCGCCAAGGGGGTCGATCTGGGCGGCGAGCTGCATGTGTATAAAAATACCGTGCAACTGCGCGGTTGTCCGCTTGATATTCCCGATGTCATCAGGGTTGACGTCACCCCGTTGGAACAGGGGGGCGCAGGCTTGACCTATGGCGATCTGCCTCTGCCGGCCAATGTCGAAATGCTGGAAAAATTCAGCGTAACCTGCGTGGCTGTCCAGTAACGAGCGCGGTTGTCTTTTCCCTTGGGCAGCGGCCTGCCGCTGTCCGTGCCGTCAACGAGCCGAAGGAATTTTTCGGCTCGTTTTTTTGTTTTCTTTCTGCACTGCCATGGCGGATCGTCGATTTTTGCTTGCAGGCCTCGGCAACCCCGGCCGGGAATATAGCCTGACGCGCCATAATATCGGCTTCTTGTTCATCGACCACCTTGCCGACAGCCGCGGCTGGCGGGTCGATTCGCTCAAGATGCAGGGGCTCCATTGCCAGGGGCGGGCATGGGGGGGGCAGATTTTCTTGCTGAAACCGCAAACCTATATGAACCGCTCCGGCGAATGCATTCGTTCTTTCCTCGATTACTTCAAGATTCCTTATGACCATCTCCTGGTGCTGCACGACGACATCGATCTTGCAGCGGGCCGGGTTAGGCTGGTGGCTCGCGGAGGCGCCGGCGGCCATAATGGCGTCCGCTCCATCATCCAGCATCTCGGCGCCCAGGATTTTGCCCGGATGAAAATCGGCATCGGCCGTCCCCAGGCGGAGCTTGAAGAAAAAGGACAGCCGGTTGATCAATTCGTGCTCTCGCGCCTTTCTGGAGACGAACAGGCTCTGTTCGATCAGCGGCAATCCTTGGTGGCCGAGGCCAGCGAATTGTTTGTCCGCGAAGGAATAGAGGTCTGCATGAACCGGATAAACGGACGGTAGCCCCACCCGGGCGGCGTCCCCGGCGAGATAAAAATCAATGCGCCGCTTTTTTTGATCCTGCTGCGTGTAATCCTTCGTCAAAGAGAGACAACCTTTGCTAAAAAAGAAAAAATATGGTAGTATAATATTTTAAGAGTGCATCCAGTGCGCTTTTCCAGTCGGTGCAGGTCTCTCTAGTGTTCGGAGGAGCATGTGTTTGCAGAAGGCGACATGGCTGTCTATCCCGCCCACGGCGTCGGGCTTATCGAGGCCATAGAAACACAGACTATTGGCGGGATTGACCAGCGATTTTACGTGATGAAAATTCTGGACAACGACATGACGATCATGATCCCGGTCGCCACGAGCTCCAAATTCGGCCTGCGGGCGATTATTCCTCTGGAACAGGTTTCCAAGGTCATCGATATCCTCAAGGAGCGCGATGTCAAGATCACGGCGCAAACCTGGAATCGCCGGTATCGCGAGTACATGGAAAAAATCAAGACCGGCTCGGTGTTTGAGGTGGCCGTGGTCTTGCGGGATCTTTTCCTGCTGAAGGAGGATAAAGAACTCTCCTACGGCGAACGAAAGATGCTGGATACCGCCAAGAATCTGCTGGTTAAGGAGTTGTCGCTGGCCGAACAGACGGAAGAAGCCAAAATAGAACAGCAGATCGAGAAGCTTTTTTGCTGATTTTTTTCGTTGTTTGCCTTCCATGACTGGCGCGGTGAAAAAACAATCGCTGGCTGCTGCCAGTAACCACGCTGCGGTTTTGCCGGCCGTCTTTGTCATCACTTCCGCCGATGCCGGGCAACGGCTCGATCATTTTCTTGCCGGCAGATATCCCGAACGCACTCGTTCCGCTCTGAGCAGATTGATTGCCGCCTCCCATGTGCTGGTTGACGGTAGTCAGGTCAAGGCCGGACACCGTTTGCGGGAGAGCGAAACCGTCGTCGTTGTCCTGCCTCCGCCCGAACCTCTCGACCTTACCCCGGAAAAGGTAGAATTTTCCGTGCTGCACGAAGATGCCCATATTCTCGTCGTCAATAAACCAGCTGGGTTGGTCGTGCATCCTGCCGGCGGTCATCGCAGCGGCACCCTGGTGCATGGCCTGCTGCACCGGTGCAGGGAGTTGCCCTCGGCTGACGCCGGGCGGCCGGGCATCGTCCATCGTCTGGACAAAGACACCTCGGGGGTGATGTTGGTGGCGAAGACGGAAATCGCTTTGCAGGCGCTGATGGCTGACTTTAAGAACCGCCAGATCCACAAGACCTACCATGCGCTGTTGCTCCGTTGCCCACGGGAAGACAAGGGCAGGGTGATCTCTCCGATCGGCCGGCACCCGGTTGATCGCAAAAAGATGGCGGTCAGGCCCGTGCACGGGAAACATGCGGCAACCGCTTGGCGGGTGCTTGAACGTTTTGCCAACGGCTGGGGTTGGGCGGAGATCGAGATCGAGACCGGCCGGACCCACCAGATCCGGGTCCACATGGCCTCAATCAAGTCGCCGGTCGCGGGCGACACGCTCTACGGAGGGGGAGTGGATCGGCATGCGGCCGCAAGACCGCTGCGTCAGATGCTGCATGCCAGCACCCTGCGGTTCCGGCACCCCGTGAGCGGAGAGGCGTTCCAGTGTACGGCCCCCCTGGCTGAGGACATGCAGCAGGCGTTGGCGGCGCTCCGCGGGTGCGGTTCGTGAAGCCCTTGGTCCTCGGCATCACCGGCGGCATCGGCTCGGGCAAGAGCAGCGTGGGACGCTTGTTGGCCAGTTATTGCCTGGCGCCGCTCATTGATGTCGATCAGTGCTGCCGGCGCCTCCTTGATCCCGATCAGCCGGGCTGGCAGGCTCTGCGTACAGCCTTTGGCCAGACTTTTTTGCTTCCTGACGGCGCGGTCGACCGGATCGCCCTGCGCCGACAGATTTTCGAAGATGCGGTTTTCCGCCAGCAGGTCGACGATCTCCTGCATCCCCTGGCCCGCGAGGCGCTCCGGACCCAGATCAGCCGCCAGCGATCTCAGCTGATTCTGATTGAGATCCCCCTGTTGTATGAGGCCGGGTGGTGCGACGAGGTGGACGAGGCGCTGGTGGTCTACGCCCGGAGGGGCGCCCGCTGTTGCCGGATCATGCGTCGCGATCGGGTGACGCGCCGGGAGGCGGCCCGGGCCATTGCCGCACAGATGAGTCTTGAGGAAAAAGCCGCGCGCGCCCATCTGGTGATCGACAACAGCGGACAGTGGGCGGAAAGCCGCGTCAGAGTCGTTGCCCTGGGGGACGCCTTGTCGGGCCGGATTTCGGACCGATTGGGCAAAGAAAATTCTTGACAGCGGCACAGGAAACAAATATTTAAACGGACATCTCAGCAGACTCGAAGAGAGCCTGTCGTTTGTTTGCTCTGCTATTTCACGTTAAAAATATACTCGATTCCTTGAATCGTGTCCCATGCGCTGCCCTTACTGGCGCATCAACCGGGTATATTTGCGTTTGCACATCTCTGATTCGCCTACTCATCCGGCCAATCCTGGTGCACGATAACCGCCTCATTTATTCGTATATTCGCATCGGCACTCGACATCCACACAGAGAACAGGAAGGCAAGTCTCCTTTGCCGCCGCTTAATTTCTTACTGCAGCTTCCAAAATGACAAATGATACCCTTCGGCGGTTTAATGTGCTGACCACCTGGGAGGAAAGATTGGTCCATGAATCCCACTGAGCTTAAAAATAAAAAAATAAAAGACCTGGTCAGCCTCGCCGCCTCCCTCGATATCGAGGGATACAGCAACATGACCAAGCAGGAACTGATCTTCGCCATTCTCAAGGAACAGGCGGATGAGGATGGCAAGCTGCGGGGCAGCGGCGTCCTGGAGATACTGCAGGACGGTTTCGGTTTCTTGCGGGCGCCGGATTACAATTACCTGCCAGGCCCGGATGATATTTATGTCTCCCCCTCGCAGATCCGCCGCCTGAACCTTCGAACCGGCGATTCCGTGGAAGGAGAGGTGAGGGCGCCCAAGGACAACGAGCGCTATTTCGCCCTGCTCAAGGTTGACACCATCAACTATGAGTTGCCCGAAGCGGCCAAGAACAAGACCGCCTTCATCAACCTGACGCCCCTGCATCCGGATCAGTTGATCAACCTGGAGACCACGCCGGACAACCTCTCCATGCGGGTGCTCAACATCACCGCCCCGCTCGGCAAGGGCCAGCGGGGGCTGATTGTGGCGCCGCCCCGGACCGGAAAAACGGTGTTGATGCAGAAAATAGCCAACTCGATCGTCGCCAATCACAAGGAAATCATCCTCATTGTGCTGCTCATCGACGAGCGGCCGGAGGAGGTCACCGACATGAAGCGCAGCGTGGCCGCCGAGGTGGTCAGTTCCACCTTTGACGAACCGCCGCAGCGCCACATCCAGGTGGCGGAAATGGTCATCCAAAAGGCGCAGCGCCTGGTGGAGCACAAGAAGGATGTGGTCATCCTGCTGGATTCCATCACCCGCCTGGCCAGAGCCTACAACACGGTCACCCCGGCCTCGGGTAAAATCCTGTCCGGCGGCGTCGAGGCCAATGCCCTGCATCGGCCGAAGCGGTTTTTCGGGGCCGCGCGAAATGTCGAGGAAGGGGGCAGCCTGACGATCCTGGCCACGGCTCTGATCGATACCGGCAGCCGCATGGACGAGGTCATCTTCGAGGAGTTCAAGGGCACAGGCAATATGGAGATCGTGCTTGACCGCAAAATGGCCAACCGGCGCATCTATCCCGCCATCGACATCCAGAAGTCGGGAACCCGCAAGGAAGACCTGCTCCTGCCGCCTGAAGATCTCAACCGCATCTGGATTCTGCGCAAGCTGCTTTCTTCGATGAATCCCGCCGACGCCATGGAGTTCCTCCTCGATAAAATGAGCCAGACCAAAAACAACCAGGAGTTTTTCGCCTCCATGAACCGGTAGCGCTCGTTTTTTCTTTGAAGAAATGATGAAAAAAGATATATATCCCCCTTTTGATTGATTCTGCATTAAGGCCATCTTTGTCCAAGGAGTGTTTGCCATGAAATCGGATACCCATCCCGCCTACCATAAGGTCACCGCTGTTTGCGCCTGCGGCAACGAGTTCGAGCTCGGTTCCGTGCTGAAAGAAGTGCACGTTGAAATCTGTTCCGCCTGCCATCCTTTTTTCACCGGAAAACAGAAACTGATCGATACCGCCGGACGGATAGAGAAATTCAAAAAGAAATATGCCAACTACCAGGGCGGCAAAAAGAAATAAAACGGGCATCGTCTTTTTTCTCTCACCCCTCCTGATTCCGGTATTGCCGCCGACCGCCCCCGCCCCAAAAACCGGGCCGGCGGCGGCAGTATGATGCGCCGGAACACGAGGGATTTTCTTTTTTTGCGCTTTTCGCGTAAGCGGCGGCTCTCCCGGCGGGGGGCAGCCAAACGGCGGACAGCGTTCAGCTCCATTTTAGTTTGCCCCCGGCATCTTTCTCCTGAAATTCCCGCAAAGCTATGTTTGACAATCTCCGCGACATTGACGAAAAACTGGACGCCTTGGAGCGCCAGCTTTCCGAGCCGTCACTGGTGAGCGATCAGCAGCGGTACCGGGAGGTGGTTCGCGAACATGCCCAGGTCGCGAAGATCGCCGGGTTGTATGCGGCCTATACTTCGGTCTGCGCCCAGATTGACGACAGTCAGGAGTTGATCCGCACCGAGCAGGACGACCCCGATCTGGTGGCCCTGGCCAAGGCGGAACTGGAAGATTTGGCCCTCAAACAAGAGGAGCTGGAAAAGGCGATCCGGATCCGCTTGCTGCCCAAGGATTCGAACGACGAGAAAAATATCTTTCTGGAGATCAGGGCGGGAACCGGCGGGGACGAGGCGGCTCTGTTTGCGGCCGATCTCTTTCGCATGTACAGCCGTTACGCCGAAATGCAGGGTTGGCGGGTCGAAGTGATGAGCGTAAACCCCATCGGGATCGGCGGGTTCAAAGAGATCATCGCTCTGATCAGCGGTCAGCAGGTCTATTCCCGACTGAAGTACGAGTCGGGCGTGCATCGGGTGCAGCGGGTGCCGGACACCGAAACCCAAGGACGCATCCACACCTCGGCGGTGACTGTCGCCATCATTCCCGAGGCCGAAGAGGTCGATCTGCACATCGAACCCAATGAACTGAAATTCGATGTCTATCGTTCTTCCGGACCAGGCGGCCAATCGGTCAACACCACCGACTCCGCCGTTCGGGTCACCCACCTTCCCACCGGCCTGGTGGTGACCTGCCAGGACGAGAAATCCCAGCACAAAAACAAGGCCAAGGCGCTGCAGGTCCTGCGGGCCCGCCTGCTTGACCGGATGGAGCAGGAGCGGCATGACCGGATTTCCGAGGAGCGGAAGAGCCAGGTCGGCTCCGGCGACCGGAGCGAGCGGATCCGAACCTACAATTTTCCCCAAGGAAGAGTCACGGATCACCGCATCAACCTGACCATCTATCGCCTGGATCAGGTGATAGCCGGCGTGCTCGACGACGTCCTCGAGCCGCTAATCACTCACTATCAGACCGAAGCCTTGAAATCGGTCCACTGACCGGCGGTCAATGAGGATCGATGCCCTCCTGGCCGAGGCGACGGCCCGGCTGACGGCCGCCGGCGTTATTGATGCGGCTCTGGACGCCCGGCTGCTCCTGCAGCACGTAACCGGATTGAGCCGCAGCCAGATGGTTCTGCGTGCCGATCAACCCGCGGACGAGGCGATCTCGGCCCGGTATCGGGGGCTGATCGCCCGCCGTTGCCAGCGGATCCCCCTGCAACACCTGACCGGTTGCCAGGAATTCTGGTCGCTTGATTTCGCGGTGTCGCCGGCGGTGCTCATTCCCCGGCCCGAGACCGAATTCCTCCTGGAGCAGGTGCTGGTGGAATGCCAGGAAACCAGGATTGCCCGTGCCCTTGATCTCTGCACCGGCAGCGGGGTGATCGCGGTGGTCCTGGCCAGGGAATTGAAGTGCACGGTGGTGGCCGCCGACCTTTCCGAGGCCGCCCTGCGCATTGCGTGGGCAAACAGTGCCCGGCACATGACCACTGATCTGGTTGCGCCTGTTTGCTGCGATCTGTTTGCCGCCCTGAATTGGCGGCGCCCTTTTGATCTGATTGTCAGCAATCCGCCCTATGTAGCCGAAGAAGAAATCGACCGCCTGGAACCGGAAGTCGGCAGGGCCGAACCCCGCCTTGCCCTGTCGGGCGGTCCGGGTGGGATGCGCTGCATTGAGCGGATTGCCTGGGAGGCCCGCCGCCATCTGTGTCCCGGCGGTTGGATTTTTCTGGAAATCGGCGCCGATCAAGGGGAAAAGGCGACCCGTCTTTTCCGGTCGACCGTGCCGGGATATGGTCGGGTCCGGGTCATTGACGACCTCGCCGGCCGTCCCCGGGTCCTGCGGGCGCGCCATGAACCGTAACCCTGACCGCGCGGCGAAGCCAGCGCGGATCGTCTATTTTTTCTGATTGAACACGCTTCTATGGATCAACTTATTATTGAGGGCGGAACGCCCCTGTACGGCACGGTGGCCATCAGCGGCGCCAAAAATGCAGCCCTGCCTCTCATTGCCGCAACTCTGCTTGCTCCTGGTTTGCATACCCTGCACAATGTCCCGGATCTGCGCGATACCAGGACGATGCTCAAGCTCCTGGAGATCCTGGGGGCACGGTGGGAGCGGCAAGGCAAGACGGTCCGAATCAACAGCGACCGGCTCACCGGGGCGGAAGCGCCCTACGACTTGGTGAAAACCATGCGGGCCTCGGTGCTGGTGCTGGGGCCGCTGCTGGCCCGCTCCGGTTTTGCCCGGGTATCACTGCCGGGCGGCTGCGCCATCGGCGCCCGGCCGATCAATTTCCATCTCAAGGGCTTTGAAAAGTTGGGAGTGGCCACCCGCTTGGAGCAAGGGTATGTGGAGGCTGCGGTCGAAGGGCGGATGGGCGGCGGGACGGTCTATTTCGACATCCCCTCGGTGACCGGCACTGAAAATGTGCTCATGGCCTCGGCCATGGCCCAAGGGGAAACGGTGATCAAGAATGCGGCCAAGGAGCCCGAAGTCGGCAACCTGGTCGACATGCTGGTGGCCATGGGAGCTGAGATCGAAGGCAAGGGCACCGACCGGTTGGTGGTCCACGGCGTCGACCGGCTCCATGCCGCCGAATCGACCATCATCCCCGACCGGATTGAGACCGGCACCTATATGATCGCTGCGGCCGCCGCCGGCGGCAGGATTACCCTGACCGATTGCACTCCCGCCCATCTGCCGGCGCTGACGGAAAAACTGCTGTTCTGCGGGGCGGCCATCGAAACAACCGACGATTCGCTGACCGTCTCCTGTCCGGAGATCGACGGCCGCAACATCTGCCATCCGTGCAGCGTCGACATCACCACCTTGCCCTACCCAGGCTTTCCAACCGATCTCCAGGCTCAGTTCATGGCCTTGATGGTCCTGGGGAATGGAACCTCCATCATCCACGAGACCATCTTTGAAAACCGGTTCATGCACGTGGCCGAACTCAAACGCATGGGGGCGAACATCACCATTGAAGGCTCACGGGCCGTGGTCCGGGGCATCGGGCGCGACAAACTGTCCGGCGCGCCGGTCATGGCCACCGATCTGCGCGCTTCAGCCTCGTTGGTGATTGCCGGCCTTGCCGCCAGCGGCGCCACCACAGTCTCTAGGATCTATCATCTTGAGCGGGGCTACGAGAACATGGTGGAAAAAATGCAGGCCCTCGGCGCCAAGGTAAAGAAAGTCAGGGAGTAACCGGCGAGGGCATGGGTAGGCGTACCCGGACGATGCAGGGGTAGTCGGGGGCGAGGTCGAACTCGACTTTGCCGCAGTGGTTTTCCACGATCTGGCGGACAATGGCCAGGCCCAGGCCAGTGCCGTCCGTCCGGTTGGAAAAAAAGGGAGTGAAGACCTGTTCCCGGAGTTCCGGAGGAATGCCGGCGCCCTGGTCGCGTATTTCCAGCCATAACTCTCCCTGACCGTCTTTGGCGCCGCCTACCCCGGCGGCGACCACCACCTTGCCTTGTTGCGCGGCAACCGCGTGGCAGGCGTTGTCCAGCAGATGGGCCAGGACGGTCTGGATCTGCTGCCGATCCGCCCAGAAGGAGACATGCGCTCCGATTTCCTTAGCCACGGCGCCGGCAATCATATTGGGCGACGACTGCATCTGGGCGAGCACTTCATCGACCAGCCGGCTGATATCGAACCATTCCGGCTGGATCGCGGCCGGCCTGGCGAACTGGAGAAAATCGGTGATCGCCTTGGCCATGCGGTCGGTTTCCCGGAGAATGATCCCCAACAAGGTCTTGAAGGTCGTCGGGTCGTAGGCGTTGATGTTGTCCATATCCATATCCATGGCTAGGATCTGGGCGGAACCGGAGATCGCGGCCAGAGGGTTGCGGAAATCGTGGGCGATCGAGGCGCTCAATTCTCCTATGGCCGCCATTTTTTCCGCCTCGCGG
>WRFD01000019.1 GCA_009778955.1 Desulfobulbus sp.
CTTATTTATTGGGTTTTGAGCCTTTATGAAACAACGTAAAACTATAAATTGGCGGAGAGAGAGGGATTCGAACCCTCGGTGGAGTTTAACCCCCACACTCGCTTAGCAGGCGAGCACCATCGGCCTACTCGGTCATCTCTCCAATCTTGGTTTCTGGTTTGCTGGCGGAGGGAGTAGGATTCGAACCCACGGTGCTTGCGCACAACGGTTTTCAAGACCGCCGCCTTAAACCACTCGGCCATCCCTCCATAGCGGCAGATACATACCATCTCAAAGGAACACTGTCAATATTACTCCCTGTTTGGCAAGCGATGATTTGATTTTGGCGTTGAGGATCGAGATGCAGTTTTGTTTCCAGACTGTGGCGCAGACTGGATCAGCCTGCTGGCCTAATGGAATTCGCCGGAGAAGGCCTCATCTTTGCTACGTCCTTGAAGGACTAGCCAGTTTTCAGGTTTGCTTCCCCGTGGTCCGACCTGTCTGGCCATCATCAGCACATCCACCTGCATCGTCCGCATCTTGACCAGTTGTTCACGCATTCGGCGCAGCATCAACACCTCCTGCTGGGCTTCGCTCTTCACCGCCGCAAGCTTCCATGACGATCACTCCCGGCTCGCGGTTGGCGAAAAACTCAACCAATTATCCTCGCCTGAGTTGACGGCGGCAGATCTCACCCGTTTTCACATCGACCCAGTGCAATTGGTCGGGCAGCAGCGACGCATTACTGTGCCGCCGCCCCCTCAGAACCGGACAAGCGAGTCACCCCGCATCCGGCTCAAGCCATTCTTCAGCGCCATAGAGCGGCGCCGAATAATCTGACAGAGCATTTCACGATCCGACGATGAGTAAAGTAGGGCGCCCATGCCGGGTCAAACGGATTGGCCAGTCCCCGAATCTTGACATGTCGTGTAATCGCGATCGTCATTGCGCGGAAGAGACGGATGCCGACGCTATTGTTCTCAGCAGCTCCTCTCTTCGCAGCAAAGTCCCAGGACCGCTGCCCGTATTGCCGGAAGCATCCCCTCCTCGCCCATTGGGCTCCTTTCGCGGGATGCCTGCGCTTTGCCCACTTCCAGAGCAGTTGCCAGACTTGCGAGTCTATCGATGAAAAGGTCGCTTTTGCCGCAACGTGACGGTGATGCATGGCCCATCCCCGGATGACCAGGTTGAGTTTGCGAATCAACGTCTCCTGCGCGGCGCTTGCATTCCCTTTGACGATTTCCCCGATCTTGCCGAGCAGCGACTTGATGCTCTTCTTGGCTGGCTTGATCAGCAGTTTGCCGTTGTGCTTGCGGCCAAGGAAATCGAATCCCTCCATTATGTTTGCGATTCTGGTCTTCTCTTGACAAGAGTTCCAGACCCCGTCCAGCACATCTTTTGATGCGCCTGTCGCCACCAAGTCGTCAGCATAACGGACGACGTCGAGTTGCGCCTTGCTGCTTCCAACCCATCCAACGCCATATTCGCGATCACGGGCGAGATGATGCCGCCCTGGGGGGCGCCCGCCCGGGGGGTTTCTCTTCGATATATCCGGCTTGAAGCCATTTGCGCAGAATCTCCTTATCCATTGGCATGTGCTCCAGAATCCAAGAGCGACTGAAGTCGTCAAAACAGCCCCGGACGTCGCCCTCAAGAATCCATTCCGGCGATAAACGCTTGGCCAGAACGATGAAGCATTCCGTTCCATCTGGCCGCCGAGGTCGACCATATCTTGCCGTCTACCCCCGGCGTTCTCTTGCCGCTATACGAGCGGGTCGGCATCCGTTGCAAGGCTTTCGCCTTGCCCCATCGGCTTTCCCGGACTGCCTTGGCGATACGCGCCAGCGTTGTTCGCCGTCATCCGCCTTCCCTCGGATAACGATTAATCAAGGTTCTCACGCCATGAATGACCATGCGGAAGTCTGCACGCTTTCGCGTCAGGCAATGTCTCAGCCTGTATCCCGCCCATTACAGACGAGCCTTCGCTTGCTCCGCATTCCTTTACCCACAGAACCAACAGCATCCCTTGCGGTTTGCCTGCCGTCGTACGGCGGCACTATGGGCTTACCCTGTTCCGCGTGCATCTCCGGGCGGGGCGGACCCTTCCTCTTCGCCGGCGGCAGACCGTCCATGGCGGCCTAATTTCAAAGACCACTCCTCGCCGCATACCTTTTGGTTCCAGCCTGTCGGCACCTTTGGCTGGTCAAAGTTCACTTCTGTTGATCGTGCCCGCCCATCCCTTGCTCCTCTCCGCCTCTGTGCTGGCAGATTCCGCCTTGCCTCACGGTTCGGCGTGCCGGTTTACCGGCGGCTACGTTGTCCCCGGAGCTTCATGCCGAGCTGTTGGCGGCTCCGCATGTCCGGGTAGGGAACGGTTGATGGAACAACCGGTTTCATCAGATCAGATCATCTCTGCGAAACAGAAACGCAAGCGACTTCAGGTCGCACGAAAATCCGCTTTGCCAAATCCGAACCAAATAATGTATCTTGCATGACGAGCCCTCCTGACCGTTTGTGGTTTATCTTGACCTCCACCTTGGCGCATCGATGCCGTCAGGTCCAGCGAGGGCTCTTTTTTCTCCCCCTTGGCAACCAAGCCCATCAAGGCCGATATCCGCCTGGTGGCGGTCGCCAACCGAGGCCTAGAGGCCGCAGTCCGGGAGATGCGCTTCAGCGAGGACCCGTGCTACCGGCTCAACGTCTTGCCCGTCTATCTGCCGCCCCTTCGGGAACGAACGGACTGACATCCCGTTGCTGGCCGAACACTTCCTTCTGCGATATGCCAAGGAAAACAACAAGGATATCATCCAGATCTCGACGCCGGCCATCGATTTGCTGGTCCAGTATCACTGGCCGGGAAATGTGCACGAGCTACAGAACTGCATAGAGCGGGCGGTGCTGATTTACGACGCCCCGTCGATCAAATCGATCCACCTGCCGCCTTCCCTGCAGAGCATGGACAGCTTGCCCGCCGACAAGTCCCCGTGTCATTGGCGGCGGCGGTCGAGCATTTCAAGCGCGAGCTGATCATTGAGGCACTGAAGAAAAACAACGGCAACCAGACCAGGGCAGCCAAGAGCCTTTCGACCAGCCTGTGGATCATCAACTACAAGATCCACTGCTACGGGATCGAACCTAAGCATTTCAAGGTCAAATAGGAAATATGCGCATTCTGCTCCATGTCTGCTGCGGGCCCTGCACGGTGTATCCTCTCCGCAGGCTCCGGGAAAAGGGACACGAGGTGGCCGGTTTTTTTCACAATCCCAACATCCACCCCTACCAGGAGTTCCGCCGCCGCCTCGACGCGGTCCTCCAGTTGGCCGAGGCGACCGGTTGCCCGATGGCAATCGATGACCGTTACGGCCTCACCGAGTATCTGCGCCGGGTCGTATTTCATGAAGCGGAGCGTTGCTCCTTGTGTTATGAGATGCGCCTGACCGCGACGGCGATCAAGGCGGCCGCCGAGGATTTCGACGCCTTTTCCAGCACCCTGCTCTATTCGAAATACCAGAATCATCAATTACTGAATACCTTGGGCGGGCAGTTGGCGGCGGCAAACGGGATTGGGTGGTATTATGAGGATTTCCGACAGGGTTGGCAGGAGGGAATCGACGAATCCATCCGTTTGGGTTTGTACCGGCAGCCCTACTGCGGCTGCATTTACAGCGAACAGGAACGTTACGACCAACGGCTGCGCAAAAGGAAAGAATGAACTTGGGCGGGTCGGGCCGCATCCGCGTTCATATGGCAAGCATACTTGGAGATGGACATGGACAACATCATTGTGCTGGCAACCAACAACAAAAACAAATTGAAGGAAATCAAGGAGCTGCTCAATGATTCTCCGGTGACGGTCAAATCGCTTGACGATTTCGGCCCCATGCCGGAGGCAATTGAGGATGGCGCCACCTTTGACGACAACGCCTACAAAAAGGCGCTGCACTATGCCAAGATTTTGGGTGTGCCGTGCCTGGCGGACGATTCCGGCCTGGTGGTCGATGCCCTGGATGGGCGGCCCGGCGTCTATTCGGCCCGCTATGCCGGCCCCCAGGCGAACGACTGGGACAACTGCGAAAAACTGCTCGGGGAAATGGCGGGCAAGAGCAACCGGGCCGCCCACTTCGTCTGCGTCCTGTCGTTGGCCACCCCGGCGGGTCCGGCCCTGACCTGGGAGGGTCGCTGCGACGGAGAAATAGCCGCTGAGCGGCGGGGCCAATCGGGTTTTGGCTATGACCCGGTCTTCTTCTTCCCCGAGTTCGGCAAGACCTTTGCCGAGGTCTCCATGGACAAAAAAAGCCAGGTGAGTCACCGGGGCAGGGCCCTGGCCGAGTTCGTCGCCGAATTTCCCAAGGCCCAAGTCTGGTTGCGCCAGCGCCTGGCCGAGAACAAACCGCCCAAACCCGACCACAGCCAGTTCGAACACAACGACTGGTCTAAAGAACGGATGTGCTGACAGGACGCCAGGGGCCGATCCCCTGAAGGCAACAGCCCAAAAAAGCCCTTGCTCAGCAAGGTTCTCAGTCTTGTTTTTGCGGGCGAAGTACACTATAGTAGCGGCCATGTCGGCTGGATGGCATCCCACAGCCGAATTTGGCGGGGGAGCACCGCCCGGCCGCCACTTCCATTGCCTGACGAATTCCTTTGCAGGAGAGGGGATCATGAAGAATAAAGTTCTTTTTCTCGGTTCGGTTCTGCTCACCGCCACCTTGGCAGGATGCGCCGCCACCACCATCAACCCCAACTACAGCTCCGCCAACCCCGAGTTGATGTTCATTGGCAAGGATGCCCCCGCCGAGAAGCCCGCGGAGAAGCTCAACCTCGGCTCCTACTGTCTCAACGTATCCGAAAAATGGAAAGTGGACGGCAAGACACCGGATGGGCAGACCATCTGGACCAAGGACAGTTTTCGTAGCGCTGTGCCGTGCCGGTGAACCGGACAGCCGACACTTTGCCGTGCAAGTCGACAGCAATGAACGCATTGTATCGTATTATCGGCGGCCTGGTGATCACCCTGTTGGCAAGCCACGCCGAAACGCAGGCCCAGCAGAAACGGAAGATCGTCCTCAGCGAGAACCAATTCAGGGAATCGTTTCTTGAGAAAGTCACGGTCTCCGGAGGCGTTCGGGCCGGGTTCATGTACAAGAGCTCCCTAGAGCGGGTCGACGCGAGCCAGCTCTACATCTACCTTCAACGCGATCTCGACGATCCTCAGGACATGCTCTGCGTGAACATGGTCAGCCGGGACGGCCGCTATGCGGCTTCCTGGCAGTATGCCATCGGCAGTCAGCCGGTAGGCGCGATCAACGTCGACCTGCCCTCGAAATACCGGGAACAGATGTCGAGCTACGCACCCGATGCCCTGGTGGTGTTGGCTGGGATCGCGAAGCAGAACTGCGCCGCGCCGGATCTGAAATATATCCCGGCCAGTTGGGGAGAAAGCAACATGGCCGACTATATCCTCTATGTCAACTCGGGCAACACCGACACGGTCATCGGCGTTCCCGGCCGCACGGAGCGGATCCCCTGCGCCAAGATCGCCACCGACAGCACTATTGCCTACGACACCCAATGCCTCATCGGCAAGGAAGTGCTCGACGAGCCCAAAAGCATCTTTCTCGTGCGCAACAGCTTCGGGAATAAACTGCCGAACGTGGAATTTCCCGTGAGATAGGGCGTGGTCCTCCGCAAACCCTGCAAAGGGGCCTTTTCGATCATCCGCAACATTGTCCTTGCCGCTGTCCTCTATGAGCCGGAAAACAGGAAGTTTTCCGTTCTGGCAGAGCGCTATCCTAAGACACTCAACTGCATCACCGTTGTTTTCTGTATCTACCTGGGATTTCTGGTTTTCCTGATCGCCAAGATCGTCATCAACACCACGACCACCGGCTCGTTCATCCTGACCGCCCGCACGGAGCAGATCGAATACCAGCCCGAAAGCGTCGCGCCGCCGCGCATTCCCCTGCACAATGCCACCGTGCATTGGGAGGAAGAGAGCACTGAGCGCTTCGATCCCCTGGCCTCGGAGGCATCCGCCTCGAAATCCCTGGCCATTCCGGGTAGCGGTTCCGTGCAGATCCAGGGCAAGTCCCATATCGTCTTTTCCAGGATCGGCCGGGGGACCCTACATATCCAGATCAAGAGCGAAAACCCGATGGTGGTGTACAACGACAAGGACGAAGCCGTCTCCAACCTGCCGCCCACTGTCGAACTGGTGCTGAACGACCCCGAGGCCCTGCTTGGCCAGGACATATCGTGGAAATACAACCTCGACGGCCCGCTCATCGTGGGACGGGTGCCGACCTACGGCGTCCAGCAATTAAGCGGTCTGCTGATCGACGGAGAAATCCAGATGGTCGCAAGGCAACTGTTGTCCGGAAACCACTACAAGGTCGACCCGTACAAGCTGCAACTTGGCGATGAAATTCAATTTTTACCTAAAAATCCCAAAACGAGCGGCATGGTCACCTTCGACACCAACCGCGGCCTGCAGATAGTGGCCATCGTCGAGGCCGACTCGGCGACGGTGAAAAAATTCAGAGCGACCCACATTCAAATCCAGAACAACCTCTGGTCAAAACTGGGCAAGGATGAAGAGCTGGTGATCACCTGGGCAGTGTTGCTCACCGTGCCCGGAATACTTGTCTTTTTGTCGCGGCTTCTCGCCTTCCATGCCCTGCATGTGAAAAAATGAATAGACTTTTTTCCTCCCTCTCCGTTTGCCTCGTCGCGTGTCTCCCCTGGACCGGCTCCCTGCTCGTCGACCTGAGCCCCGCCATGGCCTCGGACGCCTATATCAAAACCGACAACAACGAGACCGGCCAGGGAGTCCTTCGGCAGCGCGGCGAAGAATGCCTGGTCATCGCTCCGCTGCACGTGGTCGACAATGCCCTGCAAATCGACCTTACCCTGGCCGACAAACGCCGATACCCGGCGGAGATGATCGAGTCCTTCCCCGGCGATCTCAGCGTACTCCGGATTACAACCGCCGATCCGATCCCGTGCAAGTCCGGCGCCTACTATGCGAACATCCCCCTCGCCCCGCTGCTGGAGGCTGAAAAGAGCGGCGAATTGCGCATCATGCTCGCCGACGGCAGCATCCGAATCGTCCCGGTCAATATCGTCGGCTACGACCAGTTCCGTGCCATCCTCATTGTGCCGCAGGATGCCAGCACTCCCCTGGCCAAGGGCGAGAGCGGCAGCCCGCTCTACATTGCCGGTCAGTTTGCCGGTATGCTCCTTTCGGTCAGCAACAATATCGGCAATGTCGTCCGGAGCGACGCCCTGGCCCAGACGGTGGCGCTCTTCTTCGAGGACAAGGCCCGCCGGACGACGACTGCCGTTGCCCCGAAAAAAAGCGCCCTGCCGATGGCGGAAAAAATCCTGCTCAAGGAGATGGCCGGCAAGGAGCGAGAGTTCAGCGGCATAATCGCCAAGAGCGCGGCGGTCGAGCATACCATTAAGCTGGAGGGCAACAGCCCGGTGCGGTTGAGTTTCATCCCGACCGGCGATGCCGAGCAGTTCAACCTTGAGATCCTGGATTCAGCCCGGCGGATCGTGTACCAGAACAAAAACCGACCACTCAGCGGCACCGATGCCGCCCGCATTCCGTTCACCCCGCCCAGAAGCGATGTGTATTCGGTGTTCATCATCGGCGCCAAAGGGGAGGGAAAATACGCCTTCACGGTGACGCCCATCACCACCAATGCCCAACTCCGGGGCCAGGCCAACGCCCTGCACCTGGGCGGCGGGGCGGTTCAGGGCCTCATCGCCCAGGGGGCGGTGGCCGAATATTCAGTGACACTGGAGGAAAACAGCCCGGTTCGGCTGGTCCTGCCGGCCTCGGAAGATCACCTGCGGTACAGCCTGGACCTGGTCGATGCCGCCGGCCGGTCCGCATATCGGGATGCGGCCTGGGTGCACAGCGCGGGCGACCCGGTCACCGTTGCGTTCACCCCGCCCAAGACAGGCAGGTACACGATCCGGATCAAGGGCGTCGAGGGAGAAGGGGCCTACGGGCTGCAGCTGCTGCCGATCGCCAGCAATGCCCAGCTGCGTGGCAAGGCCAACGTGCTCGCCATCGGTGAAGTCCTGGCGGAAGGCGTCATCGCCCAGGGAGCTGTGGCCGAATACCGGCTGCAACTCGAGGCGCTGCAACCGGTCCGTTTTTATTTTTCAGGAGCCGGAGATTCGGGTAAATTCACAGTAGATATTGTCGATTCGGCTGGCGGGCCCGTCTATCTCAACCCCTCCAAGCAGTACGACGGCACAGAGTCCTTCGCCATCCCGTTCGCCGCTCCGAAGACAGACATCTATACGCTGCGCCTGACGGGGACGGACGGCGAATGTAGGTATACGATCGACGTTCGCCAAGGAGCCCGTCAGGATTGAGTTCTCCCTCGCTTGCCGAGGCATCCGGACAGACAAGACCGTGGGGACATGCGACCGCGACCGCAGTGCCCGGCCCGCCCTCGACGGATCTGCATTTCAGCAGCGCCAAATGGCCCCCCTTCTCCATGACGTCCTCCACGCGGCCCATCTCTTCTCCCTGCCCAATGTTTATATCAGGCTGCGGCAGGCCCTCGACAACCCCGAATACACCGTGGCAGAAGTTGCGGCCGTTATCGAGAAAGATCCGGCAATGACCTTGCGGCTGCTGCGCATCGTCAACAGCTCTCTCTACTCCTTTGTGGCCCGAGTCGATACGGTCAGCTTAGCCCGAACTTTGGGCGGTCAAAATAGCTGAAGGCCAGTATTAGTGCGGGGTTGGAGCATATTCGTTGCAAACTTTGCACCCATGTAGTTTGTATTTTTCTGTTGAAATAATTCGATAATTATACTGCATTTTCCCCATGTATATCGAATCCATACCCAATCGCAACTCGCCACCGGCCATCCTGCTGCGCGAATCCTGGCGCGAGGACGGCAAGATCCGCAAACGCACTCTGGCCAACCTCTCGGCCCTGAGGAATTGCCGAAAAAACACAAATTCCACCCGTCTCAGAAATAGACGCCCTTGATCTCGGCGGTCGTCTCCTCCGAGGTTTGGGCGCCGATCGCGTCGGCAATCCGCCGGGCCTCCTTGATCATGTCATTGAGGCCGATTCCCTTCCAGCCGAAACCGCAGAGATGGAGGTCGGGATGGGCGGCCTGGACCTCGCCGCGCCAGCGAAGGAGTTCGGCGTAGCCGGCCTCCAGTTGCGGAATGCCCGATGCGGGCCTGAGCACGGCGGCATAGATGGGCCGCGGCAGCGTCATCAGGCGGCGAAGATCATCCCAGACCGCCTCGATCAGTTCCTCATCCGTGCACTCGAGCCGTTCCGGATGCCGGCGGCCGCCGACCAGGGCTTCGAGCAATTGGCAGCCGGCCGGGGCGCGGCCGGGAAACATATGCGAGGAAAACAGCGCCCCGAGGGTGAAACGCTGCTCCCGCTCCGGCGCCAGATAGCCGAAACCAAAGGGAATCTGGGCTTGCTGGTCAAAACCTAGCAGTACCGAGAGAATCCGCGCCTCAGGGATGGCCGCCATCGGCGGCGGCATGCCCGGCAGGGCAGCGGCCATCAAGGCCAGGCAGCGGTTCGCCGGCAGGGCCAGGACCAGATGGCGACAGGACAGCTCTCTCTGGCTAGTAGCTACCTTCCACTCGTCATCCTGCCGGGAAAAACCTAGGACCGGGGCGCCGCAGGCGAGCATCTCCGCCGCTTGCAACTTTGCTGCCAGCCGCCTGGGCAACAGGCCCATCCCCTCCTTGAAACTGGTCATGGCCGGCAGCCCTTTTTTCCCCCTCCTTTCCTTGCGTGCCGCCCGCATCCTGTTGAACAGGCCTCGGATCACGGAACCGTACGCCCGCTCCAGTTCCCGCACCCCCGGCATCACCGCGTCGATGGCGAGCCGTTCGATATCTCCGGCATAGGTGCCGGTGAAGACCGCGTCGGCAAAGGGCAACAGGGCAGGGCCGAACCGATGCGCCACCCACTGGGCCACGGTGGGCTCGCCCGGCAGGGGCCGACACCACAGGTCGCCTAAAACTCGCAGCTTTTCCATCCAGGACAGCAAGGGTTGACGGAGGATCGCCAGCGGTTTCTGGGGGATGAGTTGGAGCCGACCGCCGATGCAGACATAGCGGACAAACCTGGCCAGGGGGGCGATGGTTACCTCGTCTTCCAGTCCGGCCAGGCGGATCAGTTCACGGCTCTCGGCACAGTTGTCGAGGAATCCATGCGGCCCCCATTCGGCCAGATAGCCGGCTTCGCGGAAGGTGGCTATGGCCCCGCCCGCCTCAGTCGCCTGCTCCAGGACCAAAAGACGCGCCGTTGGCTGCAACTCCCTGACAAAGGTTGCCACGCTCAGGCCGGAGATGCCGCCGCCAACGATACCGATATCGTATTTGCCTGATTTCATAAAAACATTTTAATCTTGCTGGCCGCAGTCGGCCGATGAACGGTTGTCTTGACAGTCGATCATTCGTGCTTACCATGTTGCCCGGATAAAGGAAAGATCCTTTATCCCCTTGGTATCTCCGGAAAATTATGTCTTTCCGGTCAACAAAACAGCCCTTGTACCTTAAAGAGGAACAGCCCCATGACAGCATCACAGGTTGAAACCAAGCAGTTTCAGGCGGAGACCAGAAAGGTCCTTGATATCGTCATCAATTCACTCTACACCGAACGCGACATCTTTGTCCGCGAGCTAGTGTCCAATGCCGCAGACGCCTTGGAGAAATTCCGCCACCAGAGCCTGATCAAGACGATCGAGTTCGACAACCACGTGCCCTTGGAAATCACCATCGACTGCGATGACAAAACACACACCCTTACCATCACCGACACCGGCATCGGCATGACCCGGGAAGAGCTGGAAACCAACCTGGGCACCATCGCCCACTCGGGGTCGCAGCATTTTTTTGAGCAACTAGCCGAGGCCGCGAAAAAGGACGTCAACCTGATCGGTCAGTTCGGAGTCGGTTTCTATTCGGTGTTCATGGCCGCCAAGACGGTCCAGGTGCAGACCCGCTCCTGGGACGGCGGCGAGGGCTGGGAGTGGAGCTCGGATGGCGGCGGCACCTACACCATCGGCCCCAGCCCCGGCCTGCACCGTGGCACCAGGATCATCATCGAGCTCAAGGAAGACGCCCACACCTACGCCTCCAAGTTCACCCTTGAGCGAATCATCCAGCAATATTCCACCTTTGTCCCCTTCCCAGTCAAGGTGGAGGGCAAGAAGGTCAACACGGTCCAGGCCATCTGGACCCGATCCAAAGCAGAGATCACCGACGAGGAATATACCGAGTTTTACAAATTCATCGGCAATGCGGTGGACGAGCCGCTCTACCGGCTCCATTTCTCAGCCGACGCGCCCCTGGCGATCAATGCCCTGGTCTACGTGCCCAAGGAGAATTTCGAGGTGCTGGGCATGGGCCGCATGCAGCCTGGGGTCAACCTGTACTGCCAGAAAGTGCTCATCGACCAGCACAGCGAGAACATCCTGCCCGAATGGCTGCGTTTTTTGAAAGGCGTGGTCGATTCCGAGGATCTGCCGCTCAACATCTCGCGCCAGTCATTGCAGGATAATGCTCTGATGATCAAGCTGCGCAAGGTGCTGACCAAGCGGGTGATCAAGTTTCTGGCCGAGGAAGCCGACCGCAGTGCCGATACATACCACGAATTCTGGAAAACCTTCGGCATTTTCATCAAGGAGGGCCTGACCTCGGATTTCGAACACCGCACCGAGCTAGCCAAGCTGCTTCGCTTTGAATCCTCCACCAGCGAGGCGGGCAGCATGATATCCTTGGACGAGTATGTCGGCCGGATGAAGGACGGCCAGGACAAGATCTACTACATCAACGGTCCCAACCGGACAGCGGTGGAATACGGTCCCTACGTGGAACTGTTCAAGAAGCGCGGCATCGAAATCTTCTATACCCTGGAGCCGATCGACGATTTCGTCCTCAACCATTTGGGCGAGTACGATGGCAAGAAACTGGTTTCCGCCGACCGGGCCGATCTGAGCCTGCCTGAGACCGCAGCGGATGCGGACCAGGCAGGCGCCGAGCAAACCGCCGAACCGCTGGCCGACGCCGTGCTGACCTCGCTCTGCCGCTGGATGAAGGAGGTTCTCGGCGACCGCATCCAGGATGTCAAGGCATCCGGCCGGCTGGTGGACAGCCCGGCGATGATTGTCAACGTCGACGGCTACATGACCTCCTCGATGGAACGGATTCTAAAGGCTTCCGGCCAGGACCAAGCCTTCGGCATGGGGTCGAAGAAAGACATGGAAATCAACGGCGCCAGCCCCTTGATCAAAAACCTCGCTGGCTTACGGGAAAGTGACGCCGAATTCGCCAAGGATGTGGTCGAACAGTTGTACGACAACGCCACGATCCAGGCCGGGCTTCTCGTCGATCCCATGGTGATGGTCCGGCGGAATTACCGCATTCTTACGCGGGCTGCCGGCGGGCAAACCGACGCTGCCTGACCCTTGCCGCTGTCCTTGGAATGGTCCCGTCGCCTAACGCGTCGTCTTTTGTTGGATTTCCAAGAAAGGTCCAGGATCAGAACTTGAAAAAAGGTTGTGTTCACGACAAATGAGGTAAACGCATAATACGCCACAGTTCTTTTTAGGCCACCGAAATCAGCTAACCCCGTTAAACCATAAGGTTTTTCGGGGTTTCTTTTGTCCGCATGCGTTCACTAAAAACCGTCTTTGACCGTTGACAACCAGCGTTTTTAACTATACGGCAAGCTATACGGGCGGACAAAAAGCAGTGTCAATGAATAGCCATTCAGAACGGTATAGTTATCAGAGTTGTAACTCCGCTTACTGACAAAAACAAATTAACGCCTCGAAGCAAAGGAGCAAAGAGTTCACGTTGTGGGATGGTCAAGGGCTGTATATCGTCATCAAACCAAATGGCTCAAAACTCTGGCGGCTGCAATACGGCATTGCTGGAAAAAAATGACTCATGGCCCTGGGCGAGTATCCCACGGTTAGCCTTTCGGCTGTCAGAAAGAAGGCCCACGACCTACGCGGCCTTGTTGCCGCCGGGGTTGATCCCGTGGCATTGCGACGCGAAGAGGAAGAACAGCGCAATCACGAAACGCGAACCTTCCGGGGCGTGACCGATGAGTGGTATACAACTGTCAAAGGCCGCTACCGCCCGGCATACCAGAGAAAAACCGAATGGATATTACGGGTGGTGCTCTGTGCGTATTCCGGAGCAAAATGGCCGCCATTCCGGTGAAAATGGCCACTATAAGTTGAGCTGTAGAGTCCAGATGTGGCGCGGTGGCCTTGGGCTCCGTTTCCACACCCCGCTAATCGAACCGGACGTGCATGCCAAGATTGAAAAACCGTTCCATGTTTTTCGCTCCCCAAAATTGGGGAGCGAGGGAGATGACTCCTGAACTTTCAGGAGTCATCCGCGAGAACCTCACCGGCCATCCTCTTGCCGGGCTGAGAAATGGGGCGAGGACAGAAGGGTGTGGGACGCCTCAGCGAATGCGAAGCTCCACACGCTTACCGGCCCGGTGCAGCAGGCTAACTAGTTTGTCCACGCTGAATTGTTCGGTTTTCAATGCATCACCTCGGAAATGCGGGTACGGGGAATGTTCAACTCGTCGGCCAGTTCCTGCTGTTTCTTGCCCCGTTTCCGCAACTCCTTTTCCAGCGCGATCTGCAATGTTTCTCGGGCCAGCATGGCCGCCGCCTCGTCCGGCGGATACCCCAAATCCTCGAACACATTGCCGCAACTGGCGCCCTTTTTTTCGCTCATTTCATCCTCTGATCTGCTTCAGCAGCTCCTGGCCCATGGTGATATCACTGGGGGTGGTTTTTCGCGTCTTTTTCTGGAAAGCGTGCAGCACGCACAAGGCGTTGCCGACGTTGGTCACGTAGAACACACGAAACTGACCATCCTCTCGGATGCGAATTTCACGCACTCCGGGGCCGACCTGCCTTATGGGCTTCCAGTTCTGCGGATCGAGTCCGTTTTGGACACGAAAAAGCTGGCGGCCCGCTTCGTACCGTGCGTCATCTGAAAAATTTCGGAGACGTTCGCGGCAATCGCCCATGAAGACGATTGTTTTTCATGCTGACAATGTACAAAATCCGTTACATTTTATTAAAAATTCTGTACGCGGAAACTTGGAATAACAAAGACCATTGCCCCCCCGGGGGGGCACAGGCATGGTGGTTCGACTGTCACAAAGTCTGAAAATAGGACTTTGAAACCATTCTCTTGCCGGTAGTGGTTGGACCGTGGTAAACTACTATAGATTATGGCGGCTTTTAGGTGAACGCCAGTAAGCCGCTAAAAAGGTAAAAAGGATAGAGACGATTTTTAACTATACCCAGAGCTGTACCGAAAAAGGCCTTGAGAAATTTTGACTGCCATTTCAATTGATTGCGAATAGTGTTGTGTTCGCGATATATGAACACAATTTTTTTTATTTGCCTGGAGTGCTCTTGGAGGGAATCGATGAGACACCCCTTGTTTGTGTTGTTGTGCACACTTCTTCTGCTTGGCGGTTGCCAATCCAAGCAGGTGCGCCACCTGGCATCCGACGCCGCCCTGATCAAACCCGGCCAGACGACGGTCAAGGAGATGCAGAAATACCTTGGCGAACCCGACGGCCAACGGGAAGTGGCTCCCGGTGTCAACGAGTATGTCTACTTCGAGGATCGGCCGGGCATATTCGGCGCCATGCCGGTACTCGGTTCCATGACCGGACCGGTCGGCTACGAGATGATCGTGGTGACCGCCAGCTACGATATCGTCACCAATTGCGAGTTCCGCACTTTCAACCAGTCGGATCGCACATGGAGGGAAGATTTCACCTGGGACCAGGAAGTCAAGTGAGTTCACCGTCGACGTTTGACATCAACCGGGAGCGTATGATCGAGGAACAGCTGGTGACCCGGGGCATCGCCGACCGACGGGTGCTGGAGGCCATGCGGACCGTTCCCCGGCACCTGTTTGTCGAAGATGCCATCCAGGCGCAATCATACGGCGACTTCCCTCTGCCGATCGGTTCCGGACAAACCATTTCCCAGCCCTACATCGTGGCTCTCATGACATTGGCCCTACATCTCGCCGGCTCTGAAAAGGTGCTGGAGATCGGGACTGGATCGGGCTACCATGCGGCGATCCTCTCCCGTCTCTGCCAGAAGGTGTATACGGTGGAGCGGCTTGATGCCCTGGTCGGCCGGGCAAGGAAGGTCTTTGACCGGCTCCGCTATTACAACATCGTCTCGCGCATTGACGATGGCACCGTCGGCTGGCCTTCGGAAGCCCCGTTCGATGCCATTATAGTTACCGCCGGCGGTCCCCGGATCCCCGAGCCGCTCGTCGCTCAGTTGGCCGATCCCGGTCGCCTGGTCATGCCGGTCGGGGGCCAGGACGTGCAGGAATTGCAGATCCTGGACAAACGGGACGGCAGCATCTCGGTGACTACCATCGAACAAGTCCGCTTCGTCGATCTGATCGGCACCCACGGCTGGCCGAATTAAGTTGACTGTTGGCAGGCGTCCGCTTGTTTGGGGATCGCCCTGCTCCGATGTCGGCGCCTTCATCGTGCCACCCCGCGTCTTTCCGTCCTGGCGGGAGCCTCCGGGCCGTGGCGGTTCCGCTTTTGTCCACTTCCTCCACCGGCGACCATGTCATTTCTCAGTAGCGATACCTTGCTGGATGTACTTGTCAAAGAGCGTTTGCTTTCCGCCGAACAGCGGAAAACGATTCTTCTGCAAAAGGGGCGGCAGCGCCAGATACTGCTCAAGCAGCAAGGAGGCCGAAGGCACGATGACAGTACCAGGCAGGAAAAAGGTTACCCCGATCTGGTGGACATCATTGTCTCGCTCGAATTGGAAAGCGCCGGGTCGGATTCCGGCCCCCTGACCGAAGAGAAAATCATGCGGGCCGTCAGCCGCGCCCTCAAGATCCCCTTCAAGAAACTCGACCCCCTCGAACTGGACATGGACATGGTCACTAAGACTATTCCCCGGTCCTATGCCGTCAACCATCTCCTCCTGCCCGTGGGGCTGAACAACGGTGTTCTCGACATCGTCACCTACCAACCCGATGTCCAGTCGGTACTCGAGGATATCGAGCGGGTCAACCAAGTAAAGGTTCGGCAGCTTTTGTCGACCCGAACCAACATCAAAAAGATCCTGGCTGAGTTTTTCGGCTTCCAGCGCTCGATCACGGCCGCCGAGTCCCAGTTCGCCAGCAGCGGTCCCGCCGCCGCCGTCGACATCGGCAACCTTGAGCAGTACGTTCGCCTGGCCACCACCAAGGAACTGAGCTCCACGGATCAGCACATCAAGGCGGCGGTCAATCACCTGTTCATTTATGCCCTGGAGCAGCGGGCCAGCGACATCCACATCGAGCCCAAGCGGGACAGTTGTCTGGTCCGGTTCCGGATCGACGGCATCCTGCATACCATCTACAAACTGCCCAAGGCTGTGCATGCCGCCATTGTTTCGCGGATCAAAAGTCTGGCCAGGATGGACATCGCCGAGAAACGGCGCCCCCAGGACGGCCGGATCAAGATCGGCCGCCAAGGGGAGGACGGGGACGCGGAACTCCGCGTCTCCACCGTTCCGGTCGCCTTCGGCGAAAAGGTGGTGATGCGCATTCTCAACCCTGAAGTCATCTTCCAAAATATGGACCTTCTCGGCTTTTCCCGGCGGGACAGGCTGGTCTTCAACAGCTTCATGACCGCCGCCCACGGCATCGTCCTGGTCACCGGACCGACCGGCAGCGGCAAATCGACCACTCTATACTCCGCCCTCAAACAGATTGCCTCGCCGGAAAAAAACATCGTCACCGTCGAGGACCCAGTGGAGATGGTCCACGAGGACTTCAACCAGATTGCAGTGCAATCACAGATCGACGTCACCTTCTCCACCATCCTGCGCACCATCCTGCGCCAGGACCCGGACGTGATCATGATCGGCGAAATCCGCGACCTGGAGACCGCCACCCATGCCGTCCAGGCGGCCCTGACCGGACACCTGGTTTTTTCCACCCTCCATACCAACGACGCGGTTTCGACCATCGTCCGCCTACAGGATTTGGGGCTCGAACCCTTTCTTATCGCCTCGACCATGCTGGGCGCCCTGGCCCAGCGGCTGGTACGGCGCAACTGTCCTCACTGTATCGAACCCTATGCGGTGGATGGCGCAGGCCTGCGCAAACTCGGCTTTCCGGTCGGCAATCAGGAGATGGTCGATCTGAAAAAGGGCAAGGGATGCCTCCAGTGCCGCAATACCGGCTATTTGGGACGGATGGGGATTTTCGAAGTGTTCCCCATGTCAGACCAGATGAAAAAGCTGATTGCTGCCAAGGCCAATGGCCTGGAATTGCGGCAGGTGGCCATCCGGGAGGGCATGACCACTTTGCGCGAGGACGCCTGGCGGAAGGTTCTGGCCGGGCTGACCACTGTGGAAGAGGTGCTGCGGGTGACTGGAGAAACCGAAGGAGGATGATTTTATCCTAGCGTTCCGGCTGGCGTTCCCTATAGTGTGGCGACAGACCGGAAAAAGGAGCGATCGGCGGAACATGGGACAGAAAATCGTCAGCAAAAACAAAAAGGCCTTTCACGACTACCACATCGAGCAGACCTTCGAGGCCGGTCTCGTGCTCAGCGGGCCGGAAGTCAAGTCGCTCAGGGCCGGCAAGGTGAATCTCCGCGACGGTTATGGCCAGCTCAAGGACGGTGAAGTTTTTCTGCACAATGTCCACATTTCGCCCTACTCTTACGCCACCCATGTCGATCAGGACCCTCTCAGGGTCCGGAAACTGCTGCTGCATCGGCGCGAGATCCGCAAGCTCATCGGCAAGCTCCACGAGAAAGGCATTGCGCTGATCCCTCTCAAGATTTACTTTATCGAGAATGGCAAGGCCAAGGTCGAGCTGGCCTTGGCCCGCGGCAAAAAACTCTACGACAAACGGGCGGCGCTCAAGGAAAGGGAATCAAACCGGGAAATGGAACGCTCCATGCGCCATGACGATTGATTCCCTCGCGCCAGCCAGTTCATCTCCTTTACGTACACAGATGGGGGCGAAACGGATTCGACGGGGATATTGAAGCTTGTTGTTGCATGCCGAGTTTCTGTCAGCTCGTAAAAATGGCGGAATTAAATATAATCGCAGACGATTATAATTACGCACTGGCAGCTTAACCTGCCGTGCCGTTCCACCGGCCTTCGCCTGTAAGGCCGGATTCGGGGCGTCGACTCCACAGGCTGGTTGTCCGTGCATGCCTGAGGCACGGATGACGAGATTTTTCAGGCTGGCGTCCGACTATCCCGGTTCCGGGTGAGAAGCGGATGCGAGACGTAATCCCGGAACTACGCATGTAGAGACACGAGGGGAGAATTTTCGGACCCGGGTTCAACTCCCGGCGCCTCCACCATTCAGTCATCTCACAAAACCCCATAAGGACTCTAAGGCCTTGTGGGGTCTATCTTTTTCAGCAATCGCTCGTCTCATGTAGTCTCATAAAACCTTTAGACATACCAAAAAAATCTTGGTGCTTTCTTTGGCGCTTGGTGTTTTTCAAAAACCGACTCCAAGAATCTGGAACGCTTTGTGATAGCGTGCTTTTGGCAGAATACCAAAGCGAGAATGCCAAGAACGATTTTCGATACCAAGATTTTTGAAGGGGCCCATGAGAAAGCTGACGGATACGTTCCTGAGAGGGTTGAAAGCCACCGGGCAGGTGCAAAAGAAGGCCGATGGCGGGGGGCTCTATATCCATGTTTCCCCATCCGGCGGCCGGCTCTGGCGGATGGCGTACAATTTTGGCGGCAAAC
>WRFD01000020.1 GCA_009778955.1 Desulfobulbus sp.
CAGATGGCAGGCTTCGCAGCCGGTCTCGGCCACCAGGGCCACGGCCCGATGCAGCAGCGGCGCCCAGTCCGGCAGGGGATGCCGGACCACCAGCACGGCCTGCCGGGGGCAGCGCAATGCCTCTTGCACGGTGCGGACCACGCAGACTTCCCCGCAGCCGGCGCCAGCGCAGCCGGCCACGCCGCCCTTTAGCAGCGGCCGGTCAGCAATAGGCGGCGGCTGCCTAACAGAGGCTTGCGGGGCGGCGGGCCGGCTTTGGAGCACGAACAGGGCGCCTGTCGGATCAAGCGACCATTCGATCTCCTGGGGCGTGCCGCAATGGCGCTCCAGCCGCATGCCGGTTTCGGCCAGCGCGGCCGTTTCGGCGTCGGTCAGCCATGGTCTGATCGCATCCCCGGCCTTCAGCCGCTGGACGATCCGGTGCGGCGGCGCGCGCGTAAGCCGTAGATGCCCGGTGGAACGTGCGCCGCCGGCAATGTCCCCGGCTGCTCCTGGGGCATAGAACAGATCCAGGGTATGGCTTGGACCGCCGATGGAGTGGGTATGGCAAAGGCCGCTCACCGTTGCCTCGACCATGGCCAGTACGCCGATGCCCATTGCGCATTGCTCGTGGAGCAAGCCCCTGGCCTGCCGGTAGGAAATGGCCTGCGGCGTGTATTTCGAGGCCAGCACCCTTTTGCAGGCATCAATCAGGCTGTCGCGGCGGACATCGAGTTCGGTGCGGTAGAATCCGGCAGAGGAGGTCCGAAAATCTCCGCCAATGTCGCTGGCGCGGACCGCCACCCGGCACACGGGCTTGGCCTCGGTCAGTCGGTCGAACCGGTCGAGGAGCAGGTTTTCCAGTTCCGGCGGCATCGGGGAGCTTCGGATCAGCTCCTGGATCTCGGCGCTCTTGCCGTACAGATCGTCCAGGTTGGCGATCTCCATTTGCTGAAGGATATGGTTGATTTTGTGGTATAGCTGATTGTATTGGAAAAAGAGGCTGGTGGCAGCGGCGGTCAGCACGAATCCCGGCGGGATGCGAATGGCGCCGATGGCCCCGGCTTCAGCCAGGCTGGCCATCTTTTCTCCGGTTAGGCTGGCCAGGCTCCGGTCGATCCGAACCAGGTCAAGGAGCATTTCGCCCGCGACCGGTTCCGGTGCGCCGTCCAGGATGGTCTCGATGCGTTGCCGCAGCCCGGAGAAGGCGCACTCTGGCTCGTCGTGGCGCCCATCGGCGATCTGGTTGCAATGGCGGATGATCTTGAAGGCATTGACCGTCACCAGGGTGCAGCGGCTCCGGATGAAGGACATGGATAGGGGGCGGCCGTCGCGCAGGGCGGTTTCCAGCTCGGCCATGGCCTTCAGGGCGCCGGCCTGGGTGGCCAGCAGGTCATGAAAGCTGCGGGAGCGGGCAGCGAACAGGCGCATCATCTGTTCGGGGTTTGGGAGAGGAGCGGCGATCCCAGGCCGCCCATGCTTCAGCAAGGTGAGAATCCGGTCGGGTAAGGGCATTGCGAACTGGAAAAAAAGGGGCCGCGATGGAACGAATTCCCTCGCGGCCCCGGATACGTGGACGGATTTAAGAATCAGTGTTCAAGCTTGATGCCCAACCCTTCGAACAGATACAGCAGGCCAAACCCATACCATACGGTATAGACGACATAGAAGGTGAGGGCGGCGATCAACATCATCATCTCTTCCTTCACCGGCTTGGCCTCGATCTGGTAGAAATTGTACGCCGGTTCGACAGCCTTAGACAGGCAGTTTAGGATGAATTTTGCTTGTACGGATTGGCCGGCCTTGTCCAGGTCCTTCGACGTGGCGGTCATAGCCTGGTGCCAGGTATAGACGGCCAGCCGTTCGTCAATGCCATATTTCGCGGTCAGGGCCTTGCCGTCGTTCTTGTACATCAGATCGACATCTTTGAGCATGACCGTGAGCACGGCGCCGAGATCGCCGCTGACCTTGACCTTGTCGCCGTCGGCGGCAGCGGTGATTTGGTTGGTGGCGAGCAGTTTAGCCGTGACCGTAGCCTCATCGGCGGATTTCATCTTCAATGTGGCGCTGAATTGCTGGCCATTGAACTTTTCCGTTTTCTTTATCTGATCAGGGATGTAATAGGCTGAGCTTTTGGCCAATTGGTTGAAAAAGTTGTCTATATAATCAAGACCGGTTATCTTTTTTCCTGCCGTGTTGCCTGGAAAAATCGGCATGAAGATGATGACGAGAACTGCAATGAAGGTGACCAGCAGGAGCGATCCTGCGGTTTTGAGTTGTGCTGGGCTTGCCATGATTAATGAACCTCCCCCTTCAGGGCGCTGAGATTAGCGAAGAAGCAATAGAAGACCCATATCGCAAAGATGGTGATGATGAGGAAGAAGCCTATATTGCCGATCATGTCGATTACATTGAGGATATCCCTGGACAAGCTGATATAGCCCATCCTCACCAGTTTATCCGGCAGAGCGCAGACCCGGTTGAGGAAACCGGCAGTGACTGTGATCGCATAGAAACCGCGGATGGTGGTGCCGGGAACGACCTTGGTGACAATCGAGCCGACCTGGATGCCAATCAGGGAACCGAGCAGCATGCCCATGGCCAGGGTATAGAAGATAAAGCCGTAGATGCCGTACTGGGTGATTGAGGAATAACCGGCGGTGAACACGATCTGGAAGATGTCGGTGCCGACAGTGGTCATGGAGGACACGCCCAGGCCATACACGAACATCGGGAAGGTGAGGAAACCACCGCCGACGCCCATGACAGACGCCGCCAGGCCGACGATGAAACCGCTGATCACCAGGAAGATGGAGGAGATCCGGCGGCCACCCGGGGTGACCGATTCATCGAAGGTCAGCATCGGCGGGATGTTGACGGACTGCAGCCTCTTGCCAATGGCCGGGATTTCCTCGGCAATCCTGGTGGCGCCTTCCTCGACCACTACCTTTCTGGTGCGGGATTTGAGGTAGTCGTGCATGGCATAAAAGGAAAGGAAGCCAAGGATGAAAATATAGACCGCGGTGATGAACATGTCGCTCAATATTGGGTTGGCGTCATAGATCGTGCGGTTGAGCCAGCCGCCGACGGTCGAGCCGACGAGGGCGCCGATCAGGAAGGTGACGGCCAAGGAGATCGAGATGTTGCCCATCTTGCGGTGCAGGACCGAACCCATGATCGCCTTGGCGAAGATATGAAACAGGTCGGTGCCGACCGCGAGGATGCCCCTGACGCCGGCGCTCATCAGGGCCGGAGCGATGATGAAGCCGCCGCCGGCGCCGATGCAGCCGGTGATCAGGCCAGCGCATATGCCGACCAGCACCGAGGCGCCGAAGATGACGTTGGTGTAATGCGAGGGACCGTAGGCCGATTTGCTGCCGATGAAGCCTGGAAGGGCTTGGCTGACTGCATCGGCGAAAGCATAGCCGCCAAGGAAGACGGGGATCAGCAACAGTCCCAGAACCAGAAGCCGTTTGCGGCTCCTCAAAATGTTGTTGGACATTGCCAATTCCCATCGGGCATGGGCTTTGGCCCCGGCCATCATGAATTGGTGCAGATCTTTAAAAAACTTCATTGTGTTCTCCTTTTGTTGTCGGTGGATATACAGGTTTATACGTAGGTGGCTGCCAGTCAGGACGGGCGCACCGCATCCTTATTGCTCTGGACCCTTTCTAACTTCTCCTGCTGGGTCCGTTTGCGTTCGTAGGCCGCGTTCAGCTTTTCAAACAGCGGTTCCAGATCCATGGGTTTCATCAGGTAGTCGAAGGCGCCGTACTTGATGCCGTTGATGCCGGACTCCACAGAGGCGTGGCCGGTGAGCATGACGACCTCGGTCATGGGAGCGATCCGCTTGATTTCCCTGAGCGTTTCGATGCCGTCACGGCCGGGCATCTTGACGTCCAGCAGGACAACATCGTAGTTTTTCTCGTTGATCATGTTCAAGGCGGTATCGCCATCGGGGGCGCATGTGCACTCCAGATCGCGCTTGCTCAGCCGCTTGGCGGTCATGTTTCGGAATTCCTCCTCATCGTCAACGATCAGGACGCTATATAAAGCCATGGACTTTTCTCCTGAGGAGAGTCAGTTGCTTGATGAAAACTATTTTGCGCTGGTCGCGGAGGATTTGGGTAAAGCTCAACCGGTCGATTTGTTGGTTGCCGATGCATGTAGGGGGGGATCTCCTGCTTACTCGCTTAAGAACTGTTTGAGTTCTGCGGTTCTATCGGCGGCAAAGGTATAGATCGGAGAGGCTCCGTTGGTCAGTTTTTGGAGTTGCCGCGCTGGTTCCCTGTCGCTGGAATTATCTTGCAACAATACGATCTTGTCCGGGAGCAAGGTGATGATCTTGAGTTCGATGTTGCTGTCAAACCGGACAAAGTCAAAAATGTAGGCCGTTTCTTTCCGCAGCGCGTACAGCGCCCAGATGACCTCGATGGTCACCTTGTGAGGAATGGGCTCGTCGGTGAGGACGAAGAGAATCTTCTTGCTGTTGCCCTGCAGCAGCCGGTCGGGGATAGGAATATTGTGCCGGACAAGGTGCTGGACCAGATCATGTGAATGAATCAACCTCCTGCCTTTGACCTTGATGACCGGGACGGCCCCTTTGTCGATCCATTTGCCGAATCTTTCCTCGGAAACGGAACAGATGATCGCAGCCTGCTTGAGATCAAGGTACTCAAGGTCCGTGGGTGCGTGCTGCTGTTGTCCGTCCGTCATGATTTTTTCCTGCTGCGACCGGCATGATGCGCTCCGTTGATGCATTTATCAATGCAGAACCGGGGCCAGCAGGGGGCCAGGCTGGAAATAATTTTTTTTTATCTTATATATCAAATTGTTAGATGGGCGGGGCCGCAGGCTTCAAAAGCGATTTCACGGAGCCATGGCACGAAATGTATATTACTGGTGACGCGCACTGGGGTTTTTCTTGTAACAGTTTGAAATAAAATAATTTTTTAGTGTATAGCATTGGTGACAGGAGGGGCTGGCCATCAGGGTTTGTGTGCGGGAGGTGACAGGTAGGGACATGGCGTCCAAAGTGCGCCGGCGGGTGGCCCGCATTCGGGCAACCACGGACCGCCCGTCCGGGCAGGGCGGTTGAGCGAGGCAGGCAGTGCTGCGCCAGGCAATCAGGCAATGCCGCCGAAATAGCCCACGAGACCATCGGTTCTGGGCGGTGGGCCTGCCAGAAAAAATCGATCCGCTTGAGCGCCTTGGGCAGCCGCAGGGCGCCCGTTTTTTCCGGTTTATTGGCTTGGAGGGTATTGCCGACCTATCAGAGACATCTGAGGATCTGGTTAATATCGAGTTATTCCGAAATGTTACGCCAAGCGCTTTTTGCGTTCAATTTTACTCTTGACGGGCACAAAAATTTTTTCTATAAAAACCGACTGAGCGCTCAGTCTAGTTTTCTCGTCAACTTTGGGACGCCACGCCATGAAAAAGAAAGAGGTGATCCTCCAGGCCGCCACGCATCTGTTCTCCCGCAAGGGCTACAAGGACGCGGCCATGGGCGAGCTGACGAAAACGACCGGGACGGCCGAAGGGACCATTTTCTATCATTTCAAAAGCAAGCAGGGGCTCTTCCTGGCGATTCTAAGCAGTTTGAAGGAGAGCATCCTGCCGGAGTTCGAGCAATACCGGAATGCGGAATCGGAAAAGACCGGGTTGGATATGGTGGAGGAATCGATTGCCTTCTATCTGCACATGGCCGAGAACAGGGAGGACCTGTTCGCCATCCTCCACCAGCGCTACCCCTACGAACTGGCGGAGAACAATCCCGAGTGCCGGGATCATCTCGAAGCGATCTACAACTGTTTTATCGATATTTTCGAGAACGCCATCGTCACCGGCCAGCGCGACAGTTCCATCGCTGCCGATCTCGCTGCCCGTAAATCGGCCCTGATCGTCTTTTCCATGGTCGACAGCATGGTCCGTTTCCGGATGAACAACCTGTACAATGTCGGGGCGCTCTATAAAGATTTGATCGAATCCTGTCGGCGGATGCTGGAAAACAGGATGCGACGATGCGTATAGTAGGCAATTAACCTGTAATTTTGGACGAGGTGAAACGAACGGCATGGTCAAACGTATTTTTCCCTTCCTTGATTGGTTCCCCGGTTACAATTTCGCCTTGTTCAAGGCGGACGCCATTGCTGGTTTGACCGTAGCCCTGGTGCTGATTCCCCAGTCCATGGCCTATGCGCAACTGGCGGGCATGCCCGCCTATTACGGGCTGTATGCCGCCTTCCTGCCGCCTATCGTCGCCGCCCTTTTCGGCTCGAGCCGGCAACTGGCCACCGGACCGGTGGCCGTGGTTTCCCTGATGACCGCCGCGTCGCTGGAACCGCTGGCCACCGCCGGCAGCGAAGGGTATATCGCCTTTGCGATCCTGCTTTCGCTGCTGGTCGGCTTGTTTCAGCTGGCGCTCGGCATCCTGCGACTGGGGCTGGTGGTCAACTTCCTGTCTCATCCGGTGGTCAACGGCTTCACCAACGCGGCCGCCATCATCATCGCCACCTCGCAGTTATCGAAGATGTTCGGCGTCAACGTCGACAATGCGGACCATCATTACAAGACAATGATCCGTATGGCGGAGTCTGCAATCCATTACACCCATTGGCCGACCTTCTTCATCGGTGTGCTGGCCCTGGCGATCATGATCACCTTGAAGCGCATCGCCCCCAGGGTCCCCAATGTCTTGGTGGCGGTCATCATCACCACCATACTTTCCTGGGCGCTCGGCTTTGAGCACAATACCACTGTTGACAGCAAGGCTATCCTGTCGCCCAAGACTCAGGAGCTCATCACGAGGTTCAACGCGGCCACCAACGGCATGCCACTCCTGGCCGAGGAGCGGACCAAGGCCGGCAGGCAGATCGAAAAGGCAAGACAGGGAGGGCAGGATGCCGTTTCCCGCATTGCCCGGATTGATGCCGAACATGACGAACGGGTGGTCGAATCGAAGCTCGAGGAAATGAAGCACGAGGCCCGTCTCTACCGGGAAGCGATCCGGCTGCTGCTGTTCAAGGCGGCTATTCAACCAGACAACAGCATTCTCTACTATTTAGCCGATGAAGCGCCGGCCGAAGTGAAAACCGACGGCAGGATCTGGCGCATCCGGGTGGGCAATAATCCCATAAAGCTCGAGAAGGTGCCGCTGTCCGGCGGCGGCGAGGTGATCGGCGTGGTGCCCAAGGGGCTGCCGGCGATGACCGTGCCCAAGATTGACTTGAGCGTCATGCTCCATCTTTTTCCCTATGCCGCCATCATCTCGCTGCTCGGCTTCATGGAGGCGATCTCCATCGCCAAGGCCATTGCCAGCAAGACCGGTCAGCGAATCGATCCCAATCAGGAACTGATCGGCCAGGGCCTAGCCAACATCGTGGGCGCCATCGCCAAGAGCTATCCAGCCTCCGGTTCCTTCTCCCGTTCGGCAGTCAATCTCCAGGCAGGGGCCGTGACGGGCCTGTCAAGCGTTTTCACCAGCTTGACAGTGGTAATCGCGCTCATGTTCTTCACCCCGCTCCTCTATCATCTGCCGCAGTCGGTGCTGGCGGCGATCATTATGATGGCGGTCGTGGGCCTGATCAACGTCTCCGGTTTCCTTCACGCCTGGAAGGCGCAGTGGTATGACGGCCTGATTTCCATCCTCTCTTTTGTCTGTACACTCTGGTTCGCGCCCCATCTCGACAAGGGCATCATGCTGGGCGTGGTGCTGTGCCTGGTGGTGTTCCTCTACAAGAACATGCGCCCGGTGATCACCTCACTGACCCGTGACCGTAGCCGCGCGCTGGTATGCGCTGTTGCCACCGGGCTTGAGGAGTGCAAGTTTCTGTCGATCATCCGCTTCGAAGGCCCTCTCTTTTTCGCCAACGCCAGCTATCTCGAAGACAAAATCTCCGACCTGATGCTGTGCAAGACCACCTTGCGCCATATCCTGATCGTGGCCAACGGCATCAACGATATTGACGCCTCCGGTGAGGAAACATTATCCTTGTTGGTCAGCCGGCTGCGCAGCGCCAAGATCGACATCTCCTTCAGCGGGGTCAACCAGACGGTGCTGCAGGTGCTGGGCAGGACCCATCTGTACAACAAGATCGGCGCTGACCATGTCTACTTGACCATGGAGGAGGCCTTGCAGGCCATTCATCCGACCGTTCATCCCAGGGAGGAAATGCAAGACTGCCCCTTGGGCGCCAACCCCCTACCCGAGATCATTCATCCATAAGAGAGGCATCCCATGTCTGTGATTACCGTTTTCAACGCACTGCATTGCAACGAAGAGTTGATTATTCCGCAGTTGATCGACAAAACTGGCTATCGGCTGGTCGGCGACGGCGAGATTGGCGCCCTGGCCAGCAAAATGTCGGGGATTCCCCTGGAGCGGATCAGCCGGGCCTTTGTCGCCAAAACCTCGCTGTTTAACCCGTTTACCCACGAAAAGGAGAGGTCTGTCGCCTATCTCCGCCTGGCGGTCACCGAGATTCTGGCCGAGGACAACATGGTGGTGGCCGGTTTCTGCAGCCATTTCATTCCTGCCTCGATCTCCCACGTGTTGCGCATCTGTCTGATCGCGGACATGGCCTTCCGGACCAAGCTGGCGCAGTCCCTGCCGGGGCAGGAAAAGGATCCGCTCAAGGCGATCCACAAGAACGACGAAGACAAGGTCTCGTGGGTGCGACAGATGACCGGTCGGCAGGATCCCTGGGATCCGGTCCTGTATGACATCGTCATCCCCGCCGATAAGATCGGGGCCCAAGAGTCGATTCACCTCGTCGTTCGCAACCTCAATACCGACGTGCTGGCCCCGACCGAGGCTTCGCAGGCGGCCCTGGCCGATTTCCGGTTGCAAGCCAAGATCCAGCTTGCCCTGACCTTGGAAGGCCATGAGGTTACGGTGGTTGTCAGGGGAGGAGCGGTCACCCTGACTATCGAGAAGAATGTGCTCATGCTCAACCGGCTTGAGCAGGAACTCAATGAGATCGTGGGAAAAATAGAAGGGGTCCGGTCGGTGGTCACCGAGGTCGGCAAGGATTTTCACCAGGCGGACATCTACCGCAAGCTTGACTTCCAGGCTCCTGCCCGGGTTCTGTTGGTGGATGACGAACGCGAGTTTGTCCAGACGCTGTCTGAGCGGCTGCTGCTTCGCGACATGGGTTCGGCGGTTGCCTATGACGGCGAATCGGCTTTGGAGATGCTGCGCGAGGACGAACCCGACGTGATGATCCTTGACCTGAAGATGCCCGGCATCGACGGCATGGAGGTGCTGCGGAGGGTCAAGGCCACCCAGAAGGAGATCGAGGTCATTATCCTCACTGGCCATGGCAACGAAACCGACCGGGAAACCTGCATGCAGCTCGGCGCCTTCGCCTATCTCCAGAAACCGGTGGATATCGACGTCCTGAGCGAGACCATGAAGCAGGCCAACGAGAAAATCATGCTGCGTCGCCAGCAGCAAGGCTCCTGATTTCCGCTCCGGCTTTTGCCGATCGGCCGCCTTGTTGTTCCGCTTACGATCGGCCATTTACGCCCTTGCCGGCAACGTCAATCTTAGCGCGTGTGAGCAAATGCCATGCAAGATGTATGGAAACGTTTTAAGCCCAAATTTCTTGACCATTCCGAGCAGACATCGGGCACGGACAAATCGCTTTTCAACTTCAGGCGGCGGTGGAAGCAATCGATCGTCATCACCTTGGCCGTGGTCCTACTGCCGTTGTTTACCCTGGCTGCGGTCGACTACACCATCAGCAGAAAGGCCCTCGAATCCGAGTTGCTGCAGCGCACCACCCGCCTGGTTTCCAATTTGCGCCGCAGCCTGACCGCCTACCTGGACGAGCGGGTCTTTGCCCTGAATTTTCTCATTCTCGACAACAGTTATGCGCAACTGGCCGATGAAAACCGGCTCAAGCAAATTCTGGAAAACTTACAAGGCGGCTTGGGGGAGTGGTACGACCTCGGCCTGATCGACCATACCGGCCATCAGGTCAACTATACCGGCCCCTACAATATCCAGGGCAGGGATTACAGCGGACAGGACTGGTACCAGAAGCTGCATTACAAGGACCTGGAGACCCACGATTCCATCGCCATGCGGTCCGATGTCAGCGATGTGTTCCTCGGCTTCAGGAAGAAGCCCCATCTGGTCATCGCCGTGCTTCACAACGACGACCAGGGCCGCCACTACATCCTGCGAGCCGGGCTCGATATCGAGCAGTTGAACGCCATTCTCTCTCATTTCGAGCTCAGCAACGACGGTGATGCCTTCCTCCTCAACCATGAAGGGATCATCCAGACGCCGACCCGGTATTACGGCGCCATCATGGAAAAGTTCCCCCAGCCGGCGCCGCCGTTCTCGGACGGGATCCAGATCATCGAGGGCAGCCACATGGGACGGGAGATTGTTACCGGCTATGCCTATATCACCGGCACGCCCTTTATTCTGGTGGTAGTCAAGCACAAGGACACCCTGATGGAAACCTGGGAGGCTGCCGGCAGCAGCAACCTACTGATGTTCATGATTGGTTCGGTGGTGGCCATCGTGGCGGTGGTGGTCGGGATCTGCACCCATCTGGTCAACGGCATTTATCTGGCTGACCAGAAGCGGCTGGCCTCGCTGCATCAGGCGGAATACGCCAGCAAAATGGCCTCGATCGGCCGCCTGTCCGCAGGCGTGGCCCACGAGATCAACAACCCCCTGGCCATCGTCAACGAAAAGGCCGGCCTCATCAAGGATCTGTTCACCTTCCGCAAGGAATATGAAGGCGACCAGCGGCTGCTCGACCTGATCAACGCGATCATCAGCTCGGTAGACAGGTGCGCGACCATCACCCGGCAACTGCTCAGTTTTGCTCGTAACATCCAAGTCAATGTCCAGAAACTCAGCTTGCTGCAGGTGGTGAACGACGTGCTGGAGTTCCAGGTCAAGGAGGCCAGCCGCCGCAATATTGAGATCAAAGTCGACATTGGCGCGGAAATGCCTGAATTCTTCTGTGATCGTGGCAAGTTGCAACAGGTGTTCATCAACCTGGTCAACAACGCCTTTGCCGCGATGAAAGATGGCGGCAAGCTGGAGATCAAAAGCTGGCTGACCGATGCCGGGGACGGGGTTGTCACCATGGTGCGCGACAGCGGCTGCGGCATCCCCCCGGAGAACCTCAAACAAATTTTTGAGCCCTTTTTCACCACCAAAAGTGGGCGCGGCGGCACCGGACTGGGCCTGTCGATCACCTACGGCCTGGTCTCGGAGCTTGGCGGCTTAATCAACATCGAAAGCACTGTCGGCGTGGGGACGACCTTCGTCATCACCCTGCCGCTCAAATACCATGCGGACAAAGGAGACGCCCATGAGGGTACTGTTGGTTGACGACGAAGAGGAACTGGTGGCGACATTGGCCGAACGGCTGGATATGCGCGACATTGACGCCGCCTGGGCCACCGATTACCGGACGGCGTTGGCCATGATCAAGGAACGGGAGTTCGATATCGCCCTGTTGGATGTCCGGATGCCGGAGATGAACGGGCTGGAGTTGAAGCGGCTGATCGAGGCCCAACGGCCGGACATGAAATTCATCTTCCTGACCGGTCACGGCTCGGAGGAGGATTTCAAGGCCTGCTCGGCCGAGAGCGGGAAAGAGTACTATTTGATCAAGCCGGTCCAGATCGAGGTGCTCATCGCTAAACTCAACGAAATCTGTCAGGGGCAAGGAGAGCGAGGATGAGCAGTTATCACGGCAAAGTCGACAGCCTGGGGTTGAGTTTTTTCGGCAGCATGACCGCTTCCATCTCCCACGAGCTCAAGAATGCCCTGGCGATTATCAATGAAAACGCAGGATTGCTCGGGGATCTTGTCGTGCTGTCGGAAAAAGGGCGCCCTCTGGACCCGGAGCGGATGAAGACGATTTCGGAAAATATCCGGCGGCGGGTGCAAAGCGCCGACGACATCGTGCGCCGGCTCAACCGCTTTGCCCACAGCGCCAACCAGCCTGTGGTCTCGGCAGGTATCCGCGACATCTTCGCCTGCATGGTCGCCCTGTCCGAACGGCTGGCCACCATGAAGGGGGTGAGCCTTGCGCTTGCCCCCTTCGATGAGATTGAAGTGCAGACCTTGCCGTTCGTGATCGAGAATCTGCTGTGGATCTGCTTAAAAAACATCTTCCTTCTGGCCGGGGCGGAGCAGCGGGTGGTGCTGGGGGCGTGCCGCGAGGCCGGCGACATCGTCGTGACCCTGCACTGCACTCCAGAAATACCGGTTGAGCAGTTGGCGTCGACGGTGGCGGCCGAGGGGCAGCCACTGATCTTTTTTCTGCGTATGCAAATTCAGGCCGATCCGGACGGCAGTTCACTCCGCCTGCGGATGCCCATCAAATTCATCGAGTAAAGATCGTACGCCGCGTGGAGGGGGGAGAACATGTCGGTATCGGTGCTTTTGGTCGACGACGATGAGGAGTTCCTTGCTATCCTGGCGGAACGACTGACCATTCGGGGGATGGACGTGACGAGGGCGGCATCGGGCGAGGCAACGCTCGACCTGGTCGGCGCCACCAGGTTCCAGGTGATCGTGCTTGATCTGCAGATGCCGGGCATGGACGGCCTGGCTGTGCTGGAGCGGCTTATTGCCTTGAATCCCACCCAGCAGATCATTTTGTTAACGGGGCATGCCACGGTGACCAAGGGGATGCGCGCCATGAAGCTGGGCGCGGCCGATCTGCTTGAAAAACCTGTGGATATCAGGGAATTGGCGGAGAAGATCAACGCCGCGGCCTCAGTTGGCCAGCGTGGTCCGGCCGGGGCCCGGGCCGGACAGTTCCTTGGCCCGCCGCAACAGACCCGGAGGCCGGGCCTCTTGCAAAACCTGCGCGACTTGTTCGCCTGCGGGGAGTAGTTGCCCGCGATTTCCGTTCCTCCCCCTATCAGCCACGCTAGGCGTGGCGTCAGCGCAACGGCAGCCGAAGGGTGAAGGCCGCGCCTCCCTGCGGCCGGTTTTCCACCGCGATGGTCCCGCCGAGCCGGTGGGCGATGTCGCTGCAGATGGAAAGCCCCAACCCGGTTCCCTTGCCAGCATCCTTGGTCGTGAAGAATGGCTCCCAGATCTTCTCCAGGACCTCCTGGTCGATGCCCGGGCCGTTGTCGGCTATCTGCACGATGATCTCCTTGCCGCTTCTGGAAGTGGCGACATCGATTTTACCCTCCGGTCCCACCGCGTCGAGCGCGTTTTCGATCAAGTTCAACAGGGCCTGCTGCACCTGGGTGCCGTCGGTCCGCAGGATGGGCAATGACTCGTCGAATTGCAGGTTGAAGGCGATGTTGTTCGCGCGGGCCTCATTTTCGAGGAAGGAGATGGTTTCCTGGAGCAGTTCGTTGATCTGGACATCGTATTCGGCGCTGATCTTCCGGGAGAAGCCGAGCAGACGATGGGTGATGGTGCCGGCGCGGGTGACATGCTGTTTGATCTTGCCCGCAGATTTCCGATATTCCTCCAGATTGGTCACCTGCTGCGGGTCTTCTTCCTGGAGCAGCTCGTCTATCCAGCCGGCCTGCATCTGGATCAGCTGCAGCGGGTTGTTGATTTCATGCGCGATGCCGGCGGCCAGCCTGCCGATGTTCGCCATCTTTTCGATATGGGCCATCTGCTGGTCCTGGGCGGTCTGTTCCCGGTCGGCCTGTCGAATCCGTCCGACGATGAACCGGCTGATGCCGTGGCTGATCACCAGAAACAGGATGGCGATCACCAGCACGGTGAAAAGGATCCGGTCCCGGTATTTGAAATAGTCGGTCAGGGAATCGGTGATTTTCGTCTTGACCACCAGCAGCCACATGTTGCCGTTGAGCCATTTGCCGACATAGATGTAGTCGCGGTCCAAGGAGAGTTCGAGGCCGGTATAGTGGCGCAGCAGCGCTATTTCCATCTCATTCAGCCCGGTGGCCCTCTGTAGACTCGGGGTCTGAAATTCGCCGTTGGAGTTGAGGATGAAGGCGTCGCCGCCGGCCCCGATCTGGGCGCTGTGCAGCAGCGAATTGAAGATGCTGGAGTTGATGGTGGCCCGCAGGACAAAGGTTTTGCGGGGATCGGTCAGGGCGATGACGAAGTGGGGATAATTGCGGAAGCCGCTGAACACGTCGCTGACATAGGCGCCGCGGGCCAGCACTTCCTTGAACCAGGGCGCATCGTGATACTCCTTGCCCTCGATCTTGTCCTGATACGGGCCGACGTAGGCCAGCTGCCTGCCATTGGTGCCGATGACCTGCAGATCGACTATATCGCCTGCCTTGTCGGCCCGGTTGGCCGCCAAAAAGAGTTTGTTGAGGTTCTCCAGTTGCCTCAGATGGTCGAGCTCATAGAGGTTCATCAGGGTCGAGAGGTAGTTCACCTGGCCCTGGAGAAAGGTGTTGATCGCGTCGTTGCGGTGCTCCGTCACCTGCCGGGCGGTCATCTCGATGCCGTTGATCGACAGCTGCTTGAAATTGTAGATCGCGCCCAGGGCGATGATGATGATGGGGACGATGCCGCTGATGAAAAAACCCGCGGAGAGCAGCCGTTGCAGTCGGATGTAGTCTTTATATTGTTTTCGCATGTTCATGATGGCGGTGCGGTTCCGGTATGGGGGCGGCCACATGGCCGGCCTTGACCCTTACCTTATTGACGGGAGTCGGAATTATTTTTTCTGTTGCGTATCCGGTGGCCAACGACCAGGCCGATGGCGATGGAGCCGACGATAATGACCAGGAGAGTGAAGATCTGCATGATGTGCATGAAGAGCTGCATGATGTTCCTCGATTTGTTGTACTTTATGGGCGGCAGGGCGCAGGGAGAGATTGTGGGACGACCTCTTCACGTCACGGTCTGCGGGGCGTCGAGTTTGTAGTTGCCGGCAACGAAATTGTTCGCCACCAACTCCACGCTGTGCTCCGAGGTCATCAGCATGTCGAGCTGACGGGTGAAGATCAGCAGCCTGCCCAGAATATCCATCCTGCTTTCGATATAGGATTTGGGATATTTCTGCAGGCGGGCATCCACCTTGTCGGCCTTGACCTGCACCTTGAAGCCTTCGTGGTCAAGAATGCGGGCAATGGCCCGGACCCGCCGGTTCTTGCGGATGTCGTCGGCCGCCCCGCCCTTGAAGGTGAAGGTGATGTAATTCTTGTTGATCGTGCCGCCGCAGTAGGCGTCGATGACGCTGTAATGGTAGCCGACCCGTGAACTGAAGTTGAGGTATTTGTCGGCAATGATTGCATAACTGCGGTCACCGAACCGGTCGCCCATGTGGCTCGGGGCCAAGGTCTGCTCCCTCATCACCGACAGCAGACCGGAAAAGTTGATCGGCCGCGGCTCCAGCCCGTGGACCTCCTTGTTGAGCATGCCCTGCAGCAGACACTGAAAGGGGACGGAGGCGATCTCGTCAACCTTGACCGAGTTCCGTTTGATCTGGGCGTCCTGCTTCAGGCCGTTGCCCAGATCGATCAGGTGAATGTCCATGGGCAGGGCAGCATTCAGCTTGATCGACCAGCCGTAGAATTTGGAGGCCAGGTCGCTGATCTGGAACATCTCCTTGTAGGAATACTCGTGGCAGTAGCGGGCGAGATCGTGCAGGGTGGAGCAGCCCGAGGGCGTGAACTCCGGAGCCTCGGGATTCACCAGGTTGAGCGGGATGATGTGCCTGGTGACCCGCTCCAGCTGGTCATAGACCGGCGTACCCTTCATATGGGCCTCTTCCTTCTTGACCGCGGCCAGCAGTTCGGTGACCGCCCCGGCGTAGACTCGGCCGGTGTAGGCGTCCACCGTCACCTCCATACCCGGCGGTAGCCGATCCATCCTCAGATTGGTGCAGACGAGCGTCGGCACGTCGAATTCGCGCGCCAGGGCAGCCATGTGGCCGCTAACGCTGCCTGCCCCGACGATGATGGCGCTGGCCTGGCGCATCACGATCACGTATTCGGGCGAGGAATGGCGGGCGATCAGGACGCCGCCTTCCGGGAAATCGGCCAGGTCCTCCATTGAGCGGACGTGGACGACAAGACCATTACCCACCCCTTGGGAGGCGACTTCGCCGCCGTCGACGATCAATTCGTACCCCTTGAGGGGCGCAGCCTTGAGTAGGCTGAAGTTGGTCGGGCTCTGGATCTTCAGCGGCCGCGACTGGAGGATCAGCAGTTGGCCGTCCGGGTCCAGGGCCCATTCGACATCTTGGGGACACTTGTAGTGCCGCTCCAGGGCGGCGCCGTATCCGGCGAGCAGCCGGATTTGGTCGTCGTCCAGGCAGGGGGTGTTCTGCATCTCCTCGGCCACCGGCCGTTCCTCGACGCCGCCCTTGACATTCAGTCTCAATTGCACCGGCTTGGCGGCTATGATTTTTTCCTGGAGGATCAGGCCGGCGTCCTTGGTCACGGCATAGGCGTCGGGCGTGATCACGCCGTCCACCGCATACGGCCCCAGGCCCCAGACCGCGTTGATCAGGATGTGCTCGTTGGTGATGTCGTAGGGGTGGCGCGTGTAGAGCACGCCGCTGGCGCGGGAGTCGACCATTTTGAGGCAGGCCACGGCCATGGCCAGGTCTTCGTCGTACAAGCCCTTGGAACTGCGGTAGGCGATGGACCGGGCGGAAAACAGGCTGGCGATGATCGATTTGTAGGCCTCGCAGATTTCGGGCCGGGTCACCCCCAACAGGGTCAGGTACTGGCCGGCATAGGAGATGTCGCCATCTTCGCCCACCGCGCTGCTGCGCATGGCCACCAGCACCGACGGATCGTCCCCCCACAGCCTGGTGCAGGCGGCGAGGATCTCCTGTTCCAGTTCGGGCGGCAGCGGCTTGGACCGGACCAGCTCCAAGGTTTCAGCGCTCAGATTGTTGAGCAGATCGAACTCGTTGACATAGATCAGGTTCTTCTGCTGGATGATGGCTTCCTTGAGATCGTTGTAGTCGAAGAAATCGTGGAACCCCTTGGTGGTGATGGCGAATCCTTCGGGCACTGGGATGTTGAGGCGGTTTTTGATCTCGCCGAGATTGGCGTTCTTGCCGCCGGCCCAGTCGGCGTCCTTGAGCTGGATATGGTCATAGGGCATGATCGCCTGGGGAGCGCTCTCAGCCTTGCGTTCCTCGATGATAGCCTTGATGCGTCCGTTGATCTGTTCTAGCGCCGCGTACAGGTCGCGGTGTTTGCCGCCGGACATGACGTTGAGGCTCTTCACCATCTGAAAGGCGTTGCGGAGAGATTTGTTGACCTGGTTGGTGGTGTACGACAGGCCGAACACCGTATCGCCCTTGAGTTTTTCGTCCATGTCGGACAAAAGGGTGAGCAGCTCGGAGTTGGCGACCAGCAGCTCCTTGAACAGGGCGTAGCGGAATCGGAAAAGGGCGTTCATCTCCGACGAGTTTCCGGATTGATCGGCAAGGTTTCGGCCGCGGAGTTCCCTGTAGAGCTGTTTGAGATTACCAAGGATGGTGGCCATGGCGTCTTTCTCCTGCGGCTGAGGTCGATCCGGTCTGCGATCCGCAGGGATAATCGCCCGAAATCGTCCGGAAAATGGTGGTGGCGGCGTATCTGCCGTTCTCCGGCGGCAACGCCATCCCCGGTCCTCTACGCGGCGGTCATTGACCGCTGCCGACTATCAGGTCGGTGTTGGTCTTGCGGACATAGCTTTGTTTTTCCGCTCCCTTCCAGAAATAACTCACCCAGATCCCCTCTGAAGTCGCCTTCAGCAGCGCCTCGTAGACGGGCTCGGCCTTTTCCTGGAAATATTCATTGGCCAGGGAGGGGTGGACAATCAGCTTGCCGTTCGGCGCCATGATAAAGACATAGGGGGTATAGGCGTTGGCGGCGTAATCGGCGGCCTCTTTGCCGCTGTTGATGGCCGCCGCCACGTCGACGTTCTTCTGGATCGTTGCCTTGTCCTCAGCAAGGCCGGGTACGGTCGGCAGCAGAAGCCAAAGCATAAGGGCCAGCAACCGGATTGTCTGTCTCATCATTCCCCTCGGTCAGACTCACCCCGCCTTGCGGCGATCGGTCGTGGCGTCGGGCCATCGCTTCCGTCTACGGCAGCAGCGTGTCGATGTCCTTGGTGAGCTTGTTCATGTAATAGGTGACCAGTGCGCTGTTGCCCATGATCATGTCGAGTTGGCGGGTGTGCAGGGTCAGATAGCCCAGAATCTTGAGCCGACCGATCATGTATTCCATGCCATACCCTTCGATGCGGGCACTCAGGTTGTCGCCGTTGACCGTGGCGCGAAAGCCGTAGCGCTCCAGGATTTCGCGGATGAAATGGATCCGGCCCAGGCAGCGTTCGAAGTCGGCCGCGCCGCCCTTGAATTTAAAGCCGAGGTAGTTTTCGCCGGACCGTTCACTGACCATGGCTTCCATGGTGGAAAAATGGTAGCCGAGTCGCGAGCTCAATGTGCTGTAATTTTTTGAAATCATGAAATAATTGCGGTCGGCGTACTTGGATTTCACCCCAGAGACCAGGGCGGTGTTCATGGTCGAGCGAAACATGATCGAGGTCATGCCCTTGCCGTCCATGGCCGGGGGCCCGTCCCAGGGAATGGCGGCAAATCCCTCCCAGAAGGCCAGCATGGGGATCGAGGCAATCTCTTCCATCTTGACGTACTTGCCATGGATCTCATGGGTGAAGCCGTCGTCGAGATTGAGAATCCACCAATTCATCGGCACCCGGTAATGGAGCTGCTTGCTGGACCGTTCGGAAAAGCTGTGGTCCTTGCCGAAGTTAAACATCTCGA
>WRFD01000021.1 GCA_009778955.1 Desulfobulbus sp.
CTGCCGACCGGGAAAAGCCGCTCCGCGATTCCGGTGAGGAGATCGGAGACCATGTGCCTGCCCTGGGGGTCGGCGAGGGTGGTGACATAACCCGCCGGCTTATTGAGCAGTACGTATATTTTTTCTTCAAAGACGATCGGTTTGCCGTCGCAGGTAATCCGGTCGCGGGCGGGATCTACCTTGCATCCCATTTCCGCAACCACCTGGTCGTTGATCCGGATCCTGCCGGCGCGGATCAACTGCTCGGCTTGCCGTCTCGAGGCAATGCCGGCCTTGGCAAGAATTTTCTGCAACCGCTCTTCCATGGTGGTGACAGGGAGAAGATTGTCCGTCCGGGTCGCTCCCTCAACGGTATCCGGCGGGCAGGATGGTGGCGATTTTTTCGTCCACCAATTGCCTGGTGGCTGGGTCAACCTCAAGCACCTCGGTATACCAGGGCTTCATGCGGCAGTCGAACACGATGGGCGGCTGCAGCCCCACATGAAAGCGGTGTACGGTCTGGGCTCGGCCGTGGATGTCGGCGGCCGGCTCGAAGCGGGTGAAGAAGGTCCAGAGAAATTCCTGCAACGAGCTGGTGGCCTCCGAAGTGGAGTCAACCAGCACAATGACCGGCCAACTGGCCACTCCGGGGAAGGCGGCCAGATGCGCCGCCAGCTTTGGCGCGGACTCGTAGGACTCACCCTGGACCACCAGGGTGCCGGGCAGATAGGGCCTGGGGTGGTCGCATTGCCCCGGCAGCGAGCCTGAAAATTCCAGCGGCAATTCCCGGCATTTTTCCTGTCCCAGGCCGAGCATCATGGCCTTGGAGCCCTTGTTCACGGATGGGCCAGTGTAGTCGAGGGTATCCTGGGAGACGTTGGCGAAAACAAAAAGATCGCGCTCCCATTGGATCCGCTCGAGGATATGCTGCCAAAGCCGTGGAAAATCGGCCACATCGATGCTGCCGTCGGTCACCAGCAGGAATTTGGTCAACGAAAGCTGCCCCTCGCCGAGGATGCGCAGGCCGGCGGCAAAGGCCTCGCGGGGATAGCGATCGGTCACCCGGGCTGCGGCAAGACAGTGGAATCCCGTCTCGCCAAAGGTCTTCAACTGCACCACCCCCTTCATCACCAGCGGGAACAGGGGGGAGAGGAGATCCTGGAGAAAATCGCCGATAAAATAGTCTTCCTGCTTGGGACGGCCGACCACCGTGGCCGGATAGATCGCATCTTTCCGGTGGTAGAGATGGGTGGTCTGAAAAACCGGATAGTCGTGTTGCAGCGAGTTGTAGCCGTAATGGTCGCCGAATGGGCCTTCCGGCCGGCGCAGGTGGGGAGGGACGTGGCCCTTGATCGCGAATTCCGCCTCGGCGACCAAGGGGGAGCCGCCGCTGGGGTCGGGCGCCAGGCGCAGCTTTTCTCCCTGCAGCAGGGATGTGAGCACCAATTCCGGAATATTTTCGGGCAGCGGGGCAATGGCGGCAAGCATCAGCGCCGGTGGGCCGCCGATGTACAGGGTCAGGGGGAGGGGCTGGTTCTTTTGTTCCGCGGCAAAGTAATGGAATCCGCCGCCCTTGTGAATCTGCCAATGGATGCCGGTGGTGGTGTCGTCGTATCGCTGGATGCGGTACATGCCAAGATTGTGTCCCAGACCGTCGGGATGCTCTGTATAGACCAGCGGCAGGGTGACGAAGGGCCCTCCGTCCGAATGCCAGGATGTGAGCATGGGCAGCTCGGTGAGCCGCGTTGGCTGTTGCCGGCATTCCAGAATCGGGCCGGTTTTGACTCGTTTGAGTCCGACCCGCAGCCCCTGGGCCAGTAAACTGCGGGCTTCCCACAAAGTGGTGAAGGTGGGCGGCAACGAATGCTCCACCAATCGAACCAATTCGCGGACAAAATCTAGCGGGCGGCGGCCAAAGGCCAGCTCCAGCCGCAAGGGCGTGCCGAATAGGTTGGTGACCACCGGAAATTTTGAGCCCTTGACCTGGGTGAAGAGGAGCGCCGGGCCTCCTTTGGCGATCACCCGCCGGTGAATCTCGGCAATTTCAAGGTGGGGATCGACCGGGGCGTCAATGGTGAGCAATTGGTCGTTGGCTCGCAGCAGCTCAAGGAATTGGCGTAGATTGGTCAGGTCGCGCATGGGAAATCTGTGGCGGTTGGGGGCCTGGGAGCCGTATTAATGATGGTGGTGTTCTTCGCCGAGAAAAAGGCGATGATATTCGCCGCCGCTCAAATGATTGCGCATAATTTGAGTCAGCAGATCAACCAATTGGTGGATTTCCTCCTCGCTCATCCTGGGAACGAGTTCCTGGGTGAGGCGATCGGCGCTGAACAGGCGGAGAAAGGCGATCAGGGATTGTTCGTCAGTGGCGCGGTTGAGTCCGAAAAGCATGGGCCTCCAGTGGCGGGAATTAGCCGACGATTGTTTTCCACCAGATATGGCGGCTGCGGGGACCGTCGAATTCACAGAAAAAGATGCGTTGCCAGGCGCCGAGTCGCAGGCGTCCCCGGAAAATGAACACCGTCACCGAAGACCCGGTCACGGCAGTCATCAGATGGGCAGGGGAGTTGCCCTCGCTGTGGCGATAGGGATAATTACCCGGGATAATCCGCCCCAAGGCGCCGAGGATATCGTGCTGCACGTCCGGATCGGCCCCTTCGTTGATGATGAGCCCGGCGGTGGTGTGGGGATTGTAGACATGGAGGATGCCGTCATCGATACTGCTGACCACCTGCTGCAGGTGGTCGGTCAGGTCGATCATCTCCAGCTGTTTGTTGGTTACGACGGTCAGTTCGCCTCTGGGCATCGCGGCGGCGCTCGCCCGATCACTGCAATTGCCAGGAACCGTTTTGGTCGCGGCAGGCCGTGCTGGTGGTGCGCTGGGGACGGCCGTCGATGACCGCCTCTATTTCCGCGCGGCGGCAAACTCGATTCGTGCCGGGATCCTGGTAAGCCGGCTGCGGCGTGACCGCGTACTGGTAGCCGGTATCGGGGTTGACCCAGGCTGAGCGCTGGTTGGACATGCCTCGTTCGTAGGTGTGGTTGAGCTGTTCGCGATCATACTTGTCCATCTCGTTGCCGACAATGTACCCCAACATGCTGCCCACGGCCGCGCCGATCAAGGTGGCGCCGGTATTGTGGCCGATGGCTTGTCCAATGAGGGCGCCGGCGCCCGCTCCGGCGGCCGCTCCGGTTTGTCCTTTGGTGGCGCAGGAAGGCAGGATCAACAGGAACAGCAGAGCAATGAGGCTGAAATGTTTCATGATGCTTGTCCTTCGAAGGAAGAGGTTTGCAGGGTGTCGGGCAGCTGCTTGCCGGCTTGCACGCCCAATGCCTTCAGGGCTTCGGTCCTGGCGATCAGGTTGCCCTGGCCGGCGCTCAGTCGGTTGCGTGCCGTGTGCCAGGCCTGCTGGGTTTGGTTGAGACGGAGGCCGATCTCTTCGAAGGCCTCGGTGAAACCAACGAATTTATCATATAAATTCCCCGCTTGTTTGGCAATGGCTAAACTGTTGCGGTTTTGCTCGTCCATGCGCCAGAGGTGGCACACGGTCCGGAGGATAGCCAACAAGGTCGAAGGGCAGGTCAGGATGACGTGCCGCTGCATGGCGCTGACCAGCAGTTCCTGATCCTCGTTGACTGCCAGCAGAAAGGCCCCTTCGATCGGAATAAACAGCAGGACAAAGGCAAGGGAGCCCGAACCGGTCAATTGGTGGTACTGCTTGCGCGCCAGGAGCCCTATCTGGCGCTTGACCGACTCAAGGTGCAGTTTGATCTGCTGTTGCCGGTACGCTTCGTCCCGCGCGTTGTGCGCCTCGGCAAAGGCTTTGAGCGAGACCTTGGCGTCAATGACCACGGTTCTGTTGTCGGGCAGATACACCAGGGCGTCCGGCTGCAAGGTGGAGCCGTCTTCCGTCTTCAGGCTGACCTGGAGTGCGAATTCGGCGCCGTTGCGCAGTCCCGATGCCTCAAGCAGGCGGGCCAGAACCATCTCGCCCCACTGCCCCTGGAGCTTGTTGCTGCCGCGCAGGGCCTCGGCCAGGTTGGAGGCGTCGGCACTGAGCTGCCTGTTGAGCTGTTTGAGCTGTTCGATCTCCTTGGTCATCGATATTCGGTCGCGGGCCTCGCGGTCGTAGACCTCTTCCACCTTTTTCTTGAACTCGGCCAACTGGTCGTGGAATGGCCGCAGCAGCAAGGTCAGGGCCGAGGCGTGCTGGCTGGCAAGCTGTTCGCCTTTTTCGGTGATGACTTTTCCGGCCAGCAGGTTGAAGTCCTGCTCTATCTGCCTGCGGGTCTCGGCCAGGAGCGCGTTCCGTTCCTGAATCTGCTGTTCAAGAGCGGCACAGGCAGTCCGCAGGGAGGCGTTATCGGCCTCGAAGGCGCGGCATTCCCCGGCAAGTTGCTTGCACGCTGCCCTCAACCGTTCGACTTCGTCGCCATGGGAGCGGGATTGCTCCTGAGCACGTTCCAGGCGGAGCGCAAGCGTCCATTGCTGCCGTTGCAGACGTTGATGGACGACGAGGAAGATGATGCTTAAAATCAGACTGCCGGCGCCGCAGCCGAGAAGAAGGGGAGTGAGGTGCGGTTGGCTGAAGAGTTCGCTGAGTGGAATCACAGGGTATGCGAAAAATGTTTTCCGTTTAACGGCGCAGCGAGAGGCGTCGTAATTCCTCCAACTCGTCGAGCAGGTCCAGCGCTAAAGCGCAGCCGGGCAGGTTAATCCTGAGGTCGCGTTGCAGCCGCATGGTTGTCTGCACCCGCTTGATCGCCACGGAGGTGAAGCGCCATTCCAAGGTGGAAGGGCCTTCTGGGGTGATGATCCCTTCGTCGATCATTTCGTGGATGATTTCCGCGCTGACGCCGCACAGCGAGCAGAGGTCGGTAAGGGAACAGCGTGTCTCCTCGTTCAGGATTACGCCCTGAATGTAGACGTGTCGTTCGGTCATTGCTTATCTCTCCAGTCCGGCACGCGGATCAAACGGCATCTGCTCCGCCATGGCCTGATAGAGCCGGCGCTGTTCATTGGTCGTCGGCTCGGGCAGGACAATCTGCAAGGTCACGATCTGGTCGCCTTGGTGACTGGCGGAGCACAGCCCCTTGCCCTTGAGACGAAGTTTTTTGCCACCCTGCGAACCTGGAGGAATCTTGACCTGAACCGGGCCGCCCAAGGTTGGCGCGGTGAGAGTCGCGCCCAAGGCGCCTTCCCAGGGGGTGATCGGCAGGGTGAGGTGGATGTCGCGCTTCTCCGCGTGAAACAGCCGGTCTTCCTGAAACGCGATTTCCAGGTAAAGGTCGCCGGGCGGGCTGCCGCCGTAGCCGGGCAGTCCCTGGCCCTCAAGGCGAACCCGCTGTCCTTCGGTGATGCCTTTGGGGATGATGACATGCAGGGTATGGGGGCTGGTGCTGACCCTGCCGTTACTGTCGATTGTTGGTCGGGCCAGGGTTATGACCTGCCGGGCGCCCTGGTATGCATCTGCCAGGGAGATCACGATTTTGGCGTGATGATCCTCTCCTTTCATCCGGAAGACATGCGCCTGCTGCTGTCCGGCCTGACCATGCCCGAACAGGGATTCGAAGAAGTCGCTGAATTCGCCAGGATCGGTCTCGTGGGCCCCGCTGCCCCTGAATTCGAATCCCGCATCCCAGTTGGGAGGCGGCTCGAAATGCTGTCCTTCCTGCCAGTGTGCGCCGAATTTATCGTATGCCGCCCGTTTTTCTGGGTCTTTCAACACTTCGTAGGCTTCGCCGATGTCCTTGAATTTCGTCTCGGCATGGGCATCCTTGCTGACGTCGGGGTGGTATTTGCGGGCAGCTTTGCGATAGGCCTGTTTGATTTGATCCTGGGTGGCATTGCGGACCACGTTCAGAATCTTATAGTAGTCTTTGTATTCCATGTCGGTTACCGGGCTGCTCGTCGCTCAAGTTTTACCTGGAACAGTAAGGATAGCTTGTTAAAAAGAAAAGAAAAAAATGTATTAGCCGCTTTATCCTTGAAGAGCCGGTCCGGTTTCTTTTATGCTATGAGAATATACTCATGCAAATTCACAACCTCATTCTGACCGGTTTCCGGGCAACGGGAAAGACTTTGGTGGGACGCCTCGTTGCCGCCCAGCTGCACTGGATTTTTCTTGATACCGATGAGTTGGTGCGCCAACGGCTGGGAGCGCCCATTGCCGAGGTCGTCGCCCGTCACGGCTGGCCTTTCTTCCGGACGGCCGAGCGTCAATTGCTGCGAGAACTCACGATGACCATGCGCCAGACCGTCCTGGCCACAGGCGGCGGGGCGATCGAACACCACCAGGAGTGGCGCGAGTTGATGCGATGCGCTTTGGTGGTTTGGCTTGATGCCGAGAGCGACACCATCCGGCAGCGGCTGCAAGACGATCCCGATTCCGGACATCAACGGCCTTCTCTCACCGGGCAGACCGTCACGGACGAGATCGAACGCCTGCTTGAACACCGACGGCCGATGTATGCGGCCGGTTCCGACCTGCGGATCAGCACCGAGGGCAGGACGCCGGAGCAATTGGCTGTGGAAATCGTGCAAAAAATGCACAACTAACCAGAAAACATGAAGGGTAAGGCCCGGCAAAAGCGAATTTGCCCGCTGCCAAAAGGGAATAGTTAACGTGGAAGTCGATATTGAGAATGATCGGGCTCAAGTGCGTTCGGTCTGGATGGTAACTCGCGAATATGACAAACTGGCTGGCGCTGGCGGCGTTAAGGATGTGTGCCGCCAGTTGGCGGAAACACTGGCGGCAAGCGGCGGCAGCAGGGTCCGGGTCGTCCTGCCGCGCTACGGGTTCATGGACCCTGTGGGGCTGGGGTTTTCGCTCGCCCCTGTCGGCGGTCGGAGCGGTCGGATTGGCGGTCGTCGGTATGACCATACCTTTGACGTCGATATGCATTATACCGGCGAGGAACGGCGGGAAACGGTGGCCGTCTGGCAGGCGGATATCGGCGGGGTGATGATTTTTTTGGTGGAGGCGAACCGGTACGCGACCAAGCGGGACGTCTACACCTATACCGAAGAGGATGAGCTGGAGGTTGTCTGGCAGCGGAAGGGTGGCGGCCATTACGATTATTTCGCCATGAACATCCTGCTGCAGAAGGCGGCCCTTGATTTGATGATCCTCTTGGGCGAGCAAGCCGACGTCATTCATTGTCACGATGGCCATGCCGCGATCTTGCCCGCGATCATGCGCGAGGCGAGCGGTTACCGCCGTTACTTCCGCCGGTCAGGGGCACTGGTCACCATTCACAATGCCGGCCAGGGGTATCACCAGGAGATCGCTGATCTGGCCTTTGCCCGGGCGATAACTGGACTGCCTGGCCGGGTGATCATGCGGGGTCAGCTGAATGAATGCTTCGATCCTTTCGTCGTTGCCGCGGACTATGCCGTCCTCAATACGGTCAGCGAGCAGTACGGCTGGGAATTGCAGCAAACAGCCGAAGATAGCCGCACCGGCTGGCTGGGGCATACTCTGTTGGAGCGGGGCGTTACCCTCGCAGGCGTCACCAACGGCATTGATCCCGCTGCCTTTGATACGACCGTGCCCGACACCCTGGGCTTGGCGGCTGCATACAATGTCGGCCGAGGGGATTTTGCCGGAAAAGAAGTGTGCAAGCAATCTTTGCTGGCCGCCATCGCTGCCCGCGGGCCTTGGGGACAGGTGCGGCAGTATGGCGAGTTGGACGCCGATCCCGAAAGGCCGCTGGGAACATTCATAGGCCGGCTGACCTCCCAGAAGGGAGTGGATATCCTTATCCAGGCCCTCAGCGAATTGCTGCCGCACGCGCCGTCTCTGCAGTTTGTTTTCCTCGGTTCCGGCGCCTTCGAATTTGAGGAGGAACTCCAGCAGTTGACCGCGTCCGACTTCGGACGGGGCCGAATCTGTTTCCTTAAGGGATACGATGCAGTCTTGGCCAACAAGGTGTATGCGGCTGGAGATTTTTTCCTTATTCCATCACGTTATGAGCCATGCGGCCTGACCGATTATATCGCCCAACTCTTCGGCAACCTGCCTATCGCGCATCGAGTGGGTGGGCTGGTCAAGGTGATCGATGGCGAGACCGGTTTCTCCTATAGTGAGAACACCCCCGCAAAACTGGCCGAAGTCTTGGCTGGGGCTTTGCAGTTGCACCGGCACCATCCCCATATACTGTGGACCATGCGGATGGCGGCGGTGGAACGGATCAAACGCCTGCATACCTGGGGAAAAGTGATGGAATCGTATTTGGATCTTTACCGGCAGGCGATGGCAATGGCCAGGGAGACCTGAGGCGGTGAGCTGGCGCAATGGTTCCGCAAGCGCTGCGGCTGGCGGTGGCGATTGGTTCAGCAGGCGCCGGAATTATTTTGTCCGGGAGGCTATTTGTGGCGTTTTGCACCTTGTCACCTGGTTCCAGGAAATTTACTTTCAGTATCTTAGCACCCTGATGCAACAGGCCGCGCCTGACAAGGCAATGCCTGAGAGCGATCTCGGCAGCGGCCCTAAAACAGCCTTGGCCGAATTGTTTCGCCACTGTGACGCCATGGTGGGGACGGAACTCAGCAACGGCCCCCTGTGGCAATTGAAAGATCTGTGTCATCAAATTTGGCCGCATGCCGTGCCGGGACAGCCCATCCATGGCGTTGTGTTCGACTGGCTGATTGGTTCGTTGTTCCACGAATGCATGAAACTCAAGGAAAATCTCTACCTGCTGCACGCCTATGGCGCGAGAACCGCAACCGTTGATACCCTGGTGGAGCAGATCGAAATGGCGCGTCATGAGAAAAGCGCCAATGCCCCCTTCGACGATATAAGAATGTTGCTTGGCCAGATCGCCGATGATACCGGTCGGCAATTGGATAGGGTGGGGTTCCTTTTTGGCGAGGCAAGTTATCTGTTGCGCCTGATGCTGCCCGACTTGGCCCGTAACGGATTGGTTGTCCGGTTACTGGCAGAGGAAGAACAAGCCTTCACCGCCTTATGGGGAGAATCCCTTGAGGAATTGTTCGCCGCTATCTGGGCGGATGGCGCGGCATCCGGATTTTGCCTGGCTGGCGAGAGCTTTTTTCGGGGGCAATGGTATCAGCAGGCGTTAAAGTTGTATGAGCGGGCCCTGGCGTGTGATTGCAATTGCCACGCAGCCCTGGTTCGGGTGGCGCAACTTAAGGCCATGCTTGGGCAAGATCAAGCAACTGGAAGAAAAAAACAGGTTCATCATTTTTAACAATAGAAGGAAGGAGCGAAAGACTATGGCTATACGAGTTGGAATCAATGGGTTTGGCAGAATTGGCCGGAATATTTTCAGGGCATTGGAGAAAGATCCTCTTTTCGCCGACATTGAGATTGTCGGCATCAATGACCTGACCGATGTCAAGACCATAGCGCATCTGGTGAAATACGATTCCATCATGGGTCGCTCCGACCAGCAGATCACAGGCGGAGAGAACTGCATTATCGTCAACGGCAAAAATATCCCCATTACCAGCCACCGAAAACCCGGAGAAATTCCCTGGGCAAGTTTTGGCGCTGAGTATGTGCTCGAATGCACGGGGTTGTTCTGTGATATGGAATCGGCAAAGGCTCACATTGATGCCGGAGCGCTAAAGGTTGTCATTTCGGCGCCAGCCAAAGGCGAGGTTAAAACCATTGTCATGGGGGTCAATGAGGACGAGTACGATCCAACCTTGCACCATGTGCTCTCGAACGCTTCCTGCACCACCAACTGCCTGGCGCCGGTAGCCCAGGTGATCTTGGATAATTTCGGCATCAAGCGCGGGCTTATGACCACTATACATTCCTACACCGGCGATCAACGCCTGCTTGACTTTCCCCATTCCGACCTGCGCCGGGCCCGGGCCGCAGCCATGTCGATGGTGCCGACCAAAACCGGCGCCGCCGCTGCCGTGGCCTTGGTCATTCCGGAGTTGAAAAACAAATTTGACGGCTTGGCGGTTCGCGTCCCCACGCCGAATGTTTCGCTTGTTGACGTGGCGATCGAGGTTGAACGGGAAACAACGGTGCCTGAGGTCAACAAGGCGTTGGCAGCGGCGGCCAATCGTTATCTCGCCTATACGGAGGAACCCCTGGTTTCGATCGATTTTGTGGGCGATCCACACTCCTCCATCGTTGATGGGATCTGCACCAGAGTGTCGGGGCCCTTGGTCAAGATTATGAGTTGGTATGACAACGAGTGGGGGTATTCCAACCGCATGCTTGACCTCGTCCTGCACATGGAGGCCAACAAGGCCGTGTAGCGGGCAAGCGCAACAACAACGACAAAAAAGCCTCTCGGAGCACACGCTCTCCGAGAGGCTTTTTTGTCGTTTGACGAGGGGTTATGGCGAGAAGGCAGGATGTTTACCTGGGGTGGCGCGAAACTACTACAACCTTATGCCTTTTCCATCTGTTTGAGCGCCGTTGTGTCGCCCGTTTTGGCGTCCCCCATATTTTTGGCAATGGCGAGGCGCGTTTTGTTCAATAAAAGTTGCCATCGGCCTCGATCATCACTGGCGGCCGCCTCCCGCATCTTACGGATATCGTTTGACAGTTCCGTGAGTTTGCCAGAACGCTCCTCGTTGCCCATATTCGTCTTGGACAGTATTTCCTCCAGGCTGTCAGAGAGCGCCTGATACCGCTGCTCCGCATCCACCTCCCGCTGCTCCGCAGGCGCGGCTGATTTGGCGACCTTTTCCAGCATTGCGCGCATCTCCCGCATTTCCTCGTGAAGGATATCCAAGAGCAAGACTTCCTTGGCCTCTTCCAACTGCTGAGGCGTTGCGGGCGGAACAATCCCTAGCGTCCTGACAATGGAGTTAACGCTCTCCGCCTGGCCGGATGCGGCTATGCTGAGTTCAATGGCTTCCCGCAGTTCCTTCTGCGTCTGCGGCACCTCGTGGTAGCGCATCTCCCGTGAATATTCCACGTAACGAAACCGGGAGATATCAAAGAGCCGAGGCGTGCCGCTTTCCTGCATCAGGACGACCGGCCTGCCAAAGGCCTGACGGATGCCAAGCTCATAGAGAACCTTGGAATCCAGTGTGCTCAGGTCGCAAATAACGACCGGAGCCTCGATGATTTTGTTGATCACCCCAAGATTGATCAGGCTGCCGTAGTATCCCTCATCGGAGCGGACGGCGCTGTATCCGGCCATGGCGCAGGCTGGCACGATAATATTTGAATAGACATGGGTAAAATGTCCCGGCCCGTAGCCTGCCGCGTCTTTAATGGGCATAATGACAAAACACATTTTTTCCTGATTCATTTCAGCCATATCTGACTCCTGTGATCTTGCCCGAAATTGATCTTGCTCCGTAAAGTACATGGGCAATGCTCCTGCTTCTATGTATTTATACTTGCGTTTGCGTTTGTGCTTTATACTCCATTATATAGGTGCTCTTCGGCGAATCAAGCAGATTTGATTAGTTTTAATTTGTGAATCGGAGCGGCAATGGGAGAGCATCCTGCCCGCAAATATGCGAGCAAAGTTGATGCAGTTTTTCAAGGATGGAATCGACTGTGGCGGTTCACTGCAACAGCTTGCGGTTTACAGCGCAGGAGGCGGCGAAAAGATCTATGCGTTGCATCAATTGCTTGACCTTGGTGAACTTCATCGCCGTCACCGCCGTAGCGGATGGCTATTTCCCCAAGTCGCGATGCAGCCACTTTTCAATGATTTCAAAAATAATTTCCCGTTTGACCGGTTTGACGATGTAGTCGTTCATGCCCGCCTCAAGGCAGATTTCCCGGTCCCCCTTCATGGCGTTGGCAGTCATGGCGATGATGGGAACATCCGTCCATCCTTGGGCGCGAAGTTCCTTGGTCGCTTTCAGTCCGTCCATTTCGGGCATTTGGACATCCATGAGGATGAGGTCGAACTCTTTCGGATTTCTGGCAAAGGCATCAACCGCTTGACGGCCGTTATTGACGACCGAAATCTTGTAGCCGGCCTTGGTGAGAATCAGCACCGCCAGCTTCTGATTGACCGGATTGTCCTCGGCAAGAAGAATTCGGACCGATTGTTTGATCTCCTCGCGGACACTGTACTGCGTGAGGATTGGAGCCTCCGCCTGGCTGGCGTCGCCCGGCGCATCAATCCCCAGCAATTTTTCGATGGTCTTGAAGAGGGTGTCCCGGCGGGCGGGTTTGACCAAGATAGCATCGAACCCCGCATCCTTGCAAAGCTGGGCGCTTTTGTCCATGGTCGAGGTGTAGGCCAACAGGGGCAGAAGGGCTGTTTCTGCCATCTCGGTGCGGATCTGGCGCGCCAGGGTAAAGCCGTCGGGTTCCGGCATCTGCATATCTAGGATGGCAAGATCAAACTGGCGTCGTTCTTCTGCTGCTCGTCGCAGAAGCGGCAGGACAGCGCCGCTGTCGGCAACGGCGGTCACTTCCAGGCGGGCCGACCGGAGCACATGCTCAAGAATGGTGAGGTTGGCCAGGTTGTCGTCGACAATCAGCACCCGTTTGCCTGCCAGGCTGACCTTGTGGAACATCTTTTTTTGCTGTTGCGGCGCCTTGTTGAATATGGCGGTGAAATGAAAGGTGGTGTCCTTGCCGGAGCGGCTTTCGGCCCATACTTTCCCGCCCATGAGGTCTGCAATTTTTCGGCAGATGGAAAGGCCCAGTCCCGTTCCCCCGTATTCACGGGTGGTGGAGCCGTCGGCCTGCCGAAAAGCTTCGAAAATCACTTCCAGTTTATCTTGAGGGATGCCTATGCCGGTATCGCGGATGGTGGCATGCAGGGTGATGGTTGTCTCGGTTTCGCTTTCCACCATGATGGCCAACTCCAACTCACCCTGCTTGGTGAATTTCGCCGCGTTGCCCATGAGGTTGACCAGAACCTGGCGGTAGCGGCCTGGATCGCCCATGACGTTAGCCGGCAAGGCGTCGTCAATCCGGCACAGCACCTCAATCGGCTGAGAGGCTACTTTGGGCCGGATCAGATCGCAAACGTCCTGGGCCGTGATTTCGGGATCAAAACTGATGCATTCCAAATCGAGTTTTCCCGCCTCAACCTTGGAAAAATCGAGAATGTCGTTGATCAGAGAAAGCAAGGCATAGGCGCTGCGCTTGATGGTCTGGGCAAATTCCTCTTGCTCGTTGTTAAGCCCGGTTTCCAGAAGCATATCGGTAAAGCCGATGATGCCGTTCATTGGGGTGCGGATTTCGTGACTCATGGAGGCCAGGAATTCGCTCTTGGCGACACTGGCGGCTTCGGCCGCCTTTTTCGCCATTCGCAGCTCGGCGGTCTGGGTTTTGATTTCCGCTTGCAGCCTGTTGGCATAGGTGAGTTGCTGTTCCTGTATCTTTTGGTAGTTTTGTTCGTTTTCAGCCATTATGTCCTGGAATTTATTTTCCAGGACCGCCGATTGCCGATCAAACTGTTTTTTCTGGATACGGAGCCGGTTGACCGTCTCGTCTGTCTCCCGCTGGGCACGAAAGAGACGAACAGCCAGGCGGATAACGTTTGCCGCCCAGGGAGCGATGTCGTCGGCTTGTTCCGGGTGGAGAGGCGTGGCGAGGATGTGGCCTTGTAAAGCGGGGACAACGAGCAGGTAATAGCGCCTGCCCTGGACGACAAAGGTCGCCTCCTTAGCAGCGGGCTGTTCGTGTTCCTCGATGACTCGGACCGCTTGGTCGGCATCTAAAGGGAAGCCCTCGGATGCGGCATGGGCGTCGAAGCGGCCGAGACAGAAGAACAGCATCTGGTCGGTTTCTTGTTCCAGATGCATCCGTAGGGTGTTCAACTGTTCCAGCGGATCGACAAATTCAGCAAAAAGAGGGGCGAGCGTCATCGAAGATAGCCTCAATCTCCATACAGGTTTTTCGTCTTTTCCAGCTCTTCCGGGAGATTTTCGGCCAACACCTTGTACTCTTCCAGATTGTCCTGAATGTGGGCGGCCAAAGAAGGAGCAAGGTTTATGGTCAGCCCTTCCTTGACAGCGGGAAAATGAAGCTGGTGGACGATATATTCGCTCATCTGGAGAATGCCGGCTGGGGAATGGGGAGCAACGTCGACCAGATCATCCGCATGATGGTCGCGAATGGCTTCGGAAATCGCCTTGGAGAGATGCCAATTCTGTGTGAGGATATACCCGATTTCGCAGTGATCGGTCTGGAGCAACTGCTGCTCCAGAGTTATGATGGAGGGACCGCCGACCTCCAGTTGCTCGATGAGTTGGAGAAATGCTTCCGAGTTGGCTTCCATAATGACAATCAATCCGATATCGTGAATGATGCCGCACAGATATGCGTCGTCACCATTGAGCGCGAAAATGCGCTCGGCAATCATTTTGCAGCATATGCCTGAGGCGGCGCTGTGCAGCCATAGCTGTTGCGGAAAAAATTTGGTGATGCCGGAATGGCTGCGGAGCATGCGCTGAAGGGCATCGGTGATAGCAATGTTATGGAGATTTTTCATGCCGAGCAGAACCACTGCCCTCGAGATGGAATCGACTTTCCGAATCAGGCCGAAATAGGAGCTGTTGACCAGGGTCAGCAGGCGTGCGATCAGAGCGGGATCCAGCCGAATGACCTCTTCAAAATCCTGGAGGGTCGAGCTGTCATCGTCGATCAATTGTGCCAGCCGGGAGACTATGTGCGGCAGCGTCTTGATGTTTTTGGATTTTTTGATGAGTGCTTCGGCTGGCGTCATGGCACTGTACCTCGATTTGGCTGATCGCGGGTAAAGGTTTGCGGGAAGCCGTCGTCCCGCAAACCTGGCCGTGCCCACATGGGCAGCTCGGCAGTCAAGGAGTGCTGCCACCTTGAGTCGATGTGCGGATGTCCTCTCGCCTTGGTGAGCGAAAGGAGCCGACTTCAAGGGAAAACGATGCTATCATATTCAATTATTAGGGCATACGGCTTTGCTGTTCAAGAATTATTTTTAGTTAATTCGATTGATTGCCTGTATTGGTAGGATTTGCTGCATCAGCATTGGCTGCCGTTTCTCTGGAGCTTTGACGGGCGTGCGGGAAAAATTTTGACTCGATGTGGTTTTCCGGCCTGGGCGCGCGCTATGCGCGGGTCGGCTGACCGGATCGGCGATTGGGGCGGATCTTTCCCCGTGGTTCGGCCGGAAGTCGCACCTGGAAGCCTTGAGGGACCGCTTGTTCACCTTTAAGGACAGGTGACAAGAGGGCCGGATTGAGGCGGCTGAAAGTGTCGGCCGAGACGCTATACAGTGTCCGCAGCCGGTGGACGGACATATCCTGGGTCAGACGAACGGTCCTCGTTTCCTCGGGCCGCTCGATGGGAAAGCGGAGATTGTTGCCCATGCGGATCGCCACGCGCGCGGCGGCGAGAAATTCCGAGTAAAAGTTCCGGGAAGCGAATTTGAACGAACCTTGGTCGTAGGAGCGGAATATATTCTCATAACCGCCTGCCTCCCGCACAGCCCGGAGCATGCCGGTCCGCCCGTGGTTGTAGGCGGTGATGGCGAGCGGCCAAGTCTGGAGCAGTTCGTAATTGCCCTTCAACAGCCGGGCTGCTGCCTGGGTGGAAACGTAGGGATCGTAGCGCTCATCGATCAACTCATTGACCGTCATGTATTCTTTTCCCGTGGAGCGGGTGAACTGCCAGAGACCAGCGGCTCCCGCCTTGCTCTGCGCCTTGGGATTGAACGAAGATTCGACATGGGGGAGATATGCCAGTTCTGGGGGAAGCCCTTGGGCGACGAAAATCCGTTTGAATTGGGTCAGGTATTTGCCGGAGCGGATCACCCCTTCATGGAAGCGGTCACTTTGGCCGAGTTGCAGGCGGATGTTCTCCCGCGCTTCGCGATAGACGGTATGCTGTCGCGGCGGAAATAATCCGGCGATGCGGCGTTCTTCTGCCGTGCGGGGAGGAGCGCCGGCGCTCAGCCTGGTCAGGATGTCGCTGACCCGCTCCCTTGCCGCCTTGATCCGGTCGCTGTTGATCCGCGCTGCATCCATGGTTTCCCAGTCGACGAGATCGACAATCGCGTAAACCCGGCTGAGATCATCGGTGTCGTGCAGAATGCCCTGGCGGGTGGAATAGCGACTGTAGACATCCTCCCAAAACTTGACATTCGCCTGGAGGCAGGGATAGAAGGGAAACTTCTCGGCGGCCAGGACGCAAGAGACGGCTGAAGACCACGCCAACGACAGGCAAAGGGCTGCAAGCGCATAGATAAGGGGAAGAAGTGGGGATCGTTGCAGGTGAAAAGCGACCATGATGTTCCGGGTACAGGTTGACAAGGGGCAGTGGTGGGCCGACAAATGCTTTATCTGTTAGTATAGCATGAGGCATCCTGTCCGGCGACAGAAGTCGCAGCCAAAAGACGGACTGCTCGATAAATGACGGAGGTTTCACCGCATGTACATGCCGATTGTTGGAACTTTGGGCTATATCGTTTCCCCTGACCGCTTGCAGGCCCTTCTGGTGTATCGCAACGCCAGAGAGTCGGATCAGCACCTTGGGAAATACAATGGGTTGGGAGGCAAGATGAGGGCAGACGAAGACGTGCTGACCTGTCTTAAGCGGGAAATCCGGGAAGAGGCCGGCCTTGAATGCACGGAAGTGCAGTTGCGGGGCACGATCAACTGGACAGGTTTCGGACCCGAGGGAGAAAATTGGCTCGGCTTTGTTTTTTTGATCACCGCATTTACCGGTACGCCGAGAACAAAAAATGAAGAGGGGGATCTTGCCTGGCACCCCATCGCCGCGCTCAGTGCATTGCCCATGTGGGAAGGGGACCGCTATTTCCTGCCCCTGGTGTTCGATGGGGATCCGCGGCTTTTTCACGGCTACATGCCGTATGCAAACAGCCGCCCTCTAGCCTGGGAATACATCCGAATCTGAACCACGTTCAACGGAAAAAAGAACCAGCATGGCGTGGCTCTCTGCAAAGTTCTTGCGTTCGGTCGGCTCGATTTGTATAGTTAGCTCCGTTAAAGTTATGTTATGATTTCGGAAGGTTATGTTTTGCGGCTTTTCGACAACTGAAAAATATGAAAGGATACAGTCATGGAGAACAATGCGGAGTTGGCGCGCCTTGAGGAGTTCGTTGATAAACTTTTGAATAAATACAACCAGCTGAAAGCTGATTTTCATGCCCTGCAGGCAACATTGAGTGAGCGTGAGGCCGAATGCGCGGAATTGAAAAACAACATTTACAACCTGACCACTGAGCGGACAGAGGTCGGCAACCGGGTCTCCGGATTGCTCGACCGCATTGGACAATGGGAGTCGGATCAAGAAACGTTTTTGGTGGAAAAGAGCAGGGGGTACGAGAGCATTCAAGGGTCGCTGTTCAGCGATTCCCCGGACGGCAAGAACATCTGAGCTTGATCCCGGCCTTCGATGCAGGATCGGTTAGTCCGCTTTGAGTTGTTCGGACAGGAATTCACTTTCTACAGCAATGCGTCTGAGGAAGAGGTGGATTCCGTCATCGCGCTGTTGCGCGAGGAGCTCGAAAACGGTGAAACATTCAGCCGCAGCTCGGTGCCCTCCAGCAAAATGCTGGTGTTGGGCTGCTTGCGCATGGCGGCAAAATATGTCCAGTTGCATCGGGAGTTCGAGGCGCACCGTCAATTACAGGAGGCGACCTTCACCCGTCTGATCGATAAGGTTGTTTCAGGGTTGGGCTGAGTTTTTGTAGATTCTCGTTTAGCTGGAGAAGGAGTTGCGGTATAATAGCGACAACAAGGAGCAGTAAGAAAAAAAGTACCCCTGTTCTGTTGGTGATCAGCGAAGTATTGAGCCAACTCGCACAAGAAGGGCAGCCTCGAAGTTGAATCATGGAACTCTTCAATGAGTCCCAGCCGTCAACGGGGGCCTTGCCCACCTAATTCAATTAGGTTTAATCATTTCGTTGACACGGCAGCGCGGGGGGTTGTTGCCTGAGGAGTAAAGCGCTCCTTGCGCACCCGCGCCATTCTTGACCCGAAAAAAGGATGGCGCTGCGGGGCGGATGGGCAATGCTGGTCCTGCGATAGAAAAGACAACACTGATGCGATCAGGTTTACCATATATGCGTAACCCTCCATCCAGGCTGTTAGTGAAGGTCGTGTTGGTTGCATGGCGCACGACCAAGCATCTCTTTGAATCTCCGGTGTTTGCAAGACCAGGGGAATGCTTGAGCCTGTCCTGAAAAGTTTGGCCTCTTCTCGTCGCTGAAATTGATCAGCGTTTCTGTTTGATGCTGCGGGTCGCCCAGCCAGCGCCGCCTTTCTTTTCTGTTTCACCTGCCAGCATGGATCTGCGTCGGGTCGTCGTAGAGCACGACAGACCCTTTTTTCATATAGAGGATGAAGGATGATTTATATATGGAATACAATACTATAACTCTGTTGTTAGCAGCGCTGATCGGTTTAGTGATCGGCGTTATTGTGGGCATCTTGCTGCGCAAAAAACTGGTGGAGGGCAATCAGCGGAACATTGCCCTGCAGGGCCGCCAGATCATCGAAAATTCGATCAGCGAAGCCGAACAGATCAAAAAAGAGGCCCTGCTTCAAGCCAAGGAAGAGGCGCTTCTGATCAAACAAGAAGCCGATCGCGAGTTGAAGGCGAACCGCTTGGAAATCAAGGAGGATCAGCGGCGCCTGAACCGTAAGTTTGACGAGATCCAACGAGAATTCCAGATTCTTGAGGAGAAACAGGCGAGCCTGAAATACCGGGAGGA